>NZ_GL987991.1:54454-199446 GCF_000158195.2 Fusobacterium mortiferum ATCC 9817
TAATGTATGTTATTACCTATAGGGAAATCACTTGGAATATAAAATCTCAAGTTGCTATCTCCATAGTAATCTAATACTGGTAAATTATTCGGATATGTTCTATAGAAGTCACTTCTACAATCACAAAATAGTACACTTTTAAAATTTGGATTATCTATTTTTATTATTACATTTCCATTTTCAGTTGTTTTAAAACTAGAAAATAAAAATTTAATATTGCCTATATTAAAAGTTGAATCATTATATGTAAATAAATTATCCAATCTGTCAGCATGATTATTCAATGACATTTCTATGAAATTGGCATTAGGTGTGCTCAATGATGAACCACTATAAGCTTTTATACATTTATACTTCTTGCCATTTACAGCCTCATATACTTTTCCAACTTCAGCACTTGTTAATGGAAATTTTCCATCTTCAACTTTTCCTACAACATTATCTATAAGTGTTTCTATTCCAGCTCTACTTAATCCACCAACAGCAGCTGCATTCCCACCTTCAGGATTATTTCCTAAAATTGATTCAACTTGTTTTACTACTTCATTTCCAGTAGCTCTTACTCTTTCAATTTGCTTATCTCCTTCCCCAGTTAAAACTTTAGAAAGATTAACAGTTAGCTGATTGATTTCATTTAAAAAGCTATCTCCTATTTCTAAATCTATACCTTCTCCTGCAAGAGTTTTAATTACAGTAACTCTAATAAGTTTGTTTACAGTTAAGATACTATCTCCTTTAATTAAGATTATTTCAATTCCTAGTTCTCCAAATTTAGCTAAAGCATTAGTAGGAATTTGTACTTTATTAGATGAAGTAACACTAGCCTTTGATGTAGTAACTGCTACTCCATCACTTCTAATAAAATTCACTTTCATTGATACTCCTGAAAAGTTAAGGGAAGTATCCCTAAAATCTATTTGTAAGTAATGTGATTGACTATCTGCTTGAGTAAATTTTGTTTCTAAATCATAAGTTGCTCCTCTAAGTAAGTCAATTACAATTTTTAAAATTCTCTCCATTTTTCCTCCTTATAATAATACCCTTGTTTTGACCCAGTTAATGTTTAAATCTTTAGGTTCAGCATCAAAATGTGGACTATGTTTTCCAGTATATTCTTCTACTTTCATTTCACTATAATGACTAACTAATCCTTCTCCAGCCCATGAACTTAACCAAAAATCAAACTTACCATCATCTTTTTCAGAACCTAAAGCTAATCTTCTAATATTGAAATAGACATATCCTTTATAAATGACTTGAGGGTTACTGCTTGTAGAATAGTAAGCATAGTAAGTCACACGTTTATGCTCTCCTAATTTCATATTTTCAAATCCTGATACTCTTATAGTTCTAGCTTTACCTCCTCCTTCAGTAGTAGTAACTAATCCAGCTGCATCTGTTAATTTCCATTCTTCAATATCAAAATTAAAATATACAGTTCCATAAACTTTTTTAATGCAACTAAAATAAAGTTTATCTTTGCTCCATTCTTTCAAAATATTTTGTAAATAGATAATATATTGAGTAGTATAATAGCTAGTAAACTCATATAATTCTTTTTCAGCACTTACTACTTCTGATAATAAGTAATAATCAGCAAGAGTTTCTCCAGGAACATATTTACTTGTATAATCTACAACAGAAGTAAAAATATAATTCATCAAATTAGCATTTATATTTTTATTAGTATTTTTATCTGTTACCCATTTATTTATCTCATCTTGCCATTTTAATATTTTATCTTTTAATGCTATTTGCTTGGTATTAAGAGTCTGCAATAATTCTTTAGATAAGATATCTCCAGCTTTAGCTGTAGTAAAGTTTGCTCCCTCTTTACTTCCTATTTTTCTTGTAAGCTGGTTGAAGGTAGTATCTAAAAATTTAAAAGAACAAGTACCATTTTTAAAATCAGGAGATTTATCTATTATTTCCATTAGTTTACTCAAGCTATCCCCTCCTTTTTTAACCAAGCTTCTATTCTTGTATGATTTTTAACACAACTTTCAAAGTTTTCATCTTGAGAATTAAATATTTTATGTGAAATTTCTCTTTGAGTAGTAGTAATTACCCAAGTTCCATCTATTGCCTTTCCTAAAGTATTTTCTCCTAAGAAAGCTCCCCATTCATGCCCAACATCAAAATATGCTAATCCATCATATGGGTCTACTATCTCCCCTGTTTCTTCTTTTATTCCTGGTAATCCTTGTGTATCTCCTTCCCAAGCTATTAAAGTTTTATGCTCAATAAAGAGATAATCTCCTACTTTATAATCAACGGCTACTTCTAAAGGAACAGTAAGCTCTAACTCTACTCCAGGATATCCATATCTACTGAATATACTATCTGATAAAGTAGCAGCAAATGTAGCTTTATCTGTAGCAGATAACTTATTAACTCCAGCTATTATATATTCATCTGGACTACTTGGAATAAGCATTCTAAATTTATTAAAAGAACTTATTGAAGTAAAATACCTTTTAATCCTTTCTTTATCTTCCTTGAAGTCTTTTTCATACTTAACTATCATATTATTTACTATGTTCTCATCAGTTATATTTTTACTATCTATTGAAATAATGTTATTTTCATCAAGAGTAATTCCTTCTGTTCCAATGGTTGGTTGTCTATGTAGTTTTATTCCAAGCTTTCCATCTAAACTTAGATATGGAAATATAGCACAAGGTTTATATACATTATCTATCAACCACTCATAAGGATCATCTATAGGTTCTCTTATTTCTAAGTAGTAGTTTGAATAATATGGTCTATTTAAAACCTCTCTAATTTCATTTAGTGATACTAAATCTACAAAGTTTTCATATTGATTAGTCAAATATGGCACTTGAACTTCTAATTGAGGTGTTGAGAATACAGCTTGAAATATTAGCTCAATACAAGTAACTGGATGTCCTTCAAATACTATAACTCTAGTTAAAATTGAATTACCATCATCATCAGTTTCTCCCTCATCAATTTCTTTAATACTAAATCCTTGCTTTATTCCATTTATAGTTTTAGTAGGCATTCTATATTTATTAATATCATCAATAGTTTCTCCATTGTATTTTGATAACTCTCTATCAAATATAGAAGCTTTTAATCTTTCTTGGAAATCAGCTATTTCAAAAGTATACTTACTTTCAAATACATCATTATCAATACTTCTTATAAGTCCTCTATATATTAATTTTAAAGTTTTATCTCCACACATAGCATAAATATCAACCATTTCTCCATATGTCATAGAGTTCCCACTATTCAATCTTTCATAAAGCCATTGGGATATAGTGTAATCAACATTTACTATATCAAATTTAATTGATGATACAGAGCATTGAGAATCTTTAGGAGTAATTGAACTTCCTCCACCATTTGGAATACTCATATATGGTAAACACTCTATATCTTCAAATATTACTCCTCTTTTAGTTGCTAAGTATAAAGGTTTTCCCTCTTCTCTACTCCTTAAACTATCATATATTTTTGCTATATAGTGATAATATTGTTTTTCTATATTCATAGCATATCAACCCTTTCATTTAATTTGATAGTTAGGTCATAATAAGGTTTACCTGTACTTTGCTTAGGAGAAATATCCTTTATTTCATAGGAAAATAAAGGGTCATCAGGTAAATTTTTAAAATCTATATAGCCCTTTTTTAAAAGAATTTCTCTAGGAATATTAAGTAATTTTCTTTCTTTTTTTATCTCTATAAGTTCTCTTATTATATTTTCACATTCTTGGAAAGAAAGATATTGTAAAGATAGAGTATATTTATATTTAAACCATCTAATTATATTAAATTCTTTCCCAGACTCTGCTGTTTGATAAATAGCTCCTTCTTTATCATCAATTCCATCATATTTAATACCTTTTATTTGATAATCTTTTAGAGTAGAAATATAGATAGAAATTTTATTTTCCATTCATACACCTCCTTTTTTATTTTTATTATTAAATTGCCAATGTTCTTATTTCTACTTTATTTTTTCTTTCCAATGAGTGTTACATTATATCCATCATTTAATTCTTTTTCTATTTCTTTAATAAATAATTTAGTCAAGGTAGAGTTACTTCCATCTATATAGACTATACCTTCATTTTTTTCTTGAGAGCTTTCTACTCTATCATTAATTCCTTCATCATATTGAGTAGAAGAAGAGTTATTATCTTCATTATCTGTATCTTCTTCAGAGTCAACACTATTGTTGATAGTTGCTGCAGCTACTCCAAAAGAAGCGGCAACAGCAGCATTTTGTGCAGCAGATACAAAAGCGTTTTTAGCTCCACTATAATTATTAGCAGCAATATATGATAATCCTAATGCTGTATCTGAAACAGCTCTAGCAGCATGTTCTTGCCCTTTTGCCATTAATAACTCAGCTAATTGCAACATAGCAAACTTTTTAAAATCTTCCAATGATTTAATTTGTCCTTGTGCTAAAGCTGTGTAGGTATCCATAATAGCTCCTGCTGACCTCTCATATATATCAACTTCATAATTAGATGCCCATTTCTCCCAGTTAAATTTTTTATTTTTATTAGCTTGTTCAAGTTTAAAAGCATTTTCTTCCTGTTTAATCTTATTTTTATTAATATCTATAATAGTGTCAGCTAGTTCTTGCTCAAATCCTGCATTGGACTCATAGAAAGCTTTTCTTTGCTCTAATTGTAGTGCCTCTTGTTCTAACCTTTGTTGTTCCAACTCTAGTAATCTAATATTTTTATTTTTTTCTATATCTTCTACACTTAATTTCCCCTGGTTATATAAATCAACCTGTTCTTGTAGAAATAGCCATTCATTCTCTAAAAGGCTAGCTTGTTGCTCTTTTCTAGCTTGTAATTGAGTATCTAACATAGAATCTTCTCCTACATCATTCCTTTCAGTAGAAAATCTTTGTTGGATATTTAATTCTACTTCAATTACTTTTTTCTTAAACTCATTAGCCTTTGTTAAATCATCTATATTTCTATAATAATCTTCCATTTGTTTTAAACTTGCTAAATTAGCTTTTTGTTGCTCCAAATAAAGCTCATTTTCTTTATTTTTAATATTCCTGTTATATTCCTCTTGGTTGATTATTCCTAATGATAATAAATTTTGTTGGCCAGCTATATAATCTTTTTTATCTTGGAGATACTTAAGCTCATTAGATTTTAAGGTGTCATTATGTTCCTCTAATCTACTTTCTTCTTGAGCTCTTAAATCTTGTAGTTGAGTATTCTTTTTATTTTCGCTCTCTACTATTTTTTGATTAGTTTCTTCAACTTTTTTAGCTGCCTCTTCCCTAGTTTTAATTTCTCTTTCTATATTTTGTATTTTCCAAGTAAGTTGATTTTTTTCATCATTAAGCTTGTTTTCAGTAGGAATTAAGGTCATAGATTTATTAGGATTTGTTTTTAATAACTCTTCTCTTTTCTTTCTAACCTCTTCTAATTCCTTTGTTACTCCCTCTAATTTCTTTTTTAAATCAGGAAGTTCTTTTTCTCTATCTAGTTGAATTTCTAAAGAGTTATCTTCTCCATCAATGGCCCTTCTAATAGTTTTTACAAAATTGAGTAAACTTTCATTTTCTACAACAGATTTTACAAACTTACTCCATCTATTATCCATAGCTATTACAAGCTTTTCCCATTCTGATTGAATATTATCTGTTGCTGTTCTATAAGCTGTTTCCAATTCTCCTGAACTACTAGCCACTTTTTCTAACTTATTAGCAAAATTTTCAGCATTTATTCCTGTAAGATTTAAAGCTGCACTTCCAGCTTCAACTGATGAAAAGAGGTCTACAACTGATTTATTAGATTTTTTAGCATATTCTTCCATCTTTATCATAGCTTCTTGAAGAGTTCCACCATTTGCTATAAATTCAGTAAAGCTTTGACCTGATAATTTTTCAAAGTTATCAGCAGCCATTTGTCCTTCTTTGGATAATTCTGATAGCATAGACTTTAACATTGTTATTGTCTTGGCTGTATTATTACCATTTACAGTCATTTGAGCTATTGCTCCACCTACATCATTAAGAGATACTCCAAGAGCTGCCGAGATTGATGTTACATCTCCAAGTTGGTCCCCTAACTCTCTTACAGTAGTTACACCCTCATTTTGAATTGTAAGTAACCAGTCAGCAACCTTTCCAGCTTCACTCATTTCCATTTTATAAGCATTGATAATAGAAGTAATAGTTCCTACTGACTGTTCAACAGTAGCTTGCCCAGCTATAGCTGTCTTAGATGCTGTTTCAAGAAATCCTATTAAATCTCCTTTTCCTACTCCTGATGATAGAGCTTGGTAGGCAGCATTTGCTATCTCTGTTTTACTTGCTCCAGTTTTAAGAGATAGTCTTTCAAATTCATCTCCATATTTATTTAACTCATCTCTTGATACTTTAAGAAGAGTATTTACCATTCCAAGTTGTTTTTGATATGCCATTACTTCTTTAGTAGTGACTCTAAGTTTATTAGCTACATATATTGCAGCAGCTGCCATAGCTCCTTTAGCAATAGTTGCTGCATTAATAGATTTAGTCATCTTTCCAAAGGCACTATCTATTTTATTGGTAGTTCCTTCAGTTTGATTTTGCATTCCCTTTAAGCCTTGACTATAGTTACTGGTGTCAAGAGTAGCCATATATTGTAATAAATATTCATTTGAATAAGGTATCATAAAGCTCCTCCTTTAGTCATAGCTTGTAATTTCTTTATATTAAAGAAATCTATTCCTCTAACAACTTTAACTCCATTATTTTTAAAATCTTCTTTATATCCATTCAATAGTTTTGTGTATTTTCCTTTATCTTTAGAATTTAGATTTATATGATTATCAACTATAGCTGATAAATTTAAACTTTCTTCTGCTTCTAAAGCTTTTATTCCTTCTAGTATTGAATTAAATATAAAGAAATTAGTATTCATAGCTTCATTTAGTGATGTTGAAGTATTTTTACAAAACTTTGCTATTCTATATGACATATTTATATAGATATCATCTGAGCTTTCTTTACTTTCCTTTTCTCCAGTATTTTCATTTCTTGACATCATCTTAAAGCATTCTTGAAGTACAGTTACTAATTCTATAGTTGTAAGTTTTTCAACTTCAACTATGTCATCAGATAATGTCTTTATATAAATATTACATATTTCTCTTATCTCCATTTTTTCAAAATCTATACTGTTTAGATATAACCAATCTTTAACAGTAGGTTCTCTAATTGTTATAAATCTTATTCCTAAAGAAATAGTTTTATTTCTTGGAATTAAATCTTTTATATCTCTTATAAATATCCCCATATATTCCCTCCTCTCTTAAGTTCTTTATAATACCTCTATCAATTAAGATAGAGGCACTGAAAAAACTTAAGCTTTTGCTGTGTAATTTCCCCAAGTATATACTAATCCTTTTGTTGGACTTTCTTCAGCTATATCTGTTGAGAAGTTAAATGTTAAAGCTACTTTAGGTGTATCTTCTGTTTTAAAGTTAATTTGAGTATTAACTAGACAAGATACTCTAGGTCCTGTAATATCAAAGTCTGTTGAATCTCCTGCTGATAATGGATGTACTTTTAACTTTCCAAATTTAAGTGGTTTTCCTACTGTTGTAAATCCTACTCCAGTAGTTCCTTCAATATAAGTGTTTGATAATTTAGGTAATACACTTAAATCTAAAGGAATAGTACATGTAAGTGTAACTTCTCCTGGAATTACATTTGCTATATATGGTCCTTGCATTTGGTCTACTTCTACAGAGTATATTTCAAACCCAGCACTAAATAAAACTTCCTCTTCTTTCAGTGTAAGTCCTAATACAACTGGGCTCTCTTCTCCTTCAAGAGTATATTCAATCTTACAAGGTCCTAATGGATATTCTTTCATTGCTACCTCCCTTTAAGTAATTATTTCTACATCTTTGTTATCTTCATTTCTTAAAGCTTTAGCTTTAATCTTTACACTATGAGTACCTTCAGTTTTGAAATTAAAATTAATTTCAAGAGTTATAACAGCCCTCAATAACTTTATTCTTACAGAATTACTCATAGTTACTATCTCTATAACTCCTTTTTTTACTAGTGTTTTTACATCAGGAGTTATTCCAAAAGTATTAATAGAGTTTTCATCTAATAATACTGTTGTTTCAAAAGTAATATTTCTACCTAATTCCAATATCTCCTTTATATCTGGGCTTTCATCAGTCTTTATCTCTTGTGTAATAGCTTGTAATTTTAAAGATGTACTATCAGTTTTTAATGTGTGTCCTATATATTTATCATTGAAATATACTTGACAAGGACCTAATTCGAATATCTTAACCATCTTTTCCTCTGAATATATATAATTTTCTTATTTTAGGTTTGTCAGAGGTACTTTCCCCCTCTGATAATTGAGCTTCTCTTATTCTTTTGAGATTATCTCTAAAGTTAACCATAAGGTCTGCTGCTAAGTCTATATAATCTGGATGAGCTATCATTTCATGTAATTTAGCTGTTACATAGCTCTTACATAATCCTGTAACCAAGTCTTGTCCATTTGTTAGCTCAAGTGTCTTGGTTAGGTTAACTGATGAATCAATAACTCCTATAGCTTCTCTTTCAAACTCTTCAGCAACTTTATTAAACTCATCTTCAGAGTATTGAGAATAAGCTAATAAGATATTTTTTACTGGAACAGGCATAAATTTATCATTTAGATATTTAAAAGCCATTATCCCTCCTTTCTCAAGGAGAAGAGGGAACTTCCCTCTTCAATATTAAGATATAGTAACCTTATATCTCTCAAATTTAGTTGTTGATAATACAAGAGGCATTGGAGCTGATTTACCCCATAGTCCTTTACTACCAGTAGTTTCCTCTACTTTAGTATCTCCAGCTATTACTTTGGATCTAACTAAAACTGATTCATTCTTTGCTACATCTCCATAAGTAAGACAACCATATCCAACTGCTAAGTTATTAACATTAGATAAAATAATTAGATTTTTAGTATCTATCTCTTTATCATCAGTTCCTTTAGCATTTACTAGAAGTTCTACTTTTTGAGTTCCAATCATTAAGTATGGCTCACTTCCATCAACTCTAAATTCAACTTTATTTATATTTTGTCTAGTATCATTAGCTTCATTTTTTATAGCATTAAATATGTTTTCTCCTACTTCGATTTCAGGCCACATTCCATGTTTAGTTTGATAAGCTAAAGCAAGTTTTAAAACTTCATCAACAAAAACAGTTGTTCCATTAGTCCAAGAAAGAGGTTTATCTGCTTTAACTCCTACTTCATGAGCTTTCTTATTTTTGTCAGTATAAGTACCCTTTAAATAAACTTCAGCACATTGTTTTTCAAATCTATTATCAATAGCAGCAGCAATTAGTCTTGAATATTTAGCTTCCATTTGTTTAATTGTAGGAATTTCGGCTCCTGTTTTTGTGTACATAGGAACACCAGCTTTTATTTGGATTAAATCACTAGCTGAATAAGGAAATTGTCCTCCAATAATATCAGGTTCAAACTCAATAACTCTATATCCATCTTTACCAAGAATAGGTAAAACTTCTGTTCTTCCTACAATTCCAGCTGTTACAAAGTGATCTGTTAAATCTTCTATTCTTATTTTTTCTGTTGGAGATAAGTATTCGTTTCCAGAGTTTATGAATTTTTTTGAGTATCTTTTTGGAATATTTAATTTTTGTGACATCTCAGCTATTAGAGATATTAAGTAAATCATTCTTTTATTCATTTATTAAGCCTCCTCTGTTCCTTCAATTTTAGTTGTTAAAATAACTCCAGCTACTTTTAATTGATGTATAGCTGTAAAATCAGATTCCCATTCTATTCCTTGAATATCTTCTTTACCAACAACTACATAAGTAGAGATATAACCAACATCATCAGCCTCTGCTGTAGTATCTGCTCCCATATATAGTCCTGCTATAACTCCTTTGTTAGGGTCATCTTTCACATAAGCATAGAATTTACCATCTGTTTTGTCTTGAGCTATAGGTTGTAAATGCTTCACTGCCCCTGCTCCCATTGTTACTTGCATATCGGGTTGTAATCTGATAACTGCTTTGTCTTTTAAATTTTCTGTTTTTCTTTCAAAAGTTGCCATTCTTTATACCTCCTTAAAATGATTCAGCTAACTCTTTAGCTTCTTGTACTGGGTCTTTATCTTCTGAAAATTCTATTCCACTAGATATATTTTTGAATAAGTGTGCAAAAGGTCCATCTTCCTTAGAGAAATCTTTTAACATATTGGCTATTGTTCCTTTTTTCCCCTCAGAGAACTCAATAATATTTGAGTATTCTTTCTCATCAAAAGCTTTATCTATTCCAAATTCAATAAACGAATGCATTACTGGAGGGAACATTTTAATAAACTTTTCCTTAACTTCTTTTTTCTCATTATCTCTAGTAAACTCTGCTCTAACTTTCTCATACATTTCATCTTGAGTTAGATTTTCTTTTTTCTTTTCTACTAAATCAAAATTAAGAATAGAAGCTATATTTTTTAAAGTATCAGTATTAAACTCAGTTGTTTTTTCTACTGTATATCCAGCACCTCTTAGTTTATCTACTGCTGTTTTTTCACTATCTTTTTCCCATAAAACATCAAATAAATTTCCTAACTTTATTTTTGATGCATCAACACCTTTAATATAGCTTGTAAATTCATCAATCTTAGTTTGGTCATCTTCTGCAAACTCTATTATTTGAGTTTCTTCTATTGAAGTTAAGTCTTGAGAGAACTCACTAAAAGACTTATCTAAATCTTTTAAATGAGGTGGTGCATATCCTAATATTGCTAAATGGTTAGGATTACCATCACTTCCTATTCCTATTGAAAGATTAGGATATTGTTTCTTAATACTTTCTCCAAAAGAGTTATAATTGAACTCTCCTATTAAATATCCGTTCTCATCTACATCAGTTACTTTACAAGTACCAGCGACTGGAATAGCTGTTATAGGATAGCCATTCTTTTGCCAATCTCCTATATGTCCAGCTGTTATTGAGAACTCTTTACCTATCCAGCTTTTAAGGTTTTCTACTGTATAGTTTCCCTTTGCTCCATAGTTTCCAGCTTTAAATATTTTTGGCATTTTCTTCTTCCTCATTTTTAACTAATTTAGGTCCCCAAAAGATATATTTCTTATTTTTCCCTTTTCTTTCTCTAACTACTCCCCAAACTAAACCTCCTGTTACTCCTACGGCTACTCCTATAAATAAAAATCCTACTGGTGTTACCATACTATCATCTCCTTATAACTTACCTGTTTTTAGATATTTTCTAATTATAGCTGCATATGCTATCTTTTGATTATTACTAAATCCTATAAACTCCCTAGCTGGTTTATCTCCCCAAGGAGAAGATACTTCTCTTTTACGAGTATGTTGTCTTACTCTTTCAGTTCTACCTCTTCTCCTTCTAGTATGCTCTCTAATAGTTTCAGTTACTTCTGTAGTTCCCAATTCTCCTTTTTTTACAGCAAAGTTTTGATATGCTGCATATTCTTTATTAGTTCCTACTACTGCAATAGTAGGAGTTACTCTTGAAGTAATACTAGCTCGTAACTCTCCAGTATCAACTAAAGGTTTATTACTTCCCTTTCTTCTTCTTGATACAGTTATAAGAGAGAGTGGAGCCCATGCTTCTCCATTTGGATTTTTACTAAGTCTAAATCTAAAATCAACTTTAGTCTGCATATCTCCAGCTATATATCTCATCAAAGGAAGAGTTTTTTCAGAGTTTATACTTAGTTTTTCTAATCCTTTTAGAACTACTTTTCCATTATTTGTTACATTGAACATAACTCATCACTCCATTAGAGAAAGTTGTTTTAAAGCAGAGTTTACTTCCTTTTTCAATTCTTTTACTTTCTCATCTTTTTTCTGTAAAGAAGTAGCTAATGCATTGACTTGATTTCCTTTGAATTCTCCAAGCTCATTTTTTAAGTCTAAAATGGATTTTCCCATTGTTTTATGAATAGTTAATCCATATTCTTTTACATCATCTTTGCTTAAAGCAATTCTCCTACTTCTACAACCGTGATGATTAGGTGGCAAAAAGTTCTTCCAAAAACTATGGTCCAAAGGATATACAAGTCCATCTAAAGATTTACATAAATCAGTTGTCCTATTATCTCCAACAGCATCATACATTCCATAAGGTTTATTCTTTTTATTAAGTTCTTGATTATAGAAAGTACCAGCATTATAAGTAGTCATTAAATTATTTCTATAAACTAATTCCAAGTACCAAGGATTATCTCCAAATCCTGATTTATTTAAAATATCTTCTGACATCTTTAACCAATCTTTAAAAGTCTTTCCTTCATTTAAAGTTGAAAGTAAATTATTATACAAAGCTTTGGTTACTTCTAAGCTTGTACTTTTCTTTATGTAAAAATAACTTTCTTGTACTTTAGCTGAAATCTCTTCCAATTTGTCAAAGAGTATAGGAGATTTATTTAAAAAATATTGTATAGCTTCTTCATGCTTTAATTTAAAAGGATTGATATTTTCCTGTGGTAATAAGACACTACCACTAATAACTAAATCATCTAAATAACCTTTTAAAAAACTGATAAGCATTTTATCTTTTAAAGAAGTCATATCTAAAACAATATTTTCTAAATCTTCCAACGTTTTTACGGCCTTTAATTTTTCTTTTGACTGTATTGAAATATCTTTGAAAAAATCTCCAAAACTTTCTTCAATCTCTTCTAATAAATTACTATCTTGTTCTTTTACTCTTTCTAGTAATTCATCCAACTTATTTTTTGAGAATTCGCCTTGTATTCCATTGATTATAGTAGGTGTAGAACTTTCTTCGAGTGAAACTTCGTCTATACCTAAATACTCTGCTAAATAGACTTTAGAGAGCTTATAGCCAATATTTGATAATTTCAACATATTATCAAGTTTTAAACTTAGTTTTTCTTCTTTCTTTTTATCTTTTTCGAATATTTCTTCTTCTGTATAAACTTTTTCAAGCTTCCAAGAAAAATTATTAGGATTATATCCAAAAAACATTGAATCTAATTCTATTAATTGATATAAACTATCTGTGCAAAAATTACAAACTTCTTGAATAACAGCTTCTAATCCTTGTTGATGAATTTCTCCAAGTGAATATGAACCTGTTCCTCCACCATTATTAATAGTTAAAGTTCCTCCAAGTATTTTTTGAATTAACTTTTCTTTTTCCCTGTTTTCTAACTCTGTATAGATTTCAGGTTGCAAATCAGATAATTTTATAAAATCAAAGCTATCCTTTAATCCTTGATTTCTACTAACAGGAATTGCTATTACATCTTGTCCTTTCATATTTGCAACTTGTTCAGCTTGCTCTTTAATATCCTCAAACTCTGTATTTTCGTCATAAGGAAAAACAATTATAACATCTCCATATTTTTTAGCAAGTCCCCTTAATTGTCTTTGATACATTTCTTTATCTAAAAAAGAAGTTTTACAAGACTCAAAGATATTAGTACCTGTTGGTCTAGCTGGATTCCATCTATGAATACATAGTAAAAATTTTTCTCTATTAAGAGGTATTTCATTAGCTCCTATTTTTACTTTCCAAGCTCTTTCAGAAGTTTTATATGTGATATAATCATAAGGTATAGGAATAAGAGTATTTATTGAAAAATCTTCATTATAAATTATTTCAAAGCAACTATATCCCCAATATCTAGCTGTTATCATATGATTAAGTATTCTATTGAATTTAATACCTGAAAATCTTTTCTCAATTTCCTTAGCTTGTTCTTCTAATGAGATATCATCAGTTTGTATTGTTAGTTTTCTTCCAGCTACTCCTCTTTCAACTTTGTCTAAAGCTGAACTTACATCTATATCTTCTAAAAGTTTTTTTATAAGTTCATCACTTAAATTAGAATTTTCAGGGTAAGTTTCATTAAATAACTTTATAACTGTTGAAGTAGTTAGCTCTTTTTTACTTAATATGTTCTTTTCAATTTTTTCCACCTCCATTAACTCCTATATATTTTTTCTTTCTAATTCTTTCTTTCAATGGGATATATTCATATTCTTCAAGCCCATAGCTCATAGCATCAAAACTATGAGGATCTATGTTGTATCTACCAGCTTGGATATCTCCATTTTTATCTTTTTTATAAACACATTCTTCAGCTTCTTCTTTAGTGTGAGGACATCTATCAATATCAATTACTATTCTTGAAAAACTTCTCAAAAGTTGCTCATGATATTCAACTGAGCCATTACCTTTAGTTGCTCCATCAATGTTATATCCAGCATCATAGAAGTCTGCAATAGTTTGTGCCGAAGCACTATCTGCATATATTACTTTTCCACCTTCTTTTAAAGGTTCCAATTCCTTAAAAAGTTCTTTGGTTAATTTGCCTTTATTGTAGTATTCCCAATAAATATACAATTCATTTAATTTAGTATTAACCGCCATTTTTAAACCACAAGTATATGAAGTTGAATATCCCCAGTCAATACCTCTGTACTGGTCTTTTTTTCCTAATTTCCCTTCAATATATTTCTCATAAACTTGTTTTTCAAAGACAGCATTATATAAAACTAAATCACCATCTGCTCCAAATTTACCTTCTTTAGCTATTCTTTTTAATCTAGGGTCTTTTTCACTTTCTAACTCATAAATAAAACTTGCTGGAAGATGTGGATTATCCTTATAAGTAGAATGATGTATCATAACTACTTGTTTTAATATTTCTCCATTTTCCAAAATAATCTTATCTGTAAATTTAATGAGTCTTTTCTCATATAATTCATTTTCATCAATGTTATAACCTTGTTCAGTAAAAAACATTTTATAAATAGAACTTCCACGAGATACAGGATTACACATCATTATTAATTTACATCTAATATTTTTTACTCTAAGTCTTTTTCTAAGTTCTTTTATATCATCAATAGTTAACTCATCAGCTTCTTCTATAAGGATATAATCTATATTTTTTACTGATTTTAGTTTTCTCCAATCATCCATACCCTTGAATATAATTTGAGTTCCTGTTATTAAATTTTCAAATTCATAAGGAGATTTAATATATTTCCACTCATTTTCCATATTCAAAATAGATATAGCTTCCTTTAAATCCTCAAAACAACTATCCTTTAAAGTTGCATATACTTTACGGACAACCAGCATTCTTCTTTTTTCAATAGATCCTGTAAGAACAGTTTTAAGAAATCCTGTGAAAGATTTACCACTACCATATCCACCTATCCAAAGTGCAATGTCAAAATCATCATCTTGTATTAAGTTTGCAAAGTGTTCTCCAAATGTAAGTTCTATATTTTCCATTACTTCACCACCTTAATAGTGATTTTTCTATCATTACTAGTAGGAATATCTTTATTATCAGTATCTTTCTTAATATTCAATCTCATTTCAGGAATACCTAATAATTGAGCTTGTCCCTCTATTGTCTTTTGAACTATATTAACTACTGTATTAAAGATTTCAGCATCTTTTTTATCTAAATCCCCATTAGATAACTTGGCCATAGTTTTCTTTTGAATATAGTTAAGATAATCAATAGCTTCTTTTCTCCTTTGTATATGCTTTTCTCCTTCTTCCTCTTGGAGCCTTCCATATACATTTTTAAGGAATCTTTCCTGTTGCTCTATCCAATTTTCTTTAGATGAATAGTTTTGAAGTGTACTTTCCTTAACTCCTGTTTTCTCTGAAGCTTCTTTTATAGTTCCACCTTGAATAACTATTGATTTAGCTTTATTTATAAGTTGCTTTTTTGATTTTCCCTCTGCCCCCTTGGGTGCACCCGAACTATCTATTAGGTGCACCCAATCATCACCCTTAGCTTTATCTCTTTTCTTCCAACTTTTAACAGTATTTTCAGATATCCCAAAATGATTAGCACACTCTTTTAAAGAAACATTATTTTGCTCATAGTATTCCCTTACCTCTTCTTTTGTGGGAGCCCTAGTAGGATTACTCATTAGTATCACATCCTTTTAATTGCCTCTTAACTCAGGATAATTATCATAGATTAAATCAACTATATCTTGTTTGGAGATATTTGCTGCTGAAACACTTATATTAGCTTTTTCTTTTATATATTTCTCTAAAATATATTTAAAATTTCTTTTAACTTTAAAATTAATCTTTAACTCTTGTACTCTTGTTTTTTCATTTTTTCCTATTAATCTTATAGTTCCATAAGATATAATCCTATAGTCACAATCTTTTTTTAAATACTCTTCTTCCTCTTTTTTAGTAGTATTTTTATTTCTTGAAAATTCATAGATATCCACATCTTTTATTTTCTTTTTTTCTTCATCTCCTTTACAATAGATATTAAAACAACATTTTAATTTAACTCCACTATATTTAACTTCTGGAAGCATATAACTTTTAAAAAGTTTTATTCCAGGAATAGAGCTTTTTCTATTGTAGTTATCTCCTGGTAATATAAAAGCTACATAATCAGAATGTTCCATACTTTTCTTTATAAATTCTTTGGCTAACATTCCACTTCTTCCAAAGGGAGGATTTCCTATAACAATACTATTTTCTAAGTAAGGAATATTTTCTTTAAGATAATCTGCACATATTATTCCTTCATATTCAGGAGCAATATCATAACTTATAGTTGATTTAGGAAGCTCTTTTATAAAAGCTCCAGCTCCAGCACTAGGCTCTATTATTCTATTAAATTTATCTAATGGCATTATTTCTTTTTCTATTACTTTTAATACTGCCTTAACTACTGATGCTGGAGTATAATATTTGTCTTGATATCTTTTAGCCATCTATATCACACTCTAAAAACTCTTTTTTCTTTGCCTTATGGCCACAACAAGGACAAACTAATCCCACCAATTTATTAGGATCATTCTCATCTAAAGCATCTTCTACTGGTAATAAATTTAATTCAGTTTCATCACTCATAATATCTTCTAGCTCCGTCCTTTCAAATCCAGTAAGTTCTAAATCTATATTAGTGAGCTTTAACATTTCTAATTCTGCCTTTAATTTTTCTAAGTCAAAACCTGTATTCATAGTTAACTTATTATGAGTTATGATATAAGCCTTTTTCTCTTCCTCTTTTAACTCTTTCAATTGAATACAAGGAATTTTATTTAGCCCCAATTTTTTAGCTGCTAAATATCTTCCATGTCCTTCAATAATGATATTATTCTCATCTATTGCTATTGGATCATTAAATCCAAATTTTTTAATTGAATTAGCTATTTGTGATATTTGCCATTCTGGATGCTCTTTAGAATTATTTTCATATTCTTTTATTTCAGAAATATTTAAATACAATATTTTTAATACCTGTTCTTTCATTAATTACACCTCCAGCTTTTTAAAATTATTCTCACTAATAGAAAAACGTAACCGATTTGATGGTTATGTTTTTTGTGAAAATTTTGCTGAAAATAAAAAAACCTAGTAAATACTAGGCTTTTAAGTAATAAAAAATTTTTTATTTTTTTTCAATTATAATTTTATTATCTTCAAATTTAACTATTACTTCTCTTTGGTCTGGAGTTACTCCCATTTGAGCTATCCAAGTTTTAGGAAGGCTTATTTTATTTGTATAATTACCTTTTCCATCATTATTGAACATTATTTTTAATTCTCTCGTATCCCCTTTTAAATTCATAGTTTTCCTCCCTTGACTTTTTGTTAAAAAAATCTTATAATTAAAGTACCAAAAAAACATTGTGAAAAAAATAAGAGTTTTCTTAAGTAATTTTGAGAGCTCTTATTTTTTTTTATTCTTAAACCATTTGTAAATTCTATAAGAGAACTCAATAATTTTTAATATTACAAGTATTGTAACTGCAATTTTAAACCAATCCATTTTTACACCTCCTTAATCTAAGGGGAGGGAGGGGGAATATTACTTCCCTTTAAACCTCCTAAACTCTTTGATTACCCATCTGATAATTTTTATTGCATAATCAAATGATGTTATTATCAAGATGATTTTCTCCAAGTTCTCCCAAAAAAACATTGTTGCATTTTTTCCTCCCTCCTTGTATATATTATATTACGGATACCGTTAAAAGTCAAGAGATTTTTTAATTTTGGCATAAAAAAAGAAGCCTTTTCTCTAAAGCTTCTCAATGATAATTTTCCATTCTCTTTTACTACAATTCTCAATCATCTTAATCTTTATTTTTCCTTGAGCTTCTAAAAAATTAAGATACAGCATATATGGATTGAAGTTAATTTTTTCTCTTTTATCTGTGAAAGAGATTTCTTCTATCTTGGAGAGAGAGTTGTAAATAATCTCTATCTTATCTTCATCAGTTAATTTATCTATCATAAATCCTCCATTTTCTTACTTATTTTCCTTATCTTTTTATTAGCTCTATAAAGGTAATTTCTACTGGTAGTCCTTTTTATATTAAGTAATGTAGCAATTTCTCTGTGATTAAGTCCTTTATAATGAAAGAGTTTATATACTTCAACCTCTCTACAAGACAAGCTGTACCTATTAAAGATACAGCTCATCATAGCATTTTTAATTTTTTTCTTAGCTTGTAAGAGTTCGCTCTCTTCCCTATGAGAGAATACAGAGTCGCCATTTAGAAAATCTTTGAAGCTCATTTGAGAACTCATATTAAGTATTCCCTCCCTTTTCTCCTATGCACTCTTTAAATACTTATCTAGTATGTTCTTAACTTCCTCATAACTTCTAACTACATAATAGTCAGCACCATTTTTTATAAATTTTTCTTGAATCTCTTTTTGCTCCTTACTTTGTTTTCCTGTAGGTGTTTTAACTTCCAAACCTATAGTTTTTCCATTGATAATTACCCATATATCAGGAATACCTTTCTTTGCTCCAAAAGGTAAACTTCTAAATCCAATTACTTTACCTTTACTATCTTTATTTACTGGAGGAATATTATTAGTTCTATTAAAAAATAGTTTTCCTTGAGTTTCAAGGATTTCTAAATATCTAATTATAGTTGATTGAATATCTGTTTCTCTCATCTAGTTTCTACCTCCTGATATCCTTCACAGCTTGGATATTGTTCATCAATATAATCTCCTCGTTGACCACAATAAGCTTTATCATTCCCCTCTGGATATAGACAATGCTTACAAGTTACACATTTATTCATTTACTACCTCCAATCTATTTATGGCCAGTTTAAAATAATCTTTATCTATTTCTATTCCAATAAAATTTCTATTAAGATTTTTACAAGCTATTCCAGTACTTCCACTTCCCATAGTAAAGTCTAAAACTAAACTTTTTTCATTAGAATATGTTTTAATCAGATATTCTAATAGCTCCACAGGTTTTTGTGTAGGATGTACCATTACACTTGGATGAGGTTTCTTAAAATTTAAAATACTTCTAGGAAATTTCATATCTCCATATTTTTTAGAATTATCTTCTTGTATGAAATTATTATAATTATTATTAATTTTAGGAGCTATAGTATTTCCAGTTGAATTATTTTGCTTTCCTTTAAATTTTTGTGGGTTATAAATAGGTAGCTTTTTATAAAAAACTAAAATGTCTTCATGTGATGATAAAGGCATTTTATTAGCATTTAGGAATCCACTTGGATGCTCTTTATTCCATATCAAACTATATCTGTATTCTTCTTCATTAGATAAAATAAGTTTAGCACTAAATATTCCTTGTCCAAATAAGATAATTGGAGTATTATCTTTTCTAAGTTTTTTTAGTCTATTCCACATATCATCAAAAGGAATTACATAGTCCCATTTATTTTTAGTTTTTTGGTATGGAGGGTCTGTTATAATTAAATCAACTTTTATACCTGCTTCTATAAGCTTATCCATAATTTCAAGACAATTTCCATTATAAAGTTGGATATTCTTTATTTCCAAAATTGCCACCACTTTTTATTATTTAGTTTATCTATTACAGAATAAAGGATATTATTCTTTTCTATTAAGTCCTCTCTATCCTCTCTTAAATTTTTAGTTGTATTTTGAAGTATTTTTATATCATTAGAATATACTTGATTAGTTTTTTCTAATTCTACTTTCTCTTCTTGTAATACTTTAACTTTTTTTCTTTAGAATATCAACTTCAGTATCTAATCCTGGATTAACTAATTTGCCTTGAGAAATAGAGGCATAGTGTTTAGTTATTTCAACAAGAGCTTTTCTACACTCCTCTATAGATTTTAAATTTCTAGTAGTAATTACTTTTATTCCTAATCTTTCTTGAAGTTCAGTAATTTCAGATTTCAATATATCTCTTCTGTTATCCATAATTTCTCCTCTCATTTTTTATTTATTTTTGGGGTGTATTATCCCATAGTAAAAACTTACAAGTACAAGTATTCCTAACCCAATTTCATATAACCACCTCTTTAACTGGAAGTCTTAAGATTCTTTTCTTACTTTGTTTTTTCATCTTCTACCTCTACAAATACGACGCTGTTACCGTCTTTTCTGAATAGTATATCACACTCGGGTATAGCCCCGATTTTTTCTAATGCAACACATAACGACCCACTATAATTTTTAGAATGGTAAAATATACAACCTTTACAACTTGTGTCTGTTTCTGCCAATTTTACTATTATTTTTTTATTTCCCATTTTAAAAATTTTTCCTGCTTTTAAATTTTCAAACTCTTCATCTGTCATCTACTCTACCTCTATCCTCTCTAAGTTCCTCATCATTTTTCTTTTATACATTTTCTCAAGGTCTTCATCAGAGAAGTTATAAATCTCTTTCAGAAGTTGTAGGCAGATATAAACATCACATATCTCCTCTTTTATCTCCAATCTTCTCTCATAACCTCTCAAATCCTTGCAAAGTTCTTTCTGTAACTCTGATAATTCTTCAATTACTATCGTTTTGTTGACATCAACACTTTGACTATTTAATATCAAATTTATATTTGGATTATATTTAAGCATATATTCTCCCTTATGCAGTTTTAACTAAAGTTTTCTCAGCTGCCTTTTTTATTTTGTCATAATATTCAATTTTTAAAGCTTCTGTGAATATAGGATTTGAGCAAAATTCTATATAATTCTCAATCATAGTATCATACTCAATTCTCCCCTTCTCATAATCATCAAGAAGCATATTAGCTTTACCAGCTAATTTTTTTCTCAATTCTTTTTCTGTTAGAAGCTTTGTTTCACTAGTTCCAGCTTCCCAATTATCTCTAAGAGCTTTATATATGGCACCTTCTCCCCAAGCTTTTTGTTGAGCTGTGATAAGGACAGACTTTATTCTATCAAGATTTACTCTACCATTTCTTACTAACTCCATTATGTTTTTACAAGTGTCTATACTTATTCCATGACTTTGTAGAGCTGATTTAATTTGATAAATTGTATCTTTTTCTTTACTAGAACTATTTTCAACTGGACTACTACTGCTACTAGTAGAACTATCTTTAGAATCTTGGTCTATCTTATTTAGATTATCTAACTTAGTAGTAGTTATATTTATAGATGAATCTATTATAGATGAATCTTTGTCATGACAATTTGTCATTGGGTCAAATGATATTTTGTCATCTACCTCTAGACAATTTGTCATTTGTTCTGATGACTTTTTGTCATTTGAAGTATATTCAATTAATGAGTCATAAATTTCTCCTAAAGAAATATATAAATATCTTCCTAGTTTACCATTTCTTTGAGATAAAATTTTCTTTTTTAAAATATTCTTTTCAATAAGGGAATCTATTTTTCTAATAAGTGTTCTTTCAGTTCCTAAAATTGGTATTTGTTCTAATAAATATCCATAGGTACACCACATATATTTATCATCATCAAGCATTTTATATTCAAGTTTTTTACTATTACTTGTGTACATATCAGCTATTACTCTAAGTATTAAAGAGGATGACAAATCTATATCATATTCAATTAATTTTTCTTGAGAATATCCATTTATTGTATATTTCATTATTTATCACCTCTTATTTTTATAAAATCACTTTCTTTTTTAAAAGAATATTCTATAGTTAATGTTGTATCATCATTTTCTTTTGAATCTTTATTTAAAATAGGTTTTAATTTTGCTATATAATAAAGTTCTAAAATATGTGTATCTGTTAATGTCTTTGTTAGTTTATATTTTAAATAATATGCTTTTCTTTCCTTAACACTACTAGGAATTCTTTCATTTAAATTTCTGCTTTTTCCAATATAAATAAGATTTTTGTCTTGATCATATAAGAAATATAAACCATAAACTTGAACTAAATCTTCCATTTCTTTTATGAATTCTTCTGATACACTATAATCTTCTTCTTTGAAAATAGTTTTTATATCTCCAAAAATATTTAAATTTAGATTATATTTCTTTATTATTTTCCTTAAATTTACATCACAATAATAAACTTCACTTAATATTGAGATTATTTTTTCTCTATCTAAAGTATTATTTTGTTCAAATTTTAATATTGCCGTAAAACGATTTATTATTGCTTGACAAAGCATATCACCTTTTATAGCTTTATCTACAAAATATTCTAAGACCTTTTTATCCTCCTCTTCTAAATTAATATATTTATTACAAAAATTTAAAAAGTGAAATGGTGTTTGAAAATGAAAATTTTTTCCCATTTTAATTCCTCCTCTGAGGAGCTATGCCACTAGTTCCTCTTATTTTTATCTTATGCCTATCCACCATTCCCTAAGTCCTTTAGAACTAGTGGCTTGGAAATGATGAACAGATATAAAACAAAAACTGTCTTTGATTTTTTTATATTATTTTGTTATAATTAAAGTACCTAGAAACCCGTATAGGTACTTGATAAGTTGTTTGTTTAAGTTCAGAATGGAGGCTCTAATATTTTTATTAGAGCTTTTATTCTCCCTTGAACATGGCAGACAAATAATTTATCAAGGAGATACAGAAATGACTGTAACAATTCAAAATCTAACTATGAATCTTGATGGTGGAGTAATTCTTCTAGGTGGATTACTCATTCTCATTATTGTATGGTTAGTGAGAAAGTACAGATAATTCTGACCTCATACCCTACGGGGTCTTTTTTATTTATGGCAGTTTTACAGTTCTGCCAACTGTTATTTGATTTTATCTCTCCAAAAAGCTATAATATGTTTGCGACTATATTTATAGAAAGGAGGTAAAATCAATGATATTAAGAAAAGACAACTTGGATTCCTCACAAATAAAAGATATTGAGTATAATACCGAAAATCAAACTATGATTGTGAGATTTCAAGACCGTGTATTAAAAAGTGGTATAGTTAGAAAAGGAAAAAGATATTTATATAAAAATGTTCCACAAGAAATTTATGAAATAATTATTTCAGCTAAAACTAATCCTGAGTTTGAATTTTCTCATGGAAAGTGTTTTCATAAGTTAGTTAAAATTCATGAAGAATTATTTCCCTGCACTAAACTTGACTAATCTATAACCACTAATATAGTTGCTGGTCCTTCTAACTCAATAGCATCAGTTTTTAGGATCAGCTTCCATTTTTCATAAGGCTCTAAAAAATAAGTATTTACTCCACCTCGTTTAATTAATTCATCATAAAGTTCTTTTGTTGAATAAGAACTTAGATTATTTTTATTTTTCATTTAATCTCCTTACTAAAAATAAAAAAAAATTTATTAATAACATATTTCTTGCCTTTATTCCTCCAATAATATATACTTTAGGTATGGAGGTTGATATAATGACTTTATTTGAAAAATTCAAAGATAAAACACTTTTTATTACAGTTCAAAATGGAACTTTGTTTCCTACTTATAAGGGAACTATCCTTTCTCAAGTAGAAGATTTCATAGAATTTAAAACTGAGAACAATACTATTTGGATAAACCTTAAATATATTGTTAAGTTTATAGTAGTGGAGTAGAGAGCTTTTATAGCTCTCTATTTTAATTTGCTATTAAGATTAAATAATTTAATGAAACTATAACAAAAGTTCCAATTATTCCTAAAATAAAAGAAATTAATAAAATAAATAATATTTTATTCGTTCTTTTTTTCTTTTTAATAGAAATTTCAAGCTTTTCTATAGTTTTTTGATACTTAGTATTTTCTTTTTTATCTTCCACAGCTCCTCCTTTATACTTTTTGTATAAAAATTATTCAAAAAAAATTGATTTATCTACTTTTATAAAATTTGAAATCAAATTTAACTGATTTTTAGAAAATAATATTTTTCCTTCTTCAAATTTCTTACATTTGTAACTAAAATTTTGTTTTGATAAACCTAATATACTTGCAACTTCTTTACAAGTTTTTCCTTGCTTTTTTATTATATTTTTTAAAATCATTTTATCACCTATAAAAATTATACAAAAAGTATAAGAAAAGTCAAGATAATTTTTACAATTAAATATCAATAACATATAAAAAATTTTAAATTTTACTTTTTTTTTTAAATTTACTTGGTATAATATAAAGATAAATAGTTTTTTAAAAAGGAGGAAATATGAATTGCCTAGATTTATTTTCGGGTGCAGGGGGGCTAACAGAAGGTTTTGTAAGAGCTGGATATAATATTATTGCACATGTTGAAAAAGAATTTTCTGCTTCGTTAACTTTGAAAACAAGAATTGCATATCATTATTTAAAACAAACTAATCAATTAAAAATTTACTATAGTTATTTAAATGATGAAATTTCTAGAGAAAAATTATATTCTCATATTCCTTCTCAACTACTTGATAGTGTAATAAATGAAGAAATAAATGATGAAAGTATTAATGACATTTATAATAAAATAGATATTCTTAGAGGAAATAAAGAAATAGATATTATAATTGGAGGACCACCATGTCAAGCTTATTCACTTATAGGAAGAGCAGCTAGTAAATCTAAAATGGTAGGTGATTCTAGAAAATATTTATATAAGCAATATTTAAAGTTTTTGGAACGTTATAGACCAAAACTTTTTGTTTTTGAAAATGTAAGAGGTATGTTATCATCTAAAGATGAAAATGGAAATAATATATTTGAAAAAATAGTAATTGAAATGAAAGAGATTGGATATAATATTGATTATAAAATATTAGATGCAAAAGATTTTGGTGTTCCACAATCAAGAAAAAGAGTAATTATAATAGGATGGAAAAATGAATTAAATTTTAAATATCCAAATTTTGAAACTATAAAAAATGATATTACTATAAATCAATTATTTGCTGATTTACCAAAAATAAAAGCTGGAGAAAAAATTAATTTTAAAAAGATAGTTCCACAGATAGAAGTTTTATCAAAATTAAATTTATTAGATGATGATTTTAATATAATTTCTCAACATATATCTAGACCTAATAATATAAATGACTTAAAAATTTATAAAATAGCTGTGAATTTATTCAGTGAAGGGAAAACTTTAAAATATACGGATTTACCTTCTTCATTAATAAGTCATAAAAATTTAACTTCATTTTTAGATAGATTTAAGGTTGTTAATGGAAATGGAATAAGTCATACTATGGTTGCTCATATAGCTAAAGATGGACATTATTATATACACCCTGATATTAGACAAAATAGGTCGCTAACCGTAAGAGAAGCTGCTAGAATTCAAACATTTCCTGATAGTTATTATTTTGAAAATTCTAGAACTGCAGCTTTTACTCAAATAGGTAATGCAGTTCCACCATTAATGGCTAAAATAATAGCAGAAAAAATAAAAGAGGCTTTTTAAGCCTCTTATTTATGAATTTCTGGGATTCCTTGTCTACCATAATATTGAGAAAAATTAAAAATTATTTCTTTTAAAAATGTTTCATTCAAGCTACTTTCTCTGTCATAATATTCATTTATTTCAGTTATAGGTAGACATACTAAATCACTAAAATTAATTGCTTGTCCTTCTTCATTGTTTATTGGTAAATATTCATAATAATTTTTATAATTTTTAGATTGCAATAATTTTTTTATATTTTCTTTTTCTTTATTATTAGGATTATTATTTTGATAGATATCATCTATACTTTCTATACCAACAATTAAGACAGAATCTACTTTTCTTTTTCCATTTGCTCTTACTTCTAAATCACATGCAGGAGTTAGAACAATTCTTTTTTTTCCACTGCTTTTTTCAATTAAAATATCTCCTGTGGTTAATTCCTTTTTTAATGGAGGAGTAAAATATATTTCACATGGATGGTATTTAGGTGATAAATGTTTTAATTTTTCACTTATTATTGTTGCACAAAATCTTGACATAATATTTTCTTTTTCTACTGAGTCAAGTTCATTGTTTTTTTGGAGATTTGTAACTAAATTTTCCGAATATTTTAAAAATATTTCATCCATTATTTTATCTAATATTCCTTTTCTATTTAAAATCTTTGTTAATCCCGTGTCATATAACTTTAACAAATCATCAAGAATAGTAATAATGTCTACTTCTCCTCTAGTTATTTTTCTTAATAAAAGTTTTTTATCAGAAAGTTCTTCAATTTCTTCATATGCATCTGGTGTTCCTGATACAATATATATTGGAACTCTTTTTTCATTAAAAATTTTTTTTATAATTTCATTTCCACCAGCTTCTTCACCACTACCTAAATTTAAATCTACTATAACAGCATCAAAATCTTCTTCATTTACAGATTTAAGTCCATCTTCTTTGTTTTTTTTAATTATGGATGTTATATTTTTATTATTCGTTTCATTATATCCCTGTATTTCTTCTTCATATATTTTACATGCTTCATCATCATCTTCTATTATTAATATTCTCATTTATATTTCCTCCATTATTAAGTATGCTCCTTCAGAATAATTCATGATTTGTAACTGAAATCCATTTCTTTTTAAAGCTTCTCCAGCTATTGATAAACCTAATCCTGTTCCATTATTCTTTCTAGTAAAGCCAGGTTCAAATATAATTTTTGACTTTATATCGTCTTCTAAAATTCCAGGGCCACTATCTATTATTTCTATTTTTGCTTTATTATTTTTAGTTTTAAATAAATTTATTATTAATTTTTTAGGTTTTTCCGATTCGTTCATCCAATATAAACTATTTTCTAGTATATTTGTTAAAGCTGTTTGAATTTCAGAATCAACAACTATAGCAGAAATATCTTCAAGATTAGTTTCTAATTTTACTTCTTTAAATTCTGCTTCATATACAGCTAATGATTTCATTATTGTTTCTTTTAAGTTTGTTTCTTTAGAATTTTGTCTTCTTTGACTTGATAACGGTTCTATTGATTTAAATAATTTAGCTATTTTATTAGTCTGTTCTTCAAATTCATTAGTTTTTTGTATAATTTTATTTCTAGACTCTTCTGATTGTGTTTGTAAAAATTTTTTAGTTTCTCTTTTTAAAAAATTACATCCATTTTTGAAAAAACTTATTGGTTTTCTTCCTTCATGTATTATTCTATTTACTATTTTTCCTAATGTTACATGCTTTTCATATTTTACAATTAAATCTTGAATTTTAGTTACATTTTTTAAATCTTCTTTTTCTTTTTCATCTATTATTTTTACTATTTTTTCTTGGGTATCTTCAGACAAATTAGAAGTTACTTTTTTCATATTTTCTCTAAATTTATCAAATTTTCCTAAATTATCAAATAAACTATTTTCGTGAGAATTTTCTTTATTTTCTTGTTTTTTATTTTGGAATTTTTCTATCTCTAATTTAGATAATATTTCTAAAGTAATTATTTTTAAACCTTTAAAATTTTCATCTTCTTGTAATCCATCACGAGCACTTTTTTCAATTAAAAAAGTTTCATCAGATAAAGTAATTATTCCATTTATTTGACTATTACTAACTCTAAAAGTTGGATTTAAATATCTTCTTTTATTTAATTCAAGCCAATCATATCTTTCCTCTCCATATGGTCTTATTCTAAATCTATTTTTATAAATACTTATACCTGAAAGTTCATTTAGTAATTTTCTTACTTCTGCTTTTCCAAGATTTTCATTTTCTTTTTTCAACTCTTCATACATTGAAGATATTACTGATGGCTCTCTATTAAAAACTCTAAATTCTAAACTAAAAGGTCCAGGAAAGTTAGCACCATCTTTAGATAAAATTTTTTCTGTTTCTTCTTTTGATATTTTTTCTTGCTTTAAAAGTTTGTTATTTTCTGAATAAATAGAATAATTTATTACCATATTTTCATCTATATTTGCAATTATTTTATAATCATAATATTCAAATAAATCATATGACAAAATTTCAGTTTTTTCTGTTATTATCTTTGTTTCTTTATCATTAGAAGTATAAATTTCAAAATTTTTAAAAGACAAAAAAACTTTAAATGTATCTTTTAAAGTAGTAACAGGAGATAATAATTTTCGCAATTCTTTTTCTAACTCTAATTTTTTATTTTCACTCCAAATAGAATAATTTTTTTTCTTTATAATCAATTTTGTTCCATTTTTCTCACATGTTTTTTGAGTATTAATATCAAATTCAATTTCATCAAGATATTTATACTTTTTTATATTGTCCCAGTCTAGCTCTAAAGTTGTTTTTTCATTATCTTTAATTGTTTCTAATCTCAAGAAATTTCCTAAAATAGCTACTGAATACCTTCCAAGACCTTTTTCACCAAGAACCCTTCTATTTTTTAATGGACTATATTTATTATTTTTTTTATAACTTGTTGCTGGAACCATCCAGTTATCTTCTACAGTTTTTAAACTCATTCCATGCCCATCATCTTCTATTGTAATAATTAAATCTTCTCCATTTTTTTCTAGATTAATTATTACATTTTCTGCATCTGCGTCATAAGAATTTTTTATTAATTCAACAATTGCTGATATTTCATCTATAATTAAATTTTTTCCAATTGAATCAATTATATTAGATGAAGGTCTAATTTTTTTCTTCATAATTTAAATCTCCTTTAGATTATTTATAAATTTCCTTCATAAATAAATTTTACTGCTCTACCCATAATTTTAAAGTTTTCTGCTTTATTTTTTGAAACATAAATATCATCATATTTAGGATTTATACTTTTTAAAATAATTATTTTTAAATCAGTATTAAAATATATCCTTTTTATAAAAGTTTCTTCATCTAGTTTTACTATATAAATTTTACCTTCTATATAGTCAGTTTGATAGGGATCAACTACTACAAAAGCTCCATCTTGAATTAATGGCTCCATAGAGTTTCCACAAACTTCTATTAAGTAACAATGCTCATGAAATCCATTTTTTCTAATTGTTTTCATATATAAATCTTCACAACAATTAATATAACCATTTCCTGCACTTGCTTTTGCTTTTACTGGAACATTAATAAACTCTTCTTCTATGATAATTGCATTAGACTGAGTATTATTAATTTGAGTTTTTAATTTTTTTAGAGAATCAGGCATCTTATCTCTTGCTAAAATTTTTAAAACTTCTTCTTTTTCTTCGTTGGAAAAATTAAATTTTTTGAAAAAAGCTTCAATAAATTTATAAGACGGACTCCTTTTTCCAGTAGTATAATGACTTATCAAACCAGTGGAATATCCAACTTCTTTTGCAAAATTTTCTATTTTGTATTTATTTTTATCAAGATAATCACTTAAGTATTTTCCAAATTCATTAGACATAATTTCCTCCAGAAATTTTATTTCTATAATTAAATTATATCCTACTTTATACAAAAAGTAAAAAATTACTTGACTTTTATTTATACAAAATGTATAATTTGATTAGAAATAACCTTATGTTTTATTTTTTTAAATAAAAATTATACAAAAAAGTATAAAAACTAAAATAAAAAAAGAGTAGTGCTGCGAACACTACTCTCAAGATGAAAAGTTCTTGGTGGGAACTTGACATCCACATATAAAAATTATATCAAGTTTCCCCTTGAACTGTCAAGGGAGGAATAATGGAAAAGATAAAAATTCCAAAGATAATTGTAGAGATTACTGAAATCAAAGTAGAAGTACCAAAGATTGAAGTTGATACAGAAGAATTGGAAGAAGTAGAAAAGAAAATCAATGAAAATATTAGGGAGGAAAGATGATAGTTAATTTATTAATAATTGCTGGAATAATTGGAATATTTATAAAAGAGTTTGATACATTTAAGACTGCTTTAAGTTATGAGGAAGATGAGGAGGAAGAGAAAGAATGGAATCTAAAATAACAAGCTTAATATTTTTATCAAGAGAGTATAACCAAAGTTCAGATGAAGATATTAATTTAACAGTTGAGGAGGGAAAACCAACAGTATATGTAATGGGAGATAGATACCAAGCTAATACTTGGGAAGAGGTTTTAGACAAAGCAATAAGAACTATTACAAGATGAATTGAAGAAGAGAAAGAAAGTCATAGTAAAGAATATAAAGAAGAGAATGAAATAGCAAAAAAATGGGAACAAATAGCTTGTTAAGGGGTAAAGATGATAGGAATAATTGAAATAATTCTAGTAAGTGCTTTTATGTGGTTTATTGGAGTAATGATGGAAAAATAATTTAAGTTTTAAGGGTAGCTTCCAAAAACTTTGGAAGTTGCTTCTAAAACTTAAAAAGAGGTGGTCTTGATGACTGTAAAAGAGTTAAAAGAAAAAGCTAAAGAATTAGGGTTAAAAGGATATAGCAAGTTAAAAAAAGCTGAATTAGAGGAATTAGTCAATAAAGTTAAATCTGAAAAGAAAGAGTTATCAAAAGAAGATTTAAAAGAGATAGTTCCTCCAATAGTTAAAATCTTTGAATATGAAAATCAAGAAAAATGGCATGAATTAAGAGGAATAGGAATAGGTGGCTCTGATATTGGAGCTATCTTAGGAGTAAACAAATATAAGTCAGCTATAGATATTTACATAGACAAAACAGAGGGTAAAAAACAAGATGGAAATAGATTTACTCACTTTGGCCATAAATTAGAGAAAGTAGTATTTGAAGAATTTCAAGAAAGACACTCAAATATGAAATGCTATAAAGTTCCATACACTATACAAAGAGGAGTATGTGTGGCCAATGTAGATGGAATGGTTTATGACCCTGTAAAAGATAGATATGGAGTATTAGAGTTAAAAACTACTTCAGCATATAACAAAGATGAATGGACAGGAGATACAGTTCCTCAATCATATTATGCTCAAGTACAACATTATTTATATGTTACAGGATTAAACTTTGCTTATATAGCTTGTCTAGTAGGTGGAAATGACTATAAAGAATTTTACATAGAAAGAAGTCTTGAAGATATAGATTATATCCAGGAAAAAGCAACAGACTTTTGGAAAAATCATGTAATGAAAAAAGTTCCACCAATGTTAGATGGAAGTGATAGTTATTCTAAGTATTTATTAGAAAAAGCAGATAAAGAGAATGAAGAAGTTATAGAACTTAATGAATTAAATGCTAAAGCAGAGGAGATAAAAGCTTTAGATGAACAGATAAAGAACTTGGAGCAACAACTAGAGTTAAAGAAACAAGAGATAATATTAGAGCTTAACAATAATCATTGCAATAAAGCTATAAGTAGTGATTATAAGTTTACTATAACAACTCAAGCTAGAAATTCAGTAGATAAGAAACTAATGGAGAAAGAAAATCCAGAATTAGTAGCACAATATAAAGAAGTTGAGAAGAGATATTCTACATCAAAAGAGAGTAAGTACATAAAGATTACTAAAAATACAAAGAAAAATAAAGAGGTGGCTTAAAATCAATAATAAAAAAAGACCCCGTAGGGTATGAGGTAAGGAATTACTTATGATGTTTAATCCAAATTACAACAATGAAAACTATTCCAATTAAAAAAATAGTCCCGCCATCAAAGTTGATAATAGGATTGGAAATAATTATGTTCATTTCCTCAACCTCCTGAAGTGTTATATTCTCATATCTACAAGGCTGTTGACACCTTATAGACATGAAATAAGCTCCCACGGCGGAGTGAGAGCCTATTTCATCAACATTTTTAATAACACTTCAGTTATAAGTCCTACGGGCTAGGTACCTTATATTAATAGTATACCAAAATAATAAGAAAAAGTCAATTTAGACTATATAAATTATACTCTAAGTATTAATTTTTAATTAAGAAAAAGTGCAGGAGGAAAATTAAAATGGCAGAAACAAAGAGAGCAACTAACTCATTAGTAAAAGGATCTAATGGAGCAGTAACAGAGAAAAAACCAAATAAAACAATATATGAAATTATAAAAGCTGGAGAGAAACAGTTTGCTGCTGCTCTTCCTAAACACCTAAATAGTGAAAGATTCACAAGAATAGCTATTACAACTATAAGACAAAATCCTAAATTAGCTGAATGTAATGCTGAAAGCTTATTAGGTAGCTTGATGACAATAGCACAACTAGGATTAGAACCTGGAGTTCTTGGACAATGTTATTTAATACCATTTAAAAATAATAAGCTAGGCACAATAGAATGTCAATTCCAACTTGGATATAAGGGAATGATAGAACTACTTAGAAGAACTGGCCAACTAAGTGATATTTATGCATACACAGTCTATTCAAATGATGAGTTTGATATAGAGTATGGATTAGATAGAACTCTAAAACATAAACCAGCCTTTACTAATCCAGAGGGAAGAGGAGAGATAGTTGGATTCTATTCAGTAGCTATTTTAAAAGATGGAACTAGAGCTTTTGAATATATGACTAAAAAAGAAGTAATAGAGCATGAAGAAAAATATAGAAAAGGGAACTTTAAAAATGAGATTTGGAATAAGAACTTTGAGGAAATGTCTTTAAAGACTGTTACTAAGAAAATGTTAAAATGGTTACCTATATCAGTAGAAATGATAGAAAATCTTAGAAAAGATGAACAAATTCATAAATTAGATGAAAAAACTAATGAGGTAACTTCTGAATATATTGATGAAAATATAATAAACTATGATGAAGATGGAGTAATAGTTGAAGAAAAGCCTACAACAGAGGACATGCAAACACTTATGACTATATCACAAGCAAGTGGAATAGATATAACTAAAAAAGCTAAAGAGCTTTATGGGGTATCTACTTTAGATGATATTAATATGGAACAATACAATGAACTTAAAGAAATAGCTATTAATGGATAGAGGGAGTTCTCCCTCTTCCTTATAGGAGGATTAATATGTTGAATGATATTAAAAAGACTAGTTTTAAATATGACCATGAACTTAAACCTCAATATATAGCAGAAGTAAGAGAACTTGGAGAGTATGAAGGAGAGCCTTGTGTATATATAGTAATGAGAGAAAACTTTCATACTAGAGGAAGATTTAGAGCTATGATTCCAAGTTTAATAGAAAAATGGGGAAATAGGCTTGAGATTAAAAAGAGAGTTGGTAGTAAGTATCTACATATTACACAGGTACAAGCTAGATTAGTATAAGAAGAGTATTGGACATTGGCAAGTAAATAATACTGAGGAAAATAATAACCTTGACTTTATTATCTATTATATGTATAATTAATATATAAAAGATATTAAGGAGGTTTGAAAATGGGAGTATCAGTTATTAATGTAAGATTAGATGATGAAGATAAAAAAGCCTTTAATGAGTTATGTAATGAGTTAGGTTTAAATATGTCAACAGCTTTTAATATGTTTGTCAAATCTATGCTTAGAACAGGTGGATTACCATTTGAGGCAAGAATAGAAAACTATAATGTTGAAACTATAAAAGCTATTCAAGAAACAGAAGATATTATCAATGGAAAAGTAAAACGTCCTACTTATAAAAATACCAAAGAACTTTTTGATGCTCTTGATAAGGAGGATTAAAGTTAATGTTAGAAATCATAACTACTAGTGCTTTTGATAAAGATTATAAACTTTTAAAAAAAGGGGATATAATCTCAAGCTTCTTCAAGAAGTCGTTGAAAAATTAGCAAATGAAGAAGTGTTACCAGCTAAGTATAGAAATCATCAATTAATTGGAAATTATGTAGGATACATGGAGTGCCATATTCGTCCTGATTGGTTATTAATATATAAAATTGAAAAAAATAAATTAATCCTAACTTTATCAAGAACAGGAACTCATAGTGATTTATTTTAAATAATGCAATTAAACCTCAGAAAAATAACTCTGAGGTTTTTATTTACCTAAAAACAAATTTATGGAGTTAGTGGAGTATAATAAAAATTACTTGACAACATTACGTTGGTATGTTAATATTAATTTATGATTAACGTTATGTTGTGAGGAGGTGTTAAAAATAGAAGAACGTAGGTTGAAGGTTACCTTTACTAAATCTGGAGCTGGTAATTTTACACCAAGAACTGCTTTACCTAAAGTATGGTGTGATAAATTAAATATAACTCAAGAAGAAAGAGAAATAATAGTTATATTTGATGAAAAAAATGAGCAAATAATAGTAAAGAAAGCCAAATAATAAAACCCCGTTCAAGACGTTAATCTCAAAACAGGGTTATGCCATATAATATGACCTCAGCAATCATATTATACTGCATTAACTCCATAAAATCAAATGTTTTTAGGAGGATACAGTTATGAGAATTGTAAGAGATGAAAATGGACTATTTAAAGTGGTTCTAAAAGGAATTAGTAAACCATTCTATGTAGAAAGCTATGACTTAGCACTTGAGATAGCTTTTAAAGTTGGAGGTGCTAAGTAATGAATATAACTATTCAAGAGAACAATAAGTATGGTTTAGTAGTGAGTAGTAGAGTAATAGCTAAAGAGTTAGAAAAAAGACATGACCACGTTATCAGAGATTTAGAAAAAATTTTAGAAACCCCAAATGTGGGTTCTCTGATTATTCCTAGCTTTTATAGAACTCAAGGACAAAAAAGAGAGTATAAAGAATATTTACTTACAAAAGATGGTTTCATACTTTATATGTTTAACATTCAAGGGTATCAAGATTTTAAACTTGCTTATATCAATAGATTTAATGAAATGGAAAAGGAACTTAAGAAAAAAGAACAACTTTCTATTGCTTTATATGCTGACAATTTTGAAAATGATATTACTCAATTAAAAGCTAAAGCAAATGCTATTAAAAGAGAAATTTTAGAAAAAAGATTTATCTTAGATGAAAAAATACAATTACTTGATAAAACAGGACTAACTAATCACATGGAAATTTATAGAGTTAATGGAAAGATTTATATTTGTCAAGATGTATAATAAAATTCCAAAAATTGATGTTGAAGTACCTAAAATAGAAGTTGAAGTTCCAATAGTTAAAGTTGATATACCTAAAATAGAAAAAATAGAAGAAGAATAACTATTAATCCTCAGTATTAATTTACTGGGGATTTTTTTATTGGAGGAAATAGAGTGAAATTTAATATAGATAACTTAGAAAAGTATAGAAATAATATCTTGAAAAAGAAAAGAGGATGTAGATTTGATAATAATATATCAATATATTTTATGGCTGGAACTTGGATATTTGCTGTAAGAAATAGAATAAGAATTAGAGAACAAAACTGGGAAGTATTCAAAGGAAAGGTTATTAAGGGGGAATATTAATGGCTAAGTTTGATAATGTAAAAGAAAATAACAGAGTTTGGAGTGTTCAACATGGTTGGGGAACAGTTACTGATTTTTCAGAAGGATATGTTCATTGGTTTTTCCAAGTTAAGTTTGATAATGGCTATGACCAATGGTATTTTCCTGATGGTAGAGCTGAAAAAAAAGATGCTAACCCTACACTATTTTGGAACGAGATTAAACTACCTGCTGAAGAAGAGGACAAAAAACCTTTTGACTTGGTGGAGTTTTTGAAAAAGAATTTAGTTTCTAAAGAATTTAAAGAAGATGACGATAATATATTTTTGAATTATGATTATATAGAAAAACGTATAGATTGGGATTGCAATGAAATAGTTGAAATAATGGGAACTATTTATTTTGAAGATGTAGAATTTGAGAAATTAAATATTCTAGTCAATGAAATGAATGATAGAGGAGTTACACCAGAGCAACTCAAAGAAGCATATAAAAAATTAGGGTGGTTATAAATGACTTTAAAAGAGAAAAGAAAAAAGTATTTAGAGGAAAAGTTGAAAAATAGAGAAATTGATATAAAGTTTTTTATAGCTAGTATTTGTGAGGAGATAAAAAATAAAAAAGAACATATAGAAGATGAATACATAAAAACAGTAGAAGAAAATTTTCGTGTATCTATCTATGACAAAGATATAAAAAGTGTTGATGATGATGTTTTGGATAGATTGGAAAAAGCAGTTAATTCTATTGATTTTGGAGAATATTACATAATATTTAATAATTTTAATGATAGCGGAAGATTATACGAAGTTTATTTTTCTATAAATTTTAAATCTGAAGATAAAGAAAATATCATATCTCAAAATAAGAAAAAATCTTTATTCGATAAAATTAGGAGTTGGTTATATGAGCAAACAAGCAAAGAAAAGAGAAATTAATAAGTATAGAGTTGAAATAGCTAGATTATATTTCATAATAGCAGAACAACAGTTCCTTAATGAAAGTTGGATTGATAAAAATAATGAATTAAGAATACTTATAAGACAGCATAGAGAAAGAGAGCAAAGACTTCAAAGAGAGAATGAACAACTAAAAGCTGAGAACTATAGCTTAAAACATAGAGGATTCTTCAAAAGATTACTTGGAGCTTAATTATGAGAATTAGAAAATCAGGAATAGTATATAAAGCTTGTACTAAAAAGAGGGAGAAAAGGCTCTCTCTTCTCCAAGAACTATGTAGAATAAATTATAAAATAGATAATAAAACTTTAATAGAAAGATTAGGTATATCAAAGACAGAGTTTTATAGGAATTTTAAATCTTTAGCTGATAAATATAGAGAAAATAATAAATGTGAAGCATTATTTTAAAATTTCCCAATTTTATTAAAAATGGGAAAATAAAAGCCATATTCTTAATCATATAAAAATATAAAAAGTCTTAAAATAAATAATTAATCATTTGAAAAAATAATTTTTAATATTATAATTATTAAGGAGGAAACTATGAAAATAAAAGTCATTTTTAATGAAGATAATTATGAAGCTGATTATTATAGAAAAAAATTAATATCTAATATAAAAGAGGTAGAGGATAATGAGAGATTCAAAGAGTAAGACTGTTATTATATACAATAGAGTATCTACCATAATGCAAGATAAAAATGAATCTTTAACAGAGCAAACTGATGAATGTATTCGTTATTGTAAAACTAATGGATATGAAATATATAAAATACTCAAAGATGTAAAGAGTGGAACTAAAGATGATAGGGCAGGATATTTAGAGTTAAAGAAACATATCAGGAGAAGAGATTTTGATATATTAGTAGTCCTAGAAACTTCACGTATAGCTAGAAAAATGAAAGAGCTAGTTTTATTCTTTAGTCTTTTAAATGAAAATAATATAGAATATATCTCAATCAGAGAACCTAACTATAACACTACTACTCCAGATGGAAAATTTGCTATGAATATAAGACTAGGTCTTATTCAATTTGAAAGAGATAATACAGCTGAAAGGGTAACTGATAGATTATATTTTAAAGCTAGTAAAGGACAATGGGTAAATGGTAAACCACCTATTGGATATAAATTAGTAAATAAAAGATTAGAAATTGACGAGGAAAAAGCTGAAATAGTAAAAAATATTTATGAAGATTTCTTAAATGGATATAGTCTTAATCAAATTAATAATAAATTACAGTTTTCTTGGGGAAGTAAACAAGTAAAGAGAATACTAACTAATCCTACTTATAAAGGGTATATAAGATATGGAACTAGAAGTAATAGAAAGAAAAATAATAGAGAAGCTTTTATAGTAAAAGGTTGGCATGAAGCTATTATTCCTGAAGATAAATGGGAAAAAGTCCAAGAGATGTATAAAAGCTTAAATAGAAAAGCTTCTAATACAAAGCCAACATTACTTAGTGGATTATTAAAATGTAAAGAATGTGGAAATAACTATATAAGGAAAAGAGGAGGATCTTATGATAAAAATCTTTATTATGGTTGTAATCTTAATAATTTAAGATATTCTGATAAATTTTTCTATAAAGATATTCCAGAATGTAGTTCTGCAACTATAAAGGGAGATTTACTTGAGAAAGCTGTAATAGATACTTTGAAAAAACAAATTAATGATTTGAATTTTAACGATATTGAGATTGATAAAAAAAGACAAGTAAATATAAAACAGATAGATAGCTCAATAAATAAATTCAAGAATAGGTTAAATAAGATTTATGAACTTTATATAGAAGATGAGATTCCAAAAGATAAATACTTAAAAGATAAGAAAGATATAGAAGCAAGAATAATAAGCTTAGAAAAGCAAAAAAAGAGCTTTGGAGAAATAGAAGTAGAAAAATCTAATAATGAAATGATACAAGAGTATTTTTCTAAAATAGATTTATCTAATATTGAAGAAGCCAATAGAATCCTTAAAATAATAGTAAATAAAATAGTGGTATATAAAAAGAAAAAAACTCCAAAAGATGATTTTGAAGTTGAAATTTATCTAAATATTTAGCTCTACACCAAGAATGTAGAGCTATTTTTTATATTATTATAAAGAGTGTTCTAAAATAGAAGAAAATAAAAACATACACATAAAGACGCACGTAGATACGTGTGTCCCAATAAATTTATTTATCTTTCTATTTTCCATTAAATAATTCTCCTTAATTTCTCTTCTTAGTATCTTATACTAATTATATCATAAATTAATAAATAAATAAATTAGAATTATTCTTTAAAATATTTTTAAATAATTTATAGAATAGTGGAAGAAGGAAAGGTTAAAGTTTAAATATGAGTAGCCAAATAAAAAAAAGAAAGAAAATATATTAAAATTTACTTTTTTTATATTTTAAATTATAGTATAATATAATAATAAATATAATATAGGAGGTTTTTATAAAATGGCTCAATATGAAAGTTTAGAAAAATTACATTTTAAAGGAGAAAATGTAGTTGAGGAATATCAAAAAAGAATTGAGAATTGTTGTACTTATAATACTGAATTAAAAATTTATCCTATATTAAGAGGAGAAAGAGTAGTAAAAGAGCAATATTCTTTATTCTGTTTACCTATAAACGAAATTAATCTTCTCCAAGAAAAAATATTTTTAAATAGTAAGGAGATTATGGAATTAGATTCAGAGTTACCAGCTGCTGCAAAGTTTGCTTGTATCAATGATATTATGACAAATGAAATTACTAAAACTAATGGAATTGAAGGAGTACATTCAACAAAAAAAGAGATATATGAGAGTATGGATCAAAAGAAAACTACTCGTTACTCTGGTATTGTTAATAAATATACTCAGATTATATTAAATAATATTGAAAACATTGATTCTCCAGAACAGATAAGAAAAATGTATGATGATATATTTTCAGAGGATATTTTAAAAAATCCAGAAAATAAATTAGATGGAACTTTATTTAGAAAAGGGAGAATAAATGTTTCAAATGGAGCTAGTAATATACATAGTGGAGACCCTTCAGAAAATACTATAATAGAGCATATTAGCGACTTGATTAAATTTATGAATAGAAAGGATATCCCATCTTTATTAAAAGCTTCTATTGTTCACTATTATTTTGAATATATTCACCCATTTTATGATGGAAATGGAAGATTTGGAAGATTTCTTTTCTCTATGTATTTAGCAAGAAAAGTAGATATTTATACAGGTTTATCTCTTTCTTATTCTATATTTGAAGATAGAAAAAAATATGCTGAACTTTTCTTAAATACTTCAAAAGTAAAAAATTATGGAGAAGTAACATTTTTTGTAATAGGAATGTTAAATTTCATTGTTAATGGACAAGAAAGTATTATACAGATGCTTAAAGATAAGATATTAAAACTTAACTATGCAGAGAAGTATATAGATAGTATAGAAACTTCTTATAGTCTTTCAGAGATTGAATGTAATATATTATTTATCTATATTCAAAACTATATTTTTGCCAAAGAAAATCCATTACCTGATAAAGAATTATTAAAATATGTAAAAGGAATAAAAAGTATTCAAACTTTAAGACGTCATCTAGACAATTTAACAACTTTAGATTTGATTACTTTAGTTTCTAAAAAACCTTTAATAAGAACTATTAGTAATACTATTAAGGAAGTATTGGATTAGAATAATATAAAAAATCCTCAGTAATATTCTACTGGGGATTTTTTATATTATAAATTATCTCTCTAATCTAAAATTTATTTTTTAATCTATCCTGAAAGCTCTGTAATAGTGATTATCCTTAAATCCAAAAACTCTTAAATCAGTAAGTAATAGTATATTTTCCTGGAAAAAATAGAAGAACTTTTGTCTCATTAAAGATAACTTGTAAATTATTTAGAAGAGCGTGTGTTCTAACAAGTGGGAAAATTTTCCCTACTTCTGTTATAATTACAAAATTTTTATCCTTTGATTTTTCTTTAAAATAATTGCATATAACTTCCATATTAAAACTTTTCTTAAGTTTTTCATAAAGAATTTTTGCCTTCTTCTCTCCTCCATTTTGAAAACAGATTCAAATATCTCATCATTTTTTAAACTTTCTACCAATAGTTCAAATAAATCTATCTCAATAGCTTTTAATCTAGCATCATCTTTAAGGCAGGAAGAAGTAGATTTTTTATTGAAAAAGTGTAGAAATACTAATAAAATAGGTAATTATTATAGATTACATAAGAGAAACTTTTGAAAAAAATAAAAAGTTAGAAGAGATTACTCAACGAAGAAAAGGTCTAGTAACAGGGGATAATGATTATTTTACTAAAATTTTGTCTGAAATAAATTATAAAAAAATTGACTTTTTAATTTTAAATCGTGAACAATATGTAGTTTCTGAAAAAATGGTTTCTCTGCTCTAATATATTTATAGATATGAAAAAATAGTTGAGAACTGAATATCTACTTTCTTATCAAGATAAACTAGAGAACTTAAGAGCTTTTTATGAGAGAATAACTTTTGATGATGGTGCTTCTGCTAAAGAAAAGAAACAAGCTGAAAAATCTTTAAAAGAGTTAGATGCAATGTTGAAAGAGTTAAGAGATTATGCTAATGAGATTAAGCATATTGCTGAATTAAAAATTGATCTTGATTTAGATGATGGAGTTAAGGTTAACTATGAGAAATTTGATAAGATGTTGAAGAAGACATAAGTATATGGGATTTGACTTTTTGATATTATTTTGTTATAATTAAAGTACCTAGAAACCCATATGGGTAACTTGCAAAGTTATTTGTTATCAAGTTCAGAATATTAGCCCTAATTTCGATTGGGGCTTTTATTCTGAACTTGAACAAGGTAGAAACCAATATTTTAATAGGAGGTACAGAAATGACTGTAACAATTCAAACAATAAGTTTGAGGTAGCACAGAAAATAAACTTCTGTGTCTTAATAATTATAGTCGTTCTCTGAACTCCTTAATTATTAGAATGGTGGAGTAATTCTTCTAGGTGTATTACTTATTCTCATTATTGTATGGTTAGTGAGAAAGTACAGATAATTCTGACCTCATACCCTACAGGGTCTTTTTTTTAAAGATAATATTATGTTATGGTAGAAAAATTTATAAAATAAAAGTCCCAGATTTTATCTGGGCTTTTATTATTATTATTTATATTCTCCTAGCATAAATCTATAAAATGAAGGATTTACATAAACTTCTTTTGTTTTTAATTTTAAATTTTTATTTTTAGCTAACTCTTTTATTAGAGCATCTGATTTTTCAGGTAAAGTTAAAACATATGCTTCATATTCTCCTTCACTAGCAATATTAACTATTAACTTTTCAAATCCATCTATTTTTTCAGTTTGTAAGAATGGTTGCCACCAAGCATCGTAGATAAGATTTTCCTCATCAACCTCATCTTTTTTAGCATATTTATCAATAAGTTGTATAAATTTCATTTTATCAGCTTTATCTTTAAATTCAAATTGTAAGTCATATTCTAAAGGTGTAATTACTATTTGTCCATCTTCCATTACAATATTAGGAGTTGCTGGTTCTCCCCAATCTGGCATATGAAGGTATGCAGAAGTTTTTGGTTCAATCTGAACTTTAGCATCTAATCCTTCACTTTTCATAAGAGCAATAAGCTGATTAGCATGTTTTATTCCATTATGCCCATAACTTAAAGATAATTCAGGATTAAAATTAGCATATGTAGATTTTATTTTAATATTATATCCTGTTGTAAGTTTTTTAGCTAATGCAATGTTTAAACTATCTATCAAAGAATTTTTTTCTATCACTTTAAAAGTTGAGTATTTTCTATTAATTCTTTCTATTATATTTTTATCAGAAATATTTCCTAAAGAATTTTCACTTATATCTTTAAAATTACTTATGTAATTTTCTAATTTTAAGTTTATATTTTTAGAATAATTTAAATCATCAACTGTTATAGCTTGTAAATCTACTAATACAGCTTTTGAAGCTAGTTCTTCTAATTTTTCTTTTTTAAGTTTTTTATATCCTTTTAATGAACGTTCTATTTTTTCTTTAGAGTAAGTATTAGATAGTTCTGTCATTTCAAGCTTATTTACACTCTCTTGGTAAATATCTTGTCCAAATAATGAAAAACTTAATAAAATACTTCCAATTAATATTTTTTTTCTCATAAATTTCTCCTTTAAACTATATATTCAAATATATTATATTATATCATATTTTTTTCAAAAAATAAAAAAAGAAAGCCACCTAGTCCATATAGGCAGCCTCCCAAGGGTTGTTAATTTATTATAACAAATATATATTCCTTTGTCAATATTAGAAGTTGTGAGATAGTGTCAAGCTAAACATATCATAGTAGTATTCTCTATTCCAAAAACTACTATACCCTAAGCTTACTAAGAAATCAGGATCTAGATAATATCCAAGTTTTATATTAAATATCCCTGCATCTCTTCCCACTTCTAATCCTTTTATTTTTTCTCCATTGTTAAGTCTGATGCTCTCTCTATTAGGAAAATCGTAGTTCCATTCTCCAGAAGCAGTTAGTAAAAATTTCTCTCTAAATTCTTGAGCATAAGTTACTCCTAAAGCTCCACTTCCAACTCTATCATCATTATCTTTTATATTATTATGAGCTTTCATAGTATATTGATTCCAATCTAAAGAGATATAAGGATAGATGATAGCTTTCTCTCCAAGAGAATACATATATCCTCCCTCTGCTCCTAATGAATAATCTTTAGTACGATATCTATAAGTTTCATAACTATTTTTACTTTCAGTATAACCAGCTTTTCCGATTATTAACCAGTTGTCTATATTTTTCCCTACATAGTAATCTATACCATAAGTTCTCACTCTAGCATCTTCATCACTATAATTCATTTTAGATTTAAGATATCCAACACTTACTCCAACATATATATCTGGATTAGAAATTAGATTACTATTTGTCCCCATCATAAATCCCTTTGTTTTTACATCATATTTAGATGAGGAATTATTGTAACTATTTTCTAACTCTCCTATGTATTCAAGATATTGATTACTGTTACTATAACCAGCTCTACCAAATTTTTTAAATATTATATTTTTTCTAAATTGTTCTTTACCTCTATTACTTAGAATTTTACTATGTATCTCTCCCATATTATTAAAATTTTCTTGTGCTAAAAGGAGAGAAGAGGATAAAAGAAAAATTATTCCTAGATATTTTTTCATAATCTACCTCTAGTTTCTTTTCTTTCCAAAAATTCTTAATAGATAAAGGAATAGGTTGATAAAGTCTAAGTATAGATTTAAAGCTCCTATTATTCCCATCTTTTCTACCATCTCTTCATCACTACCAGCAATGTTGTAGGCAATATATTTTATTCTATTGATATCAAAAGCTATTAGTCCAGAAAAAATTACTACTCCAAGTATAGTTCCTACCCAATAAAGCATAGGTGCTTTAATAAAGATATTGATAAGTGAGATTATAATTATAGTAATTAATCCTGTCATTAAAAATTTGCTATACTTTGTTAAGTCCTCTTTTGTAGTATAACCATATACCCCAATTACTATAAACATTATAGTTGTAACTCCTAAAGTATATAGTATAGATATGGGATGGAATACAAAGGCTAGACTAGAAAATAGTATTCCATTCATCAAAGCATAAACATAAAATAAAAATCTAGCAGTAACAGATGACATCTTATTAATTCCTAAACTTAAGAAAAATACAAGAGCAACCTCAGCTAAAGCTATCAATTTAAAATATCTAGCTAGAGTATAAACTAACTCTGAATTAAAGAAAAATACATAGATAGGAACTAAAGTAGTAATAAATAATCCTCCTATCATATTTAACATAACTTTTCTTACAAAGGCATTGCTCACTTCAGTGCTTATGTTAGACACATCTCTTTCAAAATAATCATTGTAATTCATTTTATCAGCTCCTTTTTTAACTAATAATTATTTGTGATAATTTGTAATTTCATATTATAAAGCCATTTTATATATAGCTAAAACATCTTCTTTATATAGTTTTTTCATACTTCCCAATGCTCCAAACATTGTAGCTTGTTCTGCCATCTTATCTAATTTACTTTCATCTATTCCCACTTCTTTAAGGGTACTTGGAATACCTAATGAAGAGAAAAACTCTCTTGTTTTATTAATAGCTTTATTTGCTATTTCCATATTATTTTCTCCATCTAAGTTCCATACATTTTTACCATACTCTACAAATCTATGTACATTCTCTTCTGATAATACATATTTCATCCAATATGGTGTAAGTATTCCTAATCCCACTCCATGTGTTATATCATAAAAAGCACTTAGCTCATGTTCCATTCCATGTGTAGCCCAATCAGTAGATACTTTTCCATATGTTACCATTCCATTTAGAGCAAGAGAACTTGTCCACATAAGATTGGCTCTAGCTTCATAATCATCTAATTCATTGTAAGCTATTGGCCCATATTCAATAACAGTTTTCATCATAGCTTCCATTAAACGATTTTGTAGATATCCTTCTTGGTCTGGAGTGAAATATTGTTCAAATAGATGACTCAATATATCTACTACTCCAGCAGCAGTATGATATTGATTTACAGTAAAAGTATATTCAGGGTCTAATATAGAGAATACAGGTCTTAATAAATCATGTCCTATTGCTAATTTTTGATTAGTATGCATATTTGAGATAACTGAGTTTCCATTCATCTCACTACCAGTAGCAGCTAATGTAAGAATAGATGCCACAGGTAAAGCAGATGTTAATGTATTTAATTTTTGTTCTACATATAAATCTTGCCACACATCTCCATAATAATTAGCTTGAGCAGCAATAGCTTTAGAGCAATCTATTACACTTCCTCCTCCCATAGCAATAATAAGATTTATTCCCATCTTTCTACAAAGCTCTGCTCCTGCATATACAGAGTCTATTCTAGGGTTCGGATCTATATTAGGCAACTTATAGATATGAATTCCAGATTTTTTTAAACTTTCTACTACAACATCAAAAAGTCCACTCTTCTTAACACTTCCTTTTCCATAAACTAGAAGTACTTTATCTCCATATCTCTTGGCTTCTTTTCCAACTTCATTTACCTTTCCTCTTCCAAATAGAACCTTAGTTGGAATATTGTAATTAAAATTTTTCATTTTAATCCCTCCCTTTTATAATGTTCATATATTTTTATTTTAATCTTTTACTCTTGTAAAAGCTAAGTCTACAATTTTTACTCCATCTACACCAGCACTAGTAATTCCACCAGCATATCCAGCTCCCTCTCCTATTGGATATAGTCCATATACATTGACAGACATACCTTTTATATCTCTTATAATTCTTACAGGGGCAGAAGTCCTAGTTTCTGGTGCTATAAGGTTGGCATTTCTTGAAATAAACATAGGATTTTTACTCCAATATTCAAAGGCAGATTTCATATTATCTACTATTACTTCTGGGAAAAAATCATTTAGATTATATGAAGTCTTTTTCATCTCATAACTACTCTCTATCTCATAAGTAGTTTTTTTATTGTTCATAAAATCTAAAACTCCTTGATATAGAGCCCCATACCCTTGCCCTAACTCATAAGTTTTTCTCTCCAATTTTTCTTGAAACTCCATTCCAGCAAATAGATGGCTACCAAAATCATTTTCCTTTACTCCTACTACAATAGCTGAATTGGAAAATCTTCCATCTCTTTGAGAATAGCTCATACCATTTACAAGAGAGGTATTAAGCTCTGATGAAGCATTGACTATAACTCCTCCTGGACACATACAGAAAGAGAATACCCCTCTCTCCTCAGCTCTGTTATTATAAGTTACACTATAAGTAGCTGAACCTAATAACTCATTATCAGCAAATTTTCCATATTGCATTTTATCTATATCGCATCTAGGGTGTTCTATTCTAGCTCCAATAGCAAAAGGCTTACTTTCCATCTGTACTCCATTTTTATGTAACATTCTATATGTATCTCTAGCTGAGTGTCCAATGGCAAGTATTACAGAGTTAAAGCTATGATACTCCTTTTCTCCTGTGGAATTTATTATATCAATTCCTGATATCTTTCCATTTTTTATATGGATATTTTCTAATCTATGATTAAAGAAAAATTTTCCACCAAGAGATTTTATCTTCTCTCTTAAATTTTTTACAACTATCTTTAAAATATCAGTACCTACATGTGGCTTATAGTCCCATAAAATATTTGATGGAGCTCCACACTCTACCAATGTTTCAAAAATCTTATCCATATATTCACTTTTTATTCTTGTATTTAGCTTTCCATCAGAGTAAGTTCCTGCTCCTCCCTCTCCAAATTGTATATTTGAGTTAGGGTTAAGGATAGAGTTTTTAACAAAGTTTTCAGTTGTGATATCTCTTTTATCTACCTCTTCTCCTCTTTCAAAAACAATAGGTATAAATCCATATTCAGCAAGCCTAAGAGCAGCAAAAAGTCCAGCTGGACCAGCTCCTATTACAGCTACCTCTTTATCAATAGATAAGATAGGTTCTCTAGTTGCTTTTTCTATATCTTTTGCTAGAGAGATATTTTTTAAAGTTGTAATATCCACTGGAGTTTCTAATTCTACTTCTAAATTATATATAAGCTTGATATCAGATTTTTTCCTACTATCAATAGACCTTTTACTCCAAATAATACTTTTGATATTATTTCTCTTTACTCCTCTTTTCTCTATCTCTTTTATTATCTCTTTATCTTGATTTCTCTCTAAAGAAACAATAATGTTATTTACATTTATTCTCAAAATTTCACCTCTATAAATTAGTTAAGTATTATCCTCTAGTTTTATATGTAAAATTATATCACAAATTTATAGAAAAATAAAAGAAAAACCTGTATTACACAGGTTTTTTCAAAAATTTTTATTTAATTTTATCAGCTAGAAGTTTTCCAACTTTAAATTTTACAGCTTTCTTAGCAGGTACTTTTATAATTTCTTTGCTTTGAGGACTTCTAACTTCTCTAGCTGCTCTCTCTACTACTTCCCATTTACCCCAACCTACAAAAGTAACTTCATCTCCTTTAACTAGAGATTCTTCTACACTTTCTAAGAAAAGGTTAATATTTTTTTCAGCTTCTTTTTTAGTTAAATTTCCTTTTTCAGCATATAACTCAATAAACTCTTTTTTTGTCATAACAATCCCTCCTGTTGTACTGCTGTTATTGTTACTATTATATATACTACCAAAATTGGAATTTGTAAATAGTTTTTAAAAAATAATTTTAAAATTTGCTGAAGCTTCATTTACCTCTTCGTCAGTTATACCTAAATATCTTTGAGTAACAGAAACAGAAGAGTGATTAAGAAGTTTCCTTACTAGTTCAATATTACATTGGCTATCTAAATATTGAATGTGGGCATATGTCTTTCTAAAGCTATGTGTAGATATATCACTAGCTCCTAAGATAAAAGATATTTTCTGTATATACTTTTGTACCCATCTTACTTTAATTGTAAACATTCTATCATTATGTCCCAATTTCTTTTTATCACAATACTCTTCCACTTTATTTATAATTTCTGTATTAATTTTTCTATGTTGAATTTTTCCTGTTTTTTGCTCTTTTAGATGTATAAAATTATTATTAAAATTTTTCTTTTTCAGGATTAATACATCCCCTATTCTCAGGCCAGTATTTAGTTGAATAAGAAAAATAAGATAAATCTGTTTGTTAGGACGTATAACTATATTATTGCTACAATATCCATTTTTTACATAAAAAAAATTTCCTGAAGTTCTTCTCTAGTTAGTGCTCTTGTTGTCATAATTGTTTCCTCCATATATAATTATATTTTTTCTTTGTATATAATATTATACCTCAAATTTCAAATTTTTAAAGTTTTTTCTCTATTGAAAAAATATAAAGATTTGTTATAATTAGATTATGACTATATATTTCAAAATGGGAGGATAAAAACTATGCTTATTATTAAAAATGGAACGATCTTAGATGTAAAAAATTCTCAACTTGTATATGGAGATATATCTATCTTAGATGGAAAGATTAAAGGAATAGAAAAAAATATTGAAACAGGAGAAGAGGATACAGTAATAGATGCTCAAGGAAAAATTGTAGCTCCTGGATTTATAGATGCTCATTGTCATCTAGGACTTATGGGAGATAGTGTTGGTTTTGAAAATGATGATGTAAATGAAAAATCAGAACCTATCACTCCTCATCTAAGAGCCATAGATGCTCTTGATCCTATGGATAGAGTTTTTGAAGAGGCTTATCAAGGAGGAATTACCTCTGTGGCAACAGGACCAGGAAGTGCCAATGTAATAGGAGGACAATTTGCTGCTGTAAAAACTTTTGGTAAGAGAATAGATAAGATGATAATAAAAGAGCCTATTGCTATGAAATGTGCCTTTGGAGAAAACCCAAAAAGATTTTATGGAACAAAGGGAAAAATGCCTACAACAAGAATGGGAACAGCTGGACTTTTAAGAGAAACTCTTTTTAAAGCTAAAGAGTATCTTAGAAAAATAGAGTTAGCTGGAGATGATGAGAGCAAAAAACCAAACTTCGATATGAAATTAGAAGCTCTTATCCCAGTATTAAAAAAAGAGATTCCACTAAAAGCTCATGCTCATAAAGCAAATGATATATTCACAGCTATTAGAATAGCTAAGGAGTTTGATGTAAGAATGACTCTTGACCACTCTACTGATGCTAGAGCAATAGTAGATGAGTTAGCAGAAGAAAAATTTGATATGATAGTTGGACCAAGTCTTGGACATAGAACAAAGGTAGAGTTATTTAATAAATCATTTAAAACAGCTGGAGTTTTAAATAAAGCTGGAATAAGAATAGCTATTACAACTGATAGCCCTGTTATCCCTTTACAACACCTACCACTTTGTGCTGGACTTGCTGTAAAAGATGGATTAGATAAATGGGAAGCTTTCAAAGCTATCTCTATTTATCCAGCAGAGATACTTGGTCTTGAAGATAGAATCGGTTCTATTGATGTTGGAAAAGATGCAGATATAGTTATCTGGTCTAAATCTCCATTAGAATTAGATGCTAATGTAGAGTATACTATTATAGATGGAAAAATAGCTTATAGAAAATAATCTCTATAAGCTATCAGCTAAAAATTCAATTTATAATCTACTGAAAAAGTTATACGGGAGTCATCTTGAGTAGAGTTGTTTTTTTCATAAGCATCTTTATTTACTTGATATATTAAATCAAGTGAGATGTCATCATACTCTACTCCTCCCCCTATACCATAATACATTCCACTTTGATTTCTTCTTTCTATATACTCTTCATTTCCTTCATACTCTCCTATTGCATATCCAAGATTTAGTTTTAAATACTTGGTGCTCTCTTCATCACTGGAAACTTTATATTTTCCAGTGGCATATACAGGAGTATGACTCCATATATCAGAATTTTTATTTTCATATTGAGAATCATAGTACTCTGTATTTTTATAGGCTACCCCGACTCCAAATTCAAGGTTGTCTATAATTTTATCAGAGGTAATCTCCTTTGATGTAATTTGTCCTCCATATATCTCCTCACTTTTATCAGAAAAACTATATTTATCTAAGGTTTTCTTTATATCTATAAAAAAATCTGGTTGAGATGTATCCGTTGGAGAAAGTGTAAAAAACTCCCTTTCCTTTTCAACATTGTTATCTGGAAGAGGAGAATTTTTAGCATTATTAATAATCTGTTTAAGCTGCTCTTCAGTAATAATAGTTACACTATTTTTTTCTATTACCTCTTTAACATTTTCACTATCTTTTACATGTATTACTTCATCTATTTTTTCATTTTTCTTATTTTTTTCTTCTGCTTCAGGTATCATCTTACTGTTTTTTTCTTTTATATTCTCTGATTTTATTTTAGTTATCTCAAATTTTTCAGTTACTATATTCTTTTTTATATTTTCATTTTCTAAAGGTATAACCTCTCTAAATTCCCCATATAGATTTTTTATAAACAACATACTAAGAAACATAATAATTTTTTTTACCATATTCCCACCTACTGTAATTTAGTTTGTTTTCCATAATTTGATTATAGCATTTTTTTGTGAAATATTATATAATAAATAGGAATATCTTTAAGGAGGATAGATTTGTGAGTATCAACAATATAATTATTTATATCATGGTATTCTTTATGTTGATAGGAGCCATTGATAGAATTTTTAATAACCGTTTTGGATATGGTAAAAAGTTTGAAGATGGAATAATGACAATGGGAACATTGGCTTTAGCAATGTTAGGTATCATATCTTTTTCCCCTGTTATATCTTCATTTTTAAAGCCTATTATCTCTCCATTTTATAGAATAATAGGTGCTGACCCAGCTATGTTTGCTGGAACAATATTAGCTAGTGATATGGGAGGATATATATTATCACAAGAGTTAGCTCTTACTCATGATAGTGCTATGTTTTCTGGATTATTTTTAAGTGCTACTATGGGGACTACACTTTCATTCTCTATTCCTGTGGCTTTGGGAATAGTGGATAGAGCTGATGAGAAGTATATATCTAAAGGAATATTAGCAGGAATCTCAACCATTCCATTAGGTTGCTTTGTAGGTGGAGTTATAGCTGGTTTTCAAATAAAATTACTGTTTTTAAATCTTATTCCAATTATAGCTTTTACTTTTTTAATATGCTGGGCATTATTAAAATTTCCAAAAGAGATAGCTAAAGGATTTTTTCTTTTTGGAAAATTTATGTTTATATTGACTACTATTGGATTAGCTTTACAAATATTAGAAACACTAACAGGAGTAGTTGTGATAAAAGGTATGCTTCCTATAATGGAGGGAGTAAAGACAGTAGGAAGTATAGCTATTACACTAGCTGGTGCTTTTCCTATGTTGTATTTTGTAACTACTGTATTTACAAAACCATTGACAGCCATTGGAAAGATGTTTAGAATAAATGAAAAATCAACAGCTGGACTTATAGCTTGCTTAGCTCATAATATTCCAATGTTTAATATATTAAAAGAGATGGACGAGAGAGGAAAACTTTTAAATATAGCTTTTTCTGTAAGTGGAGCTTTTGTTTTAGGAAGTCATTTAGGATTTACAGCTGGAATAGATAAAGATTTAGTTTTTCCTGTAATTATTACAAAACTTGTAGGAGGAGTATCCTCTATGTTTGTAGCTAACTATATTTATAATAAAGAATTTAAACATAAAAAACCTTTAAATTAAATTTATTGATTAAAGAATAAACAATTTGGGAGTATAAAGTTATCAAAATTTTAAATATACCGTTGACAATTCTAAAATAGTATGATACGATAATAATGTAGAACAATGACAGTTTGTTTCTAATACCCATAGTTCACAGACGTGAACGCAACCCATATGACCCTAACTTACCCAAGGTTAGGGTTTCCCTATTTTTTGGAAAAAATCATCTAAAAAAATAGTGGCTATTGCAAATTCTTAAATTGAAATCAAAAAATAAAAATATTTAATAATATAAAAGGAAAAAAGTTTACTTTCAATCGCTAGTGTTTACGCAATGCTCATTACAGTAAATTTTTTTCCTTTTCCTTTACTCCTCTTATATCACGATTTCAATTTAAGAAATTTATTAGGAGAGAGAATAACATTCAAGAATAACGAAGATTGAGGAGAATAAATAGAGTAAGTCAGCGAAAACAAGTGCTAAAAAACACAACTGTTTGAGGCGTAGCCGAGTTTTGTGTTTTTAACGAGTTGAGCTCTACTTACTCTTTATTCTTTGAACGAAAGTCATTCTTGAATTAGTTATAATAACTTTAAATTTTTAAATTGCAACAGCCCCTAAAATTATCTTTTCTAATTCTAATAAATCTGTTATTATAAAATCTTTTTTTGTACTATCACTTTCTAATCCTTTAGGATTATACCAACAAGTTTTTATTCCAGCTAAGTTACCACCTTGGATATCAGCAGAGACAGAATCTCCTATAATTAAGACTCTTTCTGGAGAAGTAATTTTTGTTTTTTCAAAGATATAATTGAAAAAATTAATATCTGGTTTATTATATCCAATCTCTTCAGAGATAAAAAAATATTTAAAATATTTTTCTAAATCTACCTTTCTAAGTCTATTATATTGTATATCTTTTCCCCCATTAGAAGCCACAGCTAAATCTACTTTTCCATATAATTTTTCACATATTTCAACAGCATTTTTTATAAGATAAGCTCCCTCTCCAAGTCTGGCTCTATATTTAGTATTAAATTCTATAGGATTTCCTACTAAATTAAACTCTGTAAAAAATCTATTAAATCTGATAAAAGCTAATTCTTGTTTATCTATAAGCCCCTCTTCTAACTGTTTCCAACACTCTATATTGATATGGTGGTATCTTTCTAACATCTCTTCTGTACAAGGAAAACCATATTCAGCACAAGTATCTTCTAAAGCAACTTTTTCTGTCATATCAAAATCTAAAAGTGTCCCATCAATATCAAATAAAATTAAATCATAGTTCATTTTTCTCTTCTCCTTATAAAATAAATTCCATTTTATTATAGCATAGTTTTTATAAAAATGTTAATATATAGTAGGAGAAATTTAGGAGGAGAGTATGGCAGTATATACTAGATTACAAAAAGAGGAGATAGAAAAAATCTTATCTAATTACAATCTCACTCTTAAAAACTTTTATATGATAAAGACAGGTATTTTAAATACAAATTATTATATAGAATGTATTGAGGGAAAATTTGTACTAAGAGTATTTGAAGGAGGTAGAAAATACTTTGAAGAAAATCAAGAGTTAGAATTTCTTTTAGAGTTGAAAGATATTGTTCCTTGTTGTACCCCTTTACAAACTACTTCTGGAAATAATTATATAGTATATAAAAATAAGATGATTGCTCTTTTTTATTTTATTGAAGGAGAACCTATCAAAAGTTTTAATGAAGCTTATCTTAAAGAGATTGGAAAATATTTAGGAGTATTACATAGTTTTTCTATTGGTAAAAAACTTATTAGAAGATCTCGAATTGATATGGAAAAATATTATAAAAAAATTGATTTTCAAAATATAGATATTCCTTTTGATATAAAAGAAAAAATAAAAATACTTTATGAAGAGGTTAAAATTTTTAATTTTTCCTCTCTTCCTTGTGGAGTTATTCATAATGATATTTTTCCAGATAATATCTTTGTAAAGGATAATAAAATAGTAGGAATTTTAGATTTCAATGAAGCTCAAACAGCTCCTTTTATAATAGATTTAGCCATTGTTATTAATTTTTGGATAAGAGTCTACCAATTTGATTTAGAAGTAGAAAAGAGATATATTGATATTTTCCTTGAAGAGTATGAAAAGTATAGAAAGTTAGAAGAGAGAGAAAAGAGAGCTCTAGATATGGCTCTAAAAAAAATGGCTCTCACATTTATTCTTTTGAGATTGGATAAGTTTATAAATGAAAATCTATCAGAAGTATTTATTGAAAATAAAAGTTATACTCAATTATTACCATTGTTAGAATATTATTAATTATTTTATAAAAAAGAGAGCCACAAGGCTCTCTTTCCAATTAAAACTCTTTACCACCAGAAACTTTTATATCTGTTTCATAATTTTTTACCGCTTTTATAGAAGCTTCTAAAGCTCTAGTTATACTATTTAAATCCATATATGGAGTATTTTTTTTGTCTAATACTTGCTCTGTAATATAAGGAACGTGAATAAATCCACCCTTGATATTTAGATTATTTTTATTGATATAGTATAATAGAGAATACATTATGTGGTTACATACATAAGTCCCAGCTGTATTAGACACAGCAGCAGGAATTCCAGCTTTTTTAACTTCCTCTACCATAGCTTTAATAGGTAAATTAGAAAAATAAGCATTTTCTCCATCTTCAAAAACTTTAACATCAACTGGTTGATATCCTTCATTATCAGGAATTCTTCCATCATCTAAGTTGATAGCAACTCTCTCTACACAAAATTCATATCTTCCACCAGCTTGTCCTACACATATTACAACATCTGGTTTAACAGTATCTATATTTTCAAATAATTTTTTAGCAGATTTTTTAAATACAGTAGGTATTTGTAATTTTACAATCTCTACTCCATCTATATTATCTGGTAATCTTTTTACAGCTTCCCAAGCTGGATTTATTGGTTCTCCTCCAAATGGGTCAAATCCTGTAATTAATACTTTCATTTTTTACCTCCTAAAATTTAACTTTTATCATTCTTTAATTAAAAAGCTAATATATACATTAATACTATATGGATTAATAGTAAAGTAATAGCTACTGGAGCTTGTACTAATATTATACCATTTTTATTTTCCATTTCAAGAATAGAAGCTGGAACAATATTAAAGTTTGCTGCCATTGGAGTCATAAGAGTTCCACAATATCCAGCAGTAAGTCCTAGTGCTCCTACTATTGCTGGATTAGCTCCAAGATTTATTACAAATGGTACTCCTATACCAGCTGTAATTACAGCAAAAGCAGCAAAGGCGTTTCCCATTATCATTGTAAATATAGCCATAGCTATACAGTACCCTACTACTCCAAGCAATCTATTTCCATCAGGAATTATTCCACTCATTATTCCTGCTACTACCTCTCCAACTCCAGCTTTAGCAAATAGTGCTCCTAGTGCTCCTAATAGTTGAGGTAATATAACGCTTGCTCCCATTTGTTGTAACATTCTTGAAGAATCATAAGGAATATTTTTTACACTCTCTTTAGTAACCAACATAGTTAGGATAAGAGAAACTAAAGCTCCTACTCCAAGCCCAACAAGTCCACCTAAATTTGTAAATTGAGCCACTGAGAAAGCTACCACTCCAATAGATAGAGCTGGTATAAATATTTTATTTCCAATTTTTTCCTCTTGAACCATTCTATACTCATCACTACTATTTTTTAAACTTCCTAATCTTACATTTTTAGTAGCAGTAAGTCCACCCATTACTAAAAGTAGAGCTCCTACTAAAGCAGGATTCATATGTGGTCCAGCCATAAAAATTATACCAAATATTATCCAGAAAGCAGCTGTTCCAATTTTTTTAGGATTTGCACTATCATTTAGAGCATAAACTCCACATATAACCAAAACAAGTCCACAAATTATATACATTATCTCAAGAAGTGTATTAACCATTAATATCACCTTTCTTTACCTTTATTTTTTTATCAAACATATAGTTTTTAATAGCAGCTAAAATTATAGCTATTATTCCCATAGGAATACTTGCTTTAGCTATATCATATGCCTCTACTCCATCTATTCCAGCTTCTTTTAAAGTTCCTAAGATTAGCAATACTCCTGAAGAAGCTATAAAGATATTTTGTCCATAGAAGTTTCCATAGTTTTCCATACTATTAGCTAGTCCTTTTAACTCTTCATCTAACTCTTTAGTTAGTTTTCCATCTCTCTCAGCTGCTCCCTTAGCCATTGGATAAACTAATGGTCTGATAAATTGTACATGTCCTCCTAATCTTAAAGACATAGCTCCAGCTATTGTTCTGATTATTACATATAGAGTAAGAACTTTTCCACAAGTTGCTCCTTGTAAAGAAGAGATACATTTTGCTGCTCTTTCTCTAAGTCCATTTCTCTCTAATATACCAACAGTAGCTAAAGTTAAAAGTAAAAGTGTCATATATCTAGTTGATACAAAAGCACTTCCTAAAACATTTAAAATTTCCATAAAATCCATTGATGATACAAGCCCAGTAGCTACTCCAGCAAGTAAAACTACTGCGATAGTATCCAACTTTAAAGTAAATCCTATTAATATTAATAGGACTCCAATTAATTTAATCATACTAAATCCTCCTACTATTTATTAAATTAATATTACAGATATTATTATATAATAAAAATCAAAATTAGTAAACTAAAACATAAGAAAAATTAACCTTGAATCCTCTTTCCATACTTAATTAAATTCTCTTTTGCCTCTTTTCTATCTTTTTTTCTATGCTGAGTAGGTGTTACTCCATATTTTTTCTTATAAGCTTTTGTAAAGACTAGTGGGTCTTTATAGCCACAACTATTAGCAACATTTTCTATACTTTCATTTGTTATATCTAGTAATTCATTAGCTCTAGATAATCTAAAAACAGTTAGGTATTCTTGAATTGTTATCCCCATATTTTTCTTAAATAAAGTGGATAGATAACTTCTATTTAAGCCAACATATTCAATAATATTATTGACATTTATATCATCCCAATAATTATTTTTAATATATGTTATAATTTTATCAACATATGGATTTAATTCATTTTTTTCATCTTTCTCTTCTATTGAATTTTCTTCTACAATAAGAGAGAAAAATTCGTAAAATAATCCTTGGAGTTTAAGTTCTTCAGCTAATGTTAAATTTTTTCGTTTCAACATCTCCTTTAACAGAGAAAAAAGCTCATCTAATTTATCAGTTCTAAAAATTGGTTTATGTTGAATAATTCCAAGTTCTCTTAAATATTTCTCTGCTCCCTCTCCATCAAAACCAATCCAAAAATATTTCCAAGGATTTTTAGCATCTGCTTGATAAAAAGTTACTATATTAGGCTCTATTATAAACCCCTGTCCCTTCTCTAAAAAATATTTTTTATTATCCACTACAAATATTCCCTTGCCCTCTAAAACAATATGTAGTATATAAGTGGGTCTAGAAGCTGGTCCAAAGCTATGTAAAGATTCACATTCACTATAGCCACAAAATTTTAACTCTAATTTTTTTAGGCTCTCTCTTTTCAATTGTAACATACAAGCTTTTTCCATTTTACCTCCAAATAAAGTTTTTATTATTAAAGATATCATATAAAATATTTAATTGCAAGTACTATGTTTTTTTCTCGTTTATTATTCTATAATAGAACATTTAATGTTTTTTATGTTGATTTTATTTTTTTAAAACAACATTTTAACTGTTTTATCAAACAAAATAATATTTTATTTTTTAATTCTCTATTTTATAATTGATTTATGAGATATACGTGCACAAATCTATCTTAGTTAACTAAAATCGTTATTTTTTTATTTTTGGAGGTTTATTTTATGGCTTTATCATTTAGAGAAAAATATTCTTTCGGTATAGGAGCTTTTGGAAAAGATATAATTTTAGCATATGTTGGGGTATTTTTAATGATTTATTTTACAGATGTTCTATATCTTTCTCCAGCTTTTGTTGGTTCATTATTCTTCGTGGCTAGAATTTGGGATGCTATCAATGACCCAGTAATGGGAATGATAGTTGATAATACACATAACAAGTTTGGAAAATTCCGTACTTGGATTTCTATTGGAACAATTTTAAATGCCGTTACATTTGTTGGAATGTTTTATACTTTTGGTTTAGAAGGAAAGATGCTTTATGTTTATATCAGTATAGTTTATATTTTATATGGTATGACTTATACAATGTTAGATATTCCTTATTGGGCTTGGTTACCAAATTTAACTGATGACCCTCATGAGCGTGAACAAATAGGAGTTATCCCTAGAATTTTTGCAAGTTCTTCATATTTAATTATGGGAATTATTAGTTTCCATTTAATCTACTTTTTAAATAATATCTTTGGCTTTACAGATAATGCTAAATTTGGGTATACAGCTGGAGCAATTTTAATTGCTATAATCTATATTACTTTTATTGCTATAACAATTTTTAATGTTAAAGAAAATAGTTCAGCTTCATCTAATGAGAAAATTAATTTAAAACATATGTGGACTATATTAACTCAAAATGAACATCTAAAATCATACATAGGTCTTATGTTAGCTTACCAATTATTTAATGGTGGATATGGAAGTTTCATGATTTATTACTTAAAATACGTTGCTGGAAATCAAAATCTATTTTCTATATATAGTGCTTGTCAATTAGCCGAGATGATTGGACTTTTAATATTCCCATTTGTTGCTAAGAAATTTGGTCGTGATACAACTTATAAGATAGCTTGCTTAGTTCCTGTATTAGGATTATCAATTTTAGGTTTTTCAGCTTTATTTATGCCAGCAAGTGCTGTTTTATTAGCTGTTGCTATGGTTATGATGAAAATAGGAGCTGGATTAATCATTGGAACTATAACTGTTTTAGTTGCTGATGTAATTGACTACAATCAATTAAAATTTGGAATGAGAAATGAAAGTATTATTTGTTCTGCTCAAACTTTCCTAGTAAAAACATCTGGAGCAGTATGTGGACTTATGACAGGATTGGCACTTACTTTCTTAAAATACGACCCTACACTACCTCAACAATCAACTTTAACAATAACAGGGTTACGTTTACTAGTATTTATTCCATCTATGATTTTTATTTTAATAAGTTTATTCATCTATATTAAAGGTTATAAATTAAAGGGAAAAGTATTATATGAAGTAAGAGAGAAAGTAGCTCAACTAAATTGTAAATCTACTCATGAAACTAAAACAGAAGATAAAAATATTATACTTGAATCTGTAAATAACTAAATTTTATTTAAATAAAGGAGAATACAATGAATATTATTTTTAATGAGCAAACTAAAGAGTTCCATATTTTTAATAATAATATTAGTTATGTTATTAAAGTTTTAAGAAATGGACAACTAGGACAACTATATTTTGGAAAAAAAATAAGACATAGAGATGATTTTGGACATCTTATTGAAAGTAAAAATCGTCCTATGACTCAATATATGTATGAAAAAGATTACTCTTTTTCATTAGAGCATCTAAAACAAGAGTATCCTTGCTATGGAACTACTGATTATAGATACCCAGCTTTTGAAATCAAACAAGAAAATGGAAGTACAATAACAGAGTTTGAATATGTATCTCACAATATATTTAAAGGAAAAAAATCTTTAAAAGGATTACCAGCAACTTATGTAGAATCTGATGAAGAAGCTATGACATTAGAGGTACTTTTAAAAGATAAATTAACTGAAGTTGAGCTTACTCTATCTTATACAATTTTTAAAGATTATGATGCTATCACTAGAAATGCTAGATTTGAAAACAAAGGAGAAAAAGCAGTAGACTTGACTAGAGCTCTTAGCTTAAACTTAGATTTACCAGATTATGACTATGAATGTATACACCTTTCAGGTGCTTGGTCAAGAGAGCGTTATATAAAAACTCGTAAATTAGAAATGGGAATACAAGCTATAAGCAGTACTAAAGGAATATCAAGTAATAATCAAAATCCTTTTATAGCTTTAAAACGTCCTGAAACAACTGAAACTTTAGGAGAAGCTATTGGTTTTTCTCTAGTATATAGTGGAAATTTTTTAGCACAAATTGAAGTAGATACTTATGATGTTTCTCGTGTTTCTATGGGAATAAATCCTTTTGGCTTTACTTGGCATTTAGACTCTAAAGAGGAGTTTCAAACTCCAGAAGCTGTAATTGTTTACTCGGATTCTGGTTTAAATACAATGAGCCAAACTTTCCACAATCTTTTTGGAAAAAGACTTGCAAGAGGAGAGTGGAGAGATAAAGTTAGACCTATACTAGTTAATAACTGGGAAGGAACATACTTTGACTTTGATGATGAAAAAATCTTAAATATTGCTAGAGCAGCAAAAGAAGATGGAATAGAGTTATTTGTACTAGACGATGGTTGGTTTGGAACTAGAAATGATGACCACCAAGGATTAGGAGATTGGTTCTCTAATAGAGAAAAACTTCAAGATGGGGTAGAGGGATTATCTCATAAAATAGAAGAGCTTGGAATGAAATTTGGATTATGGTTTGAACCTGAAATGGTAAATAAAAATAGTGATCTTTTCCGTAAATATCCAGATTGGATTTTACATGTTCCTGGACGTAATCAATCGCATGGAAGAAATCAATTTGTTTTAGACTATTCTAGAAAAGAAGTTGTAGATTATATCTATAATATGATGGCAGAAGTTATTAGAAACTCTAAAATATCATATATTAAATGGGATATGAATCGTTGTTTAACTGAGTGTTACTCTGTAGCTCTTCCACCTGAAAGACAAGGAGAAGTTTTCCACAGATATGTTTTAGGAGTATATGATTTATATGATAGACTAACTAAAGAGTTCCCTCATATCTTATTTGAATCATGTTCAAGTGGTGGGGCAAGATTTGATGCTGCTATGCTTTATTATGCTCCTCAATGTTGGACAAGTGATGACACTGATGCTATTGAAAGATTAAAAATTCAATATGGTACATCAATGGTTTACCCTGTTTCTTCTATGGGAGCACATGTTTCTGTTACTCCTAACCACCAAGTACAACGTATGACTCCTATTGAAACTCGTGCTAATGTAGCTTTCTTTGGAGCTTTTGGATATGAGCTAGATATGAGTAAACTAAGTGAAGAGGAACATAGAAAAGTTCGTGAACAAGTAGAGTTTTTCAAAGAATATAGAGAAATCTTCCAATTTGGTACTTTCTATCGTCTACTTAGTCCATTTATAAGTAATATTGTTTCTTGGATGGTTGTTTCTAAAGATCAAAAAACTGCTTTAGTAGGATATTATAAAGTACTTAATGATGTAAACTGTGCATATAGAAGAGTAAAACTACAAGGATTAAATCCAGAGTTTAACTATACAATAGCTAATTTTAATAATCCAAAAGAAGTAGCTACTCAAAATTGTTATGGAGATGAACTAATGAATCTAGGACTTTTAACTACTGACCCATCTTCTGGACAAGTGCTTGATGGAACTAGAAAATCTAATGATTTTGATTCGACAATCTTTATATTAAAAAGTAACTAATAATATTTGGGAGGATATCAATGAAAAAATTATTATTATGTGGAATTTTGGGAATCTTAAGCCAACAGTTAATAGCTGAACCTATATTAAAAGTTATTAACATTAATCAAGAACTAGAAATGGAGAATGAAAATGGAAAACAAGATTTTGATGATGTATGGTTATGGAATAAGGTTAATCTAACTTATGGAGATTGGATATTTGGACTTACTGCTGGAAAAGATTGGGCAATAGATTTAGGAGATGATGGAGCCCATAGTAAGACGGGTAGAGTACAATTAAATGCTTCTAAAAAAATAAATAAAGATTTAATTTTAGGAGTGGCTTGGAGAATGGAAGATACCCTTGATAAATACTATGGAAACTGGACTTATGATGATGGAGTATTTTGGTCTTATGGAGAATACTGGTATGAAGCTCAAAACTCCACAAATACTTCTAATCCAGATTCTATAAATATAGAAACTATCCCTTTAGGATTTAAATATGGTGCTTTTAAAATAGCTTATTATTTAGGGTATTATAACATGTTAGGAACAATTCCTACTAATGGAAAAGAGAGTGAACTTGAACATCAAATAAGATTATTTGCTGATCTTTACAAGGATGAAAAATGGTCTATCTCAACTGAAGCTAGATTTACTTTCCATCACTCTTTCAATTATAATGAAGATTCTACTCCATATAGAAAATATAAAGATTTTGGTAGAACTAGACTATATCTATATACTTCTTATAAAGCTAGCGAAAATTTAACGCTTTATGGAAGATATGGATATGAATGGAGAAATTGGTCATATGAAAATGGAGATAAAAGAGAAAATTATGGAGATTTCTCAACTTCAAAAGGACATGCAGCAGAAAACTATCAAAACTTTGCTATTGGTTGGATATATACTTTCTAGATTATAACTAAACACTCAATTCTCTTAATTTATAAAGAGGTTTGTAGATTAATATTAATTTACAAACCTTTTTTATCATAAAATAATAAAAAAAGGAGTTTTATACTATGAATAAAAGACCACTATTTCATTTTACACCTATAAAAAATTGGATGAATGACCCTAATGGGCTTTGTTATTACAAGGGAAAATATCATCTATTCTATCAACATAATCCTGAAAATCTATATTGGGGAAATATGACTTGGGGACATGCTACAAGTGATGACCTATTTAATTGGGAGCATCTCCCTTATGCTATATCTCCAGATATTCCTGAAGATATAGATGGTTGTTTTTCTGGAAGTGGATTTGTAAAAGATGATGAATTATATCTTGCTTATACTGGGGTAATAATGACTACAAAAAAAATAAATGAGTATGGAAATACTGTAACAGTAGGGGAGAATGATTTAATATCTACACAACTTTTTGCTAAATCAAAAGATGGATTTACTTTTGAAAAATTATCTGAACCTAAGATAGTTGCTCCAGAGAGATATTGTACAGCTCATTTTAGAGACCCTAAAATATGGGGAAAAAATGGAAAATACTATATGGTATTAGGGGGAAAAAAGGACAATAAAGGGAGAGTTCTATTCTATCAAAGTGAAGATTTTAAAAACTGGAAATTTGTTAATGAGATTTATGAAGAAAATATGGGATTTATGTGGGAATGTCCAGATTTTTTTGAATTAGATGGAAAATCTATATTAGTATTTAGTCCACAAGGAATAGGAAAAGAGGGACAGGAACATCTTGCAGGTTACTATATGGGAGATTTTGACTATGAAACAGGAAAACTTACCCATAAAGAGTTTCAAGTATTAGATAATGGTTTTGAATTATATGCTCCTCAAACTTTTAAAGATAAGAAAGGAAGAAGAATAATGATAGCTTGGCTTGTAAATCATCATCCTTTCCCAGAGGAAAATTGGACAGGAATGATGACTCTTCCACGTGAATTAAAAATAATAGATGATAAATTATATATGTATCCTGTGGAAGAATTTAATAAGTATAGAAGAAATTTAGAAATATATAAAAAGGTGGATACTGAATTTCAAATTGAAATGGCAGATAAAGTTTATGATATAGAGTTTAAATTGAATTGTGATAAAGATTTTGAAATTGTAATTGGAGATAAAGAGAAAAAAGGATTAAAGCTAACTTATAGTTCTCAAGATAAGAGGATAATCTTTGATAGAAACGGAGCAGTTAATAATTTTGAATCTCTTGAAATATTTGGAACAAAGAGGGTAGTCAATTATACTTTAAGTGATGATACAGATTTTAGAATAATCAGAGATAAAAATGTTGTAGAGATATACATCAACAATGGAGAAAAAGTTTTTACAAGCTTAGTTAATTTTACTGAGGAACAAAACTTTCTTACAATAGTTGGAGAATCTAATGTAATTAAAGTTTATTCTTTAAAAAATTAAAGTTTTATTTTAAAAGAAAAAATGTTAAAATATAGGGAGCAAATCATATATATAGAAGGAAGAAAAATGAAAAGAAAAAAAATAGCTCTTTTAACATTTGAAAATTTTACCCAAGAAATACAAAATATACTTATAGATAGTGAAGTGGAGTATTTAGTTTTTCTCTATTTTACTAGTAATATGAAAAATAATATCTCTCTTTTAGATAAGGCTAAAAAATATTTTTTTAATGGGTTACAAGATGAGTATATGAAAAATGTCCTTGTAATTTCTAGTAAGGAATATATAGCTAATGATATACAAGTTAAGGGAATAATAACACCTAAAGATATAGAAAAGTTTGATTATTTCAAATTTATCAATCTCTATGAACATAGTAATATTAACAGTATAGATGAGTTTTTAAAAGAGAATACTCAAAAATTTAATTATAAATTAGATTTATATGATAAGAAAGCTTCGTGGATATATTTTCAAAATAAAACTGGTGTTTTAATTGTAAATGAAAAAACTAAAGATATCATTTTAGAAAATTATCATAAGATAAAATTTATTATCCCAGAGATTATTTTGACAACTTTAGGTGGAAGTTCTGATGATAAAATTATAAAACTTTTAAAATTAATTGGAGCTGATGCCCATATAACTCTAGGGTTTATCAATAAAATGATTGTCCCATATACAAAAAGAACAGATGCTTATATCTATATAGAGGATGAAAATTTTGAACAAATTGGAAGAGAGTTTATAGATAAATTTTTAAATTTAGAAACTTATCCAGATGGGATTATCCAATTAAGAAATTTTTTAGGAATCCCAGAAAAGAATTTTGAGGCTGATATGACTTATGATGAGGAGAGAGAGGTAAATAAGAAAGAGATAAAATATTATTCTTTAAAGTGTGAAAAAGGAATTTCACTAAAAGCTAATTATACTATTAAAGAAAATACTTTAATTCTTAATACAGGTCTTCAAAAAAGATATATTTTAAATAAAATAATTTAAACTAAAAAACTCAAGAGCAACTAATAGCTTCTTGAGTTTTCTTAAATTAATTTATTGACTTAGCAGTTATTTTATATTATTATTTAGAAATATTTTTACAGATTTTTTTTAAAATTTCATCCACTATTTTTGCTTCTTCTAATTCTATTCCTAAAGTTAATGACTTTAAAAATTCCTCTTCATACTTTTTTATTTTAGGAATAGTAGCTTTGGCTTTTTCTGTAAGATATAGAGAATAAGCTCTTTTATCGGTTTTATTCTCTTTTTTATTAAATATCCTTTTTTACTCAGATTATCAACCATAGCTTTAACATTATTTTTATCTTTATCCAGTCTATTAGCTAGTTCCATCTGTGAAATTCCATTTTCTTCAGATAATTTTACTAAAACCACAAATTGTTCTGGGGTTATATCAAAATCTTTAAACTCTTTTGTTAAAAATTGATAAATTTTTCTAGCTGTATAACAAATATCATAACCTAATGAATTAATAATATTTCTCACCTCTCTAACTTATAATGTTATATTAATCAGATAGAAAACTACTCTTGTATTTTAGTAATTCCCTATCTTTATTTTACTAAATTAAATATTACATTTCAATATATATTATAAGTTATTAAGGTTTATATTTTAATTATTTATTATTTTTTATTGTTTCATCAGCTTTTGAAATTAAATCATCAAAATATTTTTTTAACTCCTCTTGAGTGAAGACAAAAGGATTTTTTCCATCATAATTTGAACTATTTATAAGAGCTAACTTCTCATAACCTTCATCAGCAAATAGATGAGCTGTTAAAAATACAGAGGCATTTTTTTCTTGAGATAGTTTTGAAAAATATTCAGCAGACTCTTTATATTTAATTTGTAACTCTTTATCTTTTGGAATTCCAGTTCCACCCCATAACATTGCTACAAGCTCTTTTCCTTTATCTTTTGCTGGGAAGATAACAGATAAACAACCTGCTGTATGCCCTGGAGTTTCTACTAATATTATTTCAGTATCTCCTAAAACAATTTTATCCTGATCTTTAGCAAAAATATCTATCTTAGTTTTTGGAGAACGTGGAGAGTTGGCTCCTGTATTTAAATTATACATTAAATCAGTATCTACTTTTGTTAAAATAGTTTTTGCACCATATTTTTCTCTTAGATAATTAGCTCCACCATAGTGGTCTCCATGTCCATGAGTTATAATTATATATTTTAAATCGTTAAGATTTAATCCTAATTTTACAAAACTTTCTTCTATCATTTGGGCATCTTTATCATCCCACATTGAATCTATAAGAATTATTCCATCTGAAGTTGTAATTGCCCAAGCAACAACACTGACACTTCCTATGCAATATACATTATCAAAAACTTTTGTAGGAACTAATCGAGTATCATCATGCAAATATTCCATTATTGTTTTAGCTCTCCCATCAACAGTTCTTATAGCGTTTACATCAATATCTTGAGCTAAAATTAAAGAACTTACTAAAAAATAAGTAAAATATACACTTTTTAAAAAGTTTTTCATACTATTACTCCTCCTATATTAATATATTATAACGAAATTATAGTATGTATACGTACTTTTTGTTAAGTAATATATTTAACTTTCTCTTTAGAATATTATCTATTATCCACTTTTTCAGGATACATATCATGATTAGCCAATCTATTTAAAGCTATCTCTTCCCATTTACTTCCTTTTTTTCCATAATTACAATAAGGATCTATTGAAATTCCTCCCCTTGGAGTAAATTTTCCCCATACTTCTATATATTTAGGATCCATTAATCTTATTAAATCTTTCATAATAATATTTACACAATCCTCATGAAAATCCCCATGATTACGAAAACTAAATAGATATAATTTTAAAGATTTACTCTCTACCATTTTTATATTTGGTACATAAGATATTATAATATTAGCAAAGTCTGGTTGCCCTGTGATAGGACATAAACTTGTAAATTCTGGGCAATTAAATTTTACAAAGTAATCATTTTCAGGATGTTTATTATCAAAAGTTTCTAAAATCTCTGGGGCATAATTATCTGGATATTTTACTCCTTGATTTCCTAGTAGTGTTAAATCTTTTAAATCTCTCATCTATTTATCTCCTTTTCTTAATTTTACTAGCGGATCAATTGAATTATTAATCTCAAAAGCCTTTTCTCTATCAATGCAAGTTCCACATTTACCACAAGGATATTCTCCTCCTTCATAACAACTCCAAGTTAATTCATATGGCAGATTTAATTCTAGTCCCTTTTTTACAATATCGCTTTTATGCATATTTACAAAGGGTGCTTCTATTTTTAATTCTTTTCCACTTCCTAAATATATAGCTCTATTCATAGCTTCATTAAATTCTGGACTACAATCTGGATAAGCATCTCCAGCTGAGTCATCACTATGAGCTCCATAATATATTACTTGACAATTTTTAGAAAGTGCTATACTTGCTGCTGTAGACAAAAATAATCCATTTCTAAATGGTACATAGGTAGAAAGTTTTTCTCCATCTATATTCCTTAGTTGTTCATCATAACTTCCTTGTGGTATCTCCTTATCCGAATGAGAAAGTAGAGAACAATTACTAAATGAAAAAATCTTCCCTAAATTTATCTCTATTAATTCTATTTGATAGTAACTAGCTATTTTTCTAGCAGACTCTAATTCCTTAGTATGTTTTTGTCCATAAGATGCAGACAAAGCTACAACATTATCTTTTCCATACCTATCTACAGCCATAGCCAAACAAGTTGAGCTATCTACTCCACCACTTAATAATACTAAAACTCTCATCTCTTTTCTCCTTTATAATCTATTGAATAACCTATTTTGTAATACATAATTTTTTTTAAATTCTCCCATAAAAGTGGAAGTTTCAGTAAAACTATTTGTTTTATTTATTCCTCTAGCTGTCATACAACTATGTTTTCCTTTAATAAGAACAGCAATATCTTCTGAGTTAATGATTTTACTAACTATATAAGCTATATCTCTTCCTATTCTCTCTTGAAGTTGTAGCCTTTTTCCTACCATATCACAAATCCTAGCAATTTTACTAAGTCCAATAACTCTATCTTTAGGTATATATGCTACTGTTACACTCATATCATACATAAGAGCTAAGTGATGTTCACAACAACTAAAAATTTCAATATCTTTAACTATAACCATATCATTGCTATCTAAATTATTTGAAACTTCAAAATTCTTATTATAGATCTTAATTATTTCATCATTAGTATAATTCATTCCTTGAAAAATCTCTTCATACATATTAGCTACTCTTTTAGGTGTTTCTATAAGTCCCTCTCTATCTGGATTATCCCCTAAAGCTATGAGTATTCCCCTAATATGTTTTTCTATTGCTTCTTTATCTATCATTATACACCTTTACTTTCTGGATCCCATATAAACTTATGAATTTGTAATTGTAGATTTACTCCATTTAATCTGTTTTCTTTCATAAATTTTACTATTTCAATTGGGTCAATGGAATTAAAAACTGGACTAAAATATACAGCACATTTTCCTATTAAAGAGTATCTTTCAATTATCTCTTTAGCTTTTTTTAAATCTTCAATAGTTCCTACTACAAATTTCACAGTATCTTTTAAAGTTAAATATTTAAAATTATCTAAACACATTTTATTTTCCATTTTGCTACTTGGCAATTTATAGTCCATAGTAAATAATGGAGGATTTTTTAATTTAGAGAATTTTTCTAATTCAATACTTCCATTTGTTTCTATTTCTAAACTTAAGTTTGGGTTCTCTCCTATTTTCTCTAGTAGTATCTCCACATCTTTATGCAAAAGTGGTTCTCCTCCAGTAAGAGTTATATTTTTTATTCCACTTTTCAATATTCTGTCATATATTTTATCTTCACTCATTAGAGTATAAGGGGCATCATCTCCATTAGCCCATCTTGTATCACAGTAACTACAATTCAGATTACATTTTTGCAATCTTATAAAAATAGCTAATTGTCCAACTCTTCTCCCTTCTCCATTTATACTTTCAAATATCTCTACAACCTTAAAATTTGCCATTATTTTATCTCCTCACTATATGTTGCACAGTTATTTGGAGTTTCATAGACTATTACCTTTTTTACAGGAATTTTTCTCTCTTTAAAATAATCAAAAATATATCTAGAAAAATTTTCAGCTGTTGGTCTAAAATCTATTTCTACGATTTTAAAACCATCTTCTTTCAAATAATTTAATGTAGCATTTCTCATACTATCTCTCTCTATAATTAGAGAATGATCAAAATAATCAGCCAACTCTTTCAACATAGATTTTATATCTCCAAAATCTAAAATCATTCCCCTTAAGTGTCCTTCACTTTGCAATTTTTCTCCATATATTTCCATCTTTATTGTCCAACGATGTCCATGGATATTTTTACATTTTCCGTTGTATCCAGATAAAAAATGAGCACTATCAAAACTTGCTTCACTAATTAATGTATACATTATTTGCCTCCTTAAAATAATTTTGAGAATAAAAAAGAAAAGTCTACTTTTATCCTCCTATCAACAAAGAAACTAAATAAGCAAACTTTTCTTTAATTCAAAAAATTATAATAAAAAAAGAGCCCTAGTTTTGTTTATAGACAGGATGGTACAAATGAACTGTCTTTCAGCTTTATTCTTTTTTATAATAGCACACTTATAATATTTTGTCAAAAAAAATATGAGAGGGAGCTTCCCTCTCAATTTTATTTTGTACTTGCTTCTATAAATCCTTTAAATAATGGGTGAGGTCTATTTGGTCTTGTCTTAAACTCAGGATGGAATTGTCCAGCTATATAGAATGGGTGCACCTCTCTTGGTAACTCTACTATTTCAACAAGAGTGTTATCAGGAGATGTCCCAGAAACTTTTAAACCTGCTTTTTCTAATTCTTCTCTATATATGTTATTATACTCATATCTATGTCTATGTCTTTCACTTATCTCTTTAGATTCATATAACTCTTTTGCTAAAGTTCCATCTCCTAAAATACATGGATAAGCTCCTAATCTCATAGTTCCTCCCATCTTTTCAATATATTTTTGATCTTCCATTATATGAATAACAGGATGAGTAGTATTTTCATCTAATTCACTTGAGTTAGCATCAGTGTAACCTAAAACATTTCTAGCAAATTCTACAACTGCTAATTGCATACCCAAACATATTCCTAAGAAAGGGATTTTATTCTCTCTAGCATATTTTATAGCTGCTATTTTTCCCTCTACCCCTCTATTACCAAATCCACCAGGAACTAGTATACCTTGATACTCTTTTAGAGACTCTACATCTAAATTTTCAGCTTGTATATATTTTATTCTAGCCTTATATCCTAAAGAGTAAGCAGCATGTTCTAATGATTCATTTATACTGATATAAGCATCTTTTAATTCAACATATTTTCCTACTACAGCTATTTTTACTTCTGCTTGAGGATTTTTTATATCATATACTATTTTTTCCCAAGGAGCTAAGTCAGCTTTTTTATTTTCTATACCTAATTTTTTACAAGTTACATCTGCTAATCCCTCTTTTTCCATAATTAAAGGAATTTCATATATAGTACTAGCATCTTTAGCTTCTATCACGGCGTCATAATCTATATCACAAAACATAGCTAATTTTTTTCTAAGTCCTTCGTTTAAGTCATGCTCAGTTCTACAAACTAATATATCTGGACGAATTCCTAAACTCATTAATTCTTTTACAGAGTGTTGAGCTGGTTTTGTTTTTAATTCTCCAGCTGCTTTTAAATATGGAACTAAAGCCACATGAATATATAGTACATTTTCACGCCCTATATCATATTTAAATTGTCTGATTGCCTCTAAAAAAGGAGTAGATTCTATATCTCCTACTGTTCCTCCTATCTCTGTTATAACGATATCAGAATTATTAACTTTTCCAGCTATCTCTATCTTTGATTTTATCTCATTTGTTATATGTGGAACTACTTGTACAGTTTTTCCAAGATACTCTCCATTTCTCTCTTTTTCTATAACAGTTTGATATATTTTTCCAGTAGTTATATTATTATATTTAGTTAAATTTTCATCAATAAATCTTTCATAATGTCCTAAATCTAAGTCTGTTTCAGCTCCATCATCAGTTACAAATACTTCTCCATGCTCATATGGATTCATTGTTCCTGGGTCTACATTAATATAAGGGTCAAACTTTTGTATAGTCACATTATACCCCCTAGCTTTTAATAAATTTCCTAATGAGGCAGCAGTAATTCCTTTTCCAAGTGATGATACAACTCCTCCAGTAACAAAAATATACTTTGTATTCATTCTAATATCCTCCTAAAAAATTTAATAAAAAAAGGCGAAAAAAAAATTCGCCTTGACTGTTTTTTATTTTTTAAGAAAATACTGATTTATTTTCTTCTATATTTGATTTTATTAACTAATATAGTTATAATATCATAAAATGAATTAAATTGCAAGAAAATTTTTAAATATTATGTTATAATATTAAATATTATGTTATAATAAAAATTAGAAATAAAATTTATATATTAATAAGAGGGAGCTATGGATTTAAAAAATATTATTTGGAATAAAGAGACTTATCAAGAGTTTATAAATTATTTAATCGCTTTAGAAGATATTAAATATAAAAATTTTCATTCTAAATTATTAGGAATAGAAAAAAGTTTAATAGGGATAAGAACTCCTAAATTGAAAGAGATAACTAAAGAGATTTCTAAAGGAAAATGGAAAGAGTTTATAGAATATTCTCAAAATACCTATTATGAAGAGGGAGTAATCAGAGGATTGGTTCTAGGTTTTATCAAAGTTGATTATGAAGTTAGAAAGAGGTATATAGATAGTTTTATAACCGAGATTGATAACTGGGCTACTTGTGATATTGTTGTGAGTAACTTAAAATTTTTAAAGAAGGAAAAAGATATATATTACAATTTTATAAAAGAGTGTGTAAGTTCAAATGATAATTGGAGAATCAGATTTGGATTAGTAACTTTACTTGGTTATTATTTAGAAGAAAACTATATTGATGAGATTTTTTATCTGTGTACAAATATTACTAACAGAGAATATTATGTAAAGATGGCTCAAGCTTGGTTAATTTCAATAATGTTTATTAAATTTAGAGAAAAAACATTAGATTATTTAAAAGAGAATACTTTAGATAATTGGATACAAAATAAAACAATACAAAAGATAAGAGAATCTATAAGGGTAAGTAAAGAGGATAAAGATTTAGTTTTGACATTTAAAAGATAATTAAAATGAGGGTGCTGTAATAATACAACACCCATAAAATTTTAACTAATTTTTTCCATAAGCTAAAATTTCTTCATTTTTTCTTACTGCTAAAGAAAAAACTCCATATAATATTACTCCATCAAATTCAGCAAAATATGAAGTTATAATATTTCCAAAACAATCTCTAATTTCTCCTAATAATTCACCCTTTTTAAATTTTTCCCCAGCTTTATAAGTAGGATACCAAAATCCATCTATTTCTGAAGAGATATATTTAGCAGTAGTAATTTCTTTTTGAAGTAAATTTTTATTAATTGAATAGTCTATAATATTAAAATATCCTAATATAGAAAGAATATCTTTTTTATAATCTTGTACTTCCTCATTACTCCAAAGTCCATTTCCTCCTCTTTCTATTAACATAGAGGGAACTCCTTGAATAGCAGCAGAATTATATGCTCCTGTTTTAGCTGAAGATCTAACTCTATATGGAACTGCTAAATATTGAGCTACCTCATGAGAAAATCTTATAGTCTCTTCATCTCCAATTCCTGGAGAGTATACAAAAGCTGTCGCTCTTTCATAAAGATCTCCGCCATGTATATCTATAAAAAAATCTAATTGAGGATATAAAAATTTAGAAAAATGATAAGCAATTTTATCTGAAATTGTCCCTGTCTTTTCACCAGGAAATGCTCTATTTAAATTTTTATTATCTTCTGGCATCACTGTTGGAATCTTTTTAAAAAATCCAGAATAATTAACAGGATGAAAAATAATAACTGTTCCACTTATATTTTCTGGTTTAAGTTCTTGTGAAAGTTCAATAGCACTTTGTATTCCCACATATTCGCAATTATGTATTCCAGAAGATATTGCTATTACTTTCCCTTCCTTCTCTCCATTTATTATAGTAGTTGGAATACTATATCCTTCAATGTTCCAAAAGCCAGATATTTTTTTTCCAGCTTCACAAACTAAATTTTCTAATTTAAAATCCATACTCATCTCCTTAACTCAATGTTTTCTTTAATTGAGGAATTAAAAATACTCCTCTTCCAAAATAAAATACAAGTAAAGAAATCCATACTCCATTATTTTCATATAGTGGTATTAGGTATTTCCAAGATATAAAAAATAGTATAAAAGCTATAACAGTAGATGTCATAATGGGAAATGTTTTAGCAGAACCAGTAAATACCCCATAAAAAGTTAATCCTAAAAATGCTATAGATGGATATAATAATATCCATTTTGAATACTCTTTTGCCAATAAAATAATATTAGGTAGTTTAGTAAATATTCTAATAATACTATCTGAAAATATCAAATAAATTACTGTTGTTAAAATAACAAAAATAACTCCCCAATAAAAAGTCTTCTTCCAACAATTTTTCATAAGTAAATTATCCTTTTGCCCTCTTGCTCTTCCTGCAAATACACTAGCTGTATTAGCTATTCCATCAAAAGCATAAGAGATAATTGACATTATTTGAAAAAGAATAGCATTAGTTGCCAAAATATCTCCACCTAAATTGGAACTTGCCATTGTAAAAAGATTATTATGTGAAACTAAACATATAGTTCTAACCATCAAATCCCTATTTACACAAAAGATACTTATTAACTCTTTTTTATTAATAATTGATTTTAAATCTATATACTTGTGGTAAGTGTATGGAAAGATAAAATATACTCCTAAAAAAGTTGAAAAAATTTGTGAAATAAGGGTTGCATAAGCTACTCCTTCAACTTTAAAATTAAATATTGTTACAAAAATTATATCCAATATAATATTTAAAAGATTTCCTGAAATCTGCATAGTCATAGAAGCTTTTATATTTCCTAATCCCATAAGCCAACCTAAAAGTACATAATTAGTTAAAACAAAAGGAGCTCCCCAAATCAAAATTTTAAAATAAGTTGTTGCTGCTTTTTCTATTTCTAATTCTGGTTTTATAAATTTCATAGAACTTTCAAAAATTATATTTTGAAAAATAACCATAATTAAACTTATAAACAAAGCTATCATTATTGGTCTAAAAAATATGTCACTTACTCTTTTTTTATCACTATAATGACTAGATTGAGCACTAAAAGCTGTAGTACTTACTCTTAGAAAACCAAAAATCCAATATATAGTGTTAAAAATAAGTGTTCCTATAGATACTCCAGATATATAATTTACATTATTTAATTTTCCAACTACAGCAATATCTGCTGCTCCAAGTAAAGGTTGTGTTATAGTAGATAAAATAAAGGGAATCATCAAGCTTAAAAACATCTTATGTGTTATATTACTATTATTCATCAACATTTATCTCCAATATAGAATTTAAAAGTTTTTTAGCATAAGGACTTTTTACTTGAGAAAGTTTATAAATATCCTCAACCTCTTCTACAACATTTCCCTCATAAAAAAATAGAACTCTATCACACATATAAGTAACAGAAGGAAGATCATGGGTTATAAAAATATAAGAAAGTCCATATTTTTTTTGTAAATCTTTTAATAGATCCATCACTTGTGTTTGGGTAGAAGCATCCAACGAACTAATAGCTTCATCTAAAAGAATAAATTGAGGGTTAGTTGCTACAGCTCTAGCTATACACACTCTTTGTAATTGCCCTCCACTCAATTCATGGGGATATCTATTCATAAAATTTTCATTTAATCCAACTACTTCTAATAATTCCTTTGTTTTTTTATCTCTATCTACTTTTTCTCCTAGTTTCTTTTCTAATACTCTTAAAGCCTCTCCTATAATATCTTTTACAAGAAAACGAGGATTAGCTGAAGAAGTATAATCTTGAAAAACTATACTTATCATCTGTTGAATTTTTTTTCTATTTTCTCTATTAGCATTATACATATCTATTCCCTCTAAATAGATATTTCCACTATCTGGTTTTAAAAGTCCAATTAAAGTTTTTCCTAAAGTAGATTTACCACTTCCACTTTCTCCAATTATTCCAAGACACTCTCCCTTTTTTAATGAAAGAGAAACATTTTTTACTACTTGCTGTCTTTCTTTACCAAAAATTGTTTTTTGATTTTCTTTCTTAAAGCTTACATTTATATTTTTAGCCTCTAACAGCATTTTTTCCTCCCTTCATAATCTCTTTATATCTATTCATTACTACTAATTTCTTCTCTATTAACATTTTTGTAAATTCATCTTTTGTTTCTTTAAATACTTCATCTTTTTTGCCTTGTGAAACAATTTTCCCCTTATTCATTACGATAACATAATCTGAAATCTCTGAAATTACTCCTAAATCATGAGATATAAATATCATTCCAACTTTTCCATCTTTTTTTATTTTTTGAAACTCTTTCATGATTTCATATTGAGTAATAGCATCTATAGCTGTAGTAGGTTCATCTGCTATTATAAATTTAGGATTCATTGCTAAAGCTAACCCAATCATTATTCTTTGTAACATTCCTCCACTTAATTGATGAGGAAATTTTAATAAAATATCTTCAGGATTTTTCAATTGCATTTTTTCTAAAATTTCAATAGACTTCTTTTTTATCTCTTCAGCTGAATAAGATGTATGTTCTGTAAAAGTTTCTGCTATTTGATAACCAACTGTATATAGAGGATCAAAACATGTCATTGGATTTTGTAAAATCATAGCGATCTCTTTTCCTCTTAATTTTCTTAACTCTTCCCCTCTACACTCAAGTAAATTTTCTCCATTATATATAGCTTTTCCCTCTATAAAAAAAGTTTTACTATCCAATAATCCCATAATAGATTTACAGGTTAAGCTTTTTCCACTTCCACTCTCTCCTAAAATTCCAAGACACTCCCCCTCTTTTAATTCAAAGGAGATATTTTCTACTAAACAATTTTTTATATTCTTTTTCTTAAGATATATAGAGATATTTTCTACTTTTAACAATGTTTTTTTCATTAAATCTCTGCCTCCTTTGGATCAAAAGCATCTCTTAAACAATCTCCTAAAAAATTGAAAGTTGCTACTAATATAACAACAGCTACCCCTGGAGCTATCATCTGTATTGGATTTGTAGTCATTACATTTTTTGCTTCGTTTAACATAGCCCCCCACTCTGGAATAGGTGCTTGTACTCCAAGTCCTAAAAAAGATAAAGTTGATATATTTAAAACTGCCCAACCTATGTCTAATGTAGCTAATACTGCCATCTCTGAAGCAATACAAGGAATCATATGTCTAAATAGAATAAATCTTTCTCCTGAACCTATACATCTTGAAAAAAGAATAAAATTTTTATCTGTATATTTTATAACATTGGTTCTAATCATTCTTGCATACCAAGCCCATTTAATAAAAACATTAGCTATAATAACATTTCTAATATCTACACCTAATAAAGCAACTATAGCCAGTATCATTATTTGACTAGGAAAAGACAGCATCATATCTACTATTCTCATTATTACATCATCAATTATTCCTTCGAAATATCCAGATAATAATCCCATCAATGTTCCTAATCCAATAGTTCCCACCATTGTAACCAATGATAAGAAAAGAGTCGGTCTTATTCCATATATCATTCTTGAAAAAACACATCTTCCCAAGTGATCAGTTCCTAAAGGATATTCCCATGAATATGGAGCAAATTTATTTAAAATATTATTTTCATAGGGGTCATTTGGAGCAAAAACAGGAGCGAAAACTCCTAAGATAACTAATATAACAATTAAAGTTATACATATTAAAGCCATTTTATTTTTTAAAAGTCTTTTTAACATTTTATCACTTCATTCCCTTTCTAAGTCTTGGATCAGCAATATATTGAACAATATCAAATATTAAATTAAATATTACAAATAATGTTCCAACCATTAAAACATATGCTTGTATTACTGGATAATCCCTATTAAAAATAGATGCTATACAAAGTTTTCCTATTCCAGGCCAAGCAAAAACATTTTCTACAACTATAGTTCCAGCAATCAGTTGTGGAATACTCATACCAATTGCTGTAATACATGAATGAAGAGAATTTTTTAAAATATGTTTCCTTAAAATATTTTTCTGTTGTAGTCCTCTTACATTAGCGTATAACACATAATCTTCTTTCATATTTTCTAACATATTATTTCTAATCAATCTGATATATGTAGAAATATAAGTAAGAGCAACTGTAAAAGATGGCAAAATAAGATGTTTAAAAGATCCTGCTCCACTTGTAGGAAGTAAATCAAATTTTATACTGATTAACCATATCATTAAAAGCCCTACCCAATAAGCTGGCATAGCTGTTGTCATAAAAACAATTCCTCTCATCACTCTATCAAACCATGAGTCTTTATATACAGCACATAAGAAACCTATAGGTAAACTTAAGAAAATTACAAAAACTAATGACATTCCAGCCAATTGTAAGGTTGCAGGAAGGCATCTTCCAATCTCTCCTGTAACTGTACGAGCTGGATTAGTATAACTTACTCCAAAATCTAAAACTAAACATTGAAAAAACCATTTTATATATCTTATAAAAAATGGATCATTTAATCCTAATTCCGCTCTCACTTGTGCAATTGCCTCTTCTGTGATTATCGGAGTCTGTCTAACTCTAAGGGCTACTTCAGCTGGATCTGAAGGTATTAAATTTATAAATACAAAACAAATAAAAGATATACATATAAGTAAAGGAATACTCATTAAAACTCTTTTTATTATATAATTTTTCACTTTTCCTCCTTCTAATAAAAAGGATAGGCTATGCCTATCCTTATGGTATTTACATTATTCAAAAGTCATTTCTGCAAATGGAACTTCATATTGAGTTTGTGTAAACTTAACATTTTTTAATTCGGAAGTATAAATTGCTTTATTACACTCATAAGTAAGTGGAATATATACAGCATCTTCATGTAATCTTGTTAAAACAAATGTATATAACTTTTGTCTCTCTTCTTCATTTGTAGAAACAAGAATTTTAGTTATAGCTTCATCAATTTCAGCCTTATCCTCCAACCCTAATTGAGCGGCATAATCTCCATATACACGTTGACGCATTGCTGCTAAAGAAGATTGAGGATCATAAGGTGTTCCCCAGCAAATATTAAATACCATATCAAAATTTCCAGCTTTCATATTATCACGATAAGATTGCTCCTCTTGTCCAGTAATATTTATAGCTATTCCTAATTTTTTATATTCAGCTTGTAAATATTCAGAAATAGTTTTTTCAGTAACACTATCACTATTATATAGTAAATTTAACTCTAGTCTTTTTCCATCTTTAGTACGAATACCATCTTTTCCTTTTACCCAACCACTCTCATCAAGATATTTATTAGCTAAAGCCATATCAAAATTAAATGGTTTTAAATCAATATTACAATATGGAACTGTTCTAGCAAAAAGTGTATCAGCCGGTTTTTCTAATCCATAAAATACTCCTTGAGATATTGCTTCCTTATTAGTTCCATGCTGTAAAGCATATCTAATACTTTTATCTTTTAAAATCTCATTATTTGTATTTATGACAATCTGTCTAGTAGATGTTGGTTCTGATAAAGCAACAGTAAATTTATTGTTATTTTTATATTTATTTACTGCATCAGCATCTATCATATTTTTTCCAAATATTAAATCAATCTCTCCTTTTTCTAAAGCTAAGATACGAGTTTGATTATCTGGAATAACTTTTACTAATATTTTCTTTATATCAGGAACTTTTCCCCAATAATTTTCATTAGCTTCAAATATTGCATACTCATCTGTTACAAATTTCTTTAAAATATATGGTCCAGTTCCTATATAAGCATTTACTCCATCTTTAGTCGATCCATTTTTCATAGCTTTAGGGGATATCATTGCAAATGGTCTAGTTACCCCTAATTCTGTAAGCATTGGATAGTATGGTTTACTCAATTTTATCTGTATAGTATAGTCATCCATTAAATCGACACTTTCTAAGAGATGCATCATTTCTAGCCAAGTATGTCTACTTTTATTTTCTAAAATTGCATCAAAATTTGCTTTAATAGCATGGGCATCACAAATTGTTCCATCAGAAAATGTTACACCTTTCCTTATATTAAATGTATAAGTTTTTCCATCTTCACTTATATTCCAACTTTCTGCTAAACAAGGCTCATATCCATTAGGTCCGATATTTACAAGAGTTTCATACAACATTTCCTGTGCATACATCTCTCCAGCATAAAGATGAGGATTCAAATCTCTAATATCCCTATAGTTTACAAAGACAAGTTCCTCCTTTTTTTGAAGTTGGTTTTCTTTCTTATTTACTTCAAGTTTCTCATTCGTATTTTCAGAACTACATCCAATAGCTCCAGCTACTAGCAATATACCAGCAAAAAATTTAGTTACATTTTTCTTCATATATCCTCCTCATGATATTTTATATTTCAATTATTTAACTTGTTTTTTATTATATCATAACTTAAAATTATATTCAATAAAAATATTTTAATATCCAAAATATATTTATATAAATTTTTTATTCTAAAATGTTATAATAATTAATTTATAAATAAGGAGATATTTAAAAAGATAATTGAATACATAATAAAACAATACAAAAGATAAGAGAATCTAGAAAGGTAAATAAAAAGGATAAAAATTTTATACTTATATTTAAAAGATAATAAGGTGAGGGTGCTGTAAAAAATTACAACACCCTCTATTTGAAAGTAGTGAGAAAGCAAATTTATTAAGCTCCTAAATAAGCTTTTTTAACATTAGCATCATTTAATAAATCTTGGGCTTTTCCTTCCATTGTTATTTTTCCTGTTTCTATAACATAGGCATAGTCAGCAACTGAAAGAGCCATTTTTGCATTTTGTTCTACTAGAAGTATAGTAGTTCCAGCCTCTTTTAATCTTTTAATAACAGCAAATATCTCTTTAACAAATAAAGGAGATAATCCCATTGATGGTTCATCTAAAATAAGTAACTTAGGTCTGCTCATCAGAGCTCTTCCCATAGCTAACATCTGTTGTTCTCCTCCAGATAAAGTTCCTGCTAATTGATTTTTTCTCTCTGCCATTCTAGGAAAAACTTCATAAAATCTAGCTCTATCTTTTTCTAGATTTTCTGGAGTATCATCAACTGTAAAAGCTCCTAATTTTAAATTATCTTTTACAGGAAGTCTAGCAAATACTCTTCTTCCTTCAGGAACTTGAGCTATTCCCATTTTACAAATTTTATGGCACTCTATCTTTGTGATATCTTGCCCTTCAAATATTACACTTCCCTCTCTAGCTTGAATAAGCCCAGATATCGTTTGAAGAGTAGTAGTTTTTCCAGCACCATTAGCACCTATAAGAGATACAACCTCTCCCTTTCCTACCTTTAGAGAGATTCCCTTTAAGGCATGAATATTGTCATAATATACATGCAAATCTTTTACCTCAAGCATAATATCTCTTTCCATTAAACTTCCTCCTCGTCATTAAATATCTCAGCTTTTACAGAAGCAATCTCTTTATTTTTGGCTTCCTCTTCATCAATTTCATCATCATCTTTTCCTAAGTAAGCTGTAACAACTGCTGGGTCATTAACAACTTTTTGTGGATCTCCACTTGCTATAATAGTTCCATGGTCTAATACAATAAGTCTTTCACAAATTCCTAAAACTAGTTTCATATCATGCTCTATTAATAAGATAGCAATTCCAAATTTATCTCTAATAAGCTTGATAGTCTTCATAAGCTCTTCAGTTTCTGTTGGGTTCATACCTGCTGCTGGCTCATCTAGAAGTAAAACTTTTGGATTAGTAGCCATAGCTCTAGCTATCTCTAATTTTCTTTGTTGTCCATATGGAAGACTTCCAGCTGGAGCATCTGCATATTTATCTAAATCAAAAATTCTTAAAAGTTTCATAGCTTTTTTCTTAGCTTTTCTCTCTTCTAACCAGAATTTTGGTAAACGGAAAGTTCCTGTTAAAACTCCATACTTCATATTAAAGTTATTAGCAACTAAAACATTATCTAATACGCTCATATATTTAAAAAGTCTGATATTTTGGAAAGTTCTAGCAAGTCCCTTTCTTACAAGCTTATGTGTAGGAGTCTTTTTTACTTCCTCTCCATTGAATGTATAAGTTCCTGATGTAGCTGAATACACACCGGTTAATATATTGAATACAGTAGTTTTTCCAGCACCATTTGGTCCAATAAGTCCTACTAACTCTTTTTCTCTTAACTCTAAATTAAAATCACTTACAGCTCTAAGAGCACCAAAAGTAATATTTATATCTTTAGCATGTAAAATTCTATTTGCCATTTTTTGCTGCCCCCTTCTTAGTAATATATCTTTCTACGAATTTTGAAATTTGGAACTCTTTACGTCCTAATAATCCTGTTGGACGGAAAATCATAGTTAAGATTAATAATAAAGAGTAAACAATCATACGGTAATCAGAGAACTCTCTAAGTACTTCTGGTAAAATTGTTAAAGCAATAGCAGAAAGAAATGAACCTGTAAAGCTTCCCATTCCTCCTAATACAACCATAACTAAAATATTGATTGAATAGTTAAAGTCAAATTGTCTAGCTCCTAATATTCCTAAGTTATGAGCATAGATTCCTCCAGCTACTCCAGCAAAAATAGCTGAAACAGTGAAAGCAAAAGTCTTATAATAAGTTGTATTTATTCCTGAAGCTCCACTTGCTATTTCGTCATCTCTAATAGCTAGAATAGCTCTTCCATGACGGCTTGTCATAAGTGAAAACATCATCATTACACATAGTACCATTATAATGTATATAACACCAAATTTATTAAAACGAGGAATTCCTCTAAGTCCTTGAGCACCACCTGTAAAATCAAAGTACTCAACTAAAACTCTAATAATCTCTCCAAAAGCAAGAGTAATAATTGCTAAATAGTCACCATTTAATCTCAAAGCTGGAATACCAATTACTATTCCCACAATTCCAGCAACAATTCCTCCTACAATAAGAGCAATAATATAACCAGGTAACCCTTCAACTATTCCAGTTTTAGCAAATAGTGCTGCTGTGTAAGCTCCTACTGACATAAAACCAGCATGTCCAATAGTAATTTGTCCAAGACACCCAACAGTTATATTTAAACTTACAGCTAAAATAATATTAATACAGATAAAAATCATTACAGTAGTTTGATATCTTGAAATCATTCCTGATGATATAAGTCCTGTCAATAAAAAATATCCAATTATTACTAAAATCAGAGTTAAAGCATAACTCCATCTTTTTGTATGATTCATCTTTCCTTCCTCCTATACTTTCTCTCTCATATTTTTTCCTAAAAGTCCTGTTGGTTTAACAAGTAGAACTATAATAAGGATAGCAAATACAAAGGCATCTGCTAATTGTGATGATAAATAAGCTCTTGTTAAACTTTCAACTATTCCAAGAATAAATCCTCCTATAACAGCACCTGGTAGAATTCCAATTCCTCCAAGTACAGCAGCTATAAAAGCTTTTATTCCTAACATAGAACCCATAAGTGGTTGAACTTGTGGATAAGCTGAGACATAAAGTACAGAAGCAATAGCAGCAAGTCCACTTCCTATTGCAAAAGTAAGTTGGATTGTACTATTTACATTGATACCTACAAGCTTTGCTGCTCCATAGTCCTCACTTGTAGCTAGCATAGCTTTTCCATATTTTGTCTTTTTCATAAAATATTGTAATCCTACTGAAAGGATAAGAGTTAAGACAATAGTAACAACAGTTCCATAGTTAAGATAGATATCTCCAAATCTAAGTGGCTCTTGAGTAAATACTTTTGGGAATGCTCTTGTATTTGGAGTAAAAATTTTCATAAATAAATTTTCTAAGAATAAACTTACTCCTATGGCTGTGATTAAGTTAGAAATTCTAGGAGAATTTCTAAGAGGTCTATAAGCTACTCTCTCTGTTAACATTCCTAAGACCACACATAGTACAATAGCAGGTACTACTGTAAGCCATACGGGTAATCCTATTCTTGTAAAAACTGGAATACTAAATAGTGAAACATAAGCTCCCACCATAATAATATCCCCATGAGCAAAGTTAATAAGTTGTGCTATTCCATAAACCATCGTATACCCAAGTGATACTAAGGCATAGATACTACCTATTTGTAGTCCGTTGATAATCTGCATAATAAATTCCATTTTTCTTTCTCTCTCCTCTCAATACCTTACTTTTGATCCCTTCTTCTATTTTATAAAGAATGAGAATTTATAAAGTAGCTAACACTAAATAACATCATATAGTTAGCTACTCTCAATTCTCTTTAAACAAAAGTTACTTTAATTTTTAACTTATTCAGGTTGAATTACAGAATCAAAAGTATAATTTCCATTTACAACTTTTAGAACAGTAACAGCTTTAACTGGGTTATTCTTCTCATCAAATCTTAAGTGTCCAGTTACACCAGCAAAATCACTTTCTTTCATTGCTTTAACAATAGCGTCTTTATCTGTTGAACCAGCTTTTTCAATAGCGTCTTTCATTAAGTAAGCAGCGTCATATGAAAGAGCTGAGAAAGCTGAAGGTTCATCTTTATATTTTTCTCTATATGCTTTTAAGAAGTTTTGAACTTTTTCATTAGTATCTTCTACAGAGTAGTGGTTTGTAAAGTAACTATTTTCAACAGCTCCATATGCTGAAGAGTCTAGAGCTTTAGCTACTCCATCCCAACCATCTGGTCCAATAAATGTTGATTTTACTCCTACTTCTCTAGCTTGAGTAGTAATTAAAGCTACTTGCTCATAATAATCTGGTACTAATAATACATCTGGATTAGTAGCAGCTACTTTAGTAAGTTGAGCTCTGAAATCTTTATCTCCTTCTGCATATCCCTCTTTAGCTACTATTTTTAATCCTAATCTTTCAGCTTCTTTGATAAAAGCTTCAGCAACTCCATCAGAATAGTCGCTTGAGTTATTTACCATAATAGCTACAGTATTAGCTTTTAGATTATTTTTTGCTAGGTTTGCTAGGATAACTCCTTGGTATGGGTCAGTGAAACATACACGGAATACATTTGGTCCAGCTTCTGTGATGTTAAATTGAGTTCCTGTTGGAGTAATCATTGGCATATTATCTTGAGCAGCAATTTCAGCTACAGCTAGAGATGGTTTTGAAGTAATATCTCCTACTAAAGCTACTACTCCTTCATCTACTAATCTGTTGTAAGCTGTAACAGCTTCTGTTGAATCTCCTTTTTCGTCAAATAATACAAACTCTACTTGTTTTCCTAAGATTCCACCATTTTTATTAATTTCCTCAAAAGCAAGTTTTGAACCATTAGTAGCAGTAACTCCATAAATAGCTAATGGTCCAGTTAAAGGTCCTAAACCTCCGATTTTAATAGTTGCTGCTTCATCAGTTTTTTTAGTCGTTGCCTCTTTTTCTCCACCACAAGCTGTGATTAAGAAAGATAGTCCTAAAAGCATAAGTGTAAATTTTTTCATTTTGATTCCCCCTTTAAATGTATATAAAATTTTTAATTTAAAACTTATTTAGTATAAATTTTAGTTATTTTAGTTCGTATAGCACGGACAGATTTTTGATTATAAAAAAACAGCCCTATTAGGCTGTCATTAACAATAAAATAAATTATTGCCTCTATATATAGTAATGGATATAACTATAATACTTGCCTAATATAATTTTTTGTATATGAAATTGAACTCATATTCATTTGTATGAGTGATATTATACATATGACAAATATTATATTAAGTGTAAACATAGTTCTTCCTCCTCTTTCTAATTATTAACTGCTCCCCCAAGCTGTTGAAAAGAGTATACTCCTAAATTAAAAAAAAATCAAGTGTAATTTTAAAAAATTTTTTTCTTTTTTAAAAATTACTTTTTAAAATTTCTAAAAAATAAAATAGTACCATTTTATTGATACTATTTGATTCTATATTTGAACAGTGTATGAAAATTTGATATTTAGTTTCTAATTAAATAAACTATTTATTTTCCCTTTTATTTTATCAGTATCAATTAAAAATTGCTTAACATCTTCAAGCTTTCCATTTTTATAAATCTCTGTTAATATCAATTTTTTATCTTCAGTATATCTGTTCCACTCTCCTTCTTTTTTACCATTAGAAAAACTTCCTGTGTATGCTACTTCTCCATTCTTATGATACTCATTATATACTCCTGTTGGAACTCCTCCTTGATATGTTATCTTTTCTTTTATTTGTCCATTTTCATAATAATAGATTTGCTCTCCATCAAATTTTCCCTCTTTAAATTTTTCAACTAGTTTATTTTGTCCATTTTCATATTTTCCTACTACCTTTCCTGTAAAAGGTTTATCTTCATTTATTGTATAAACTATTCCCTTTCTTACTTGTTTTTGAGAAATATCTATCTCTTTTCCACAACCAACTAATGTTAATAGAACAAATGTAGCTATTGCAATTTTTTTCATATTGTTATCCTCCCAGAAATTCTTTATATTTACTATTGTATCATACTTTTTCTGAAATACTTATGTAATTTTATACTACTTGTATTTTTCTATTTTTTTTAGTATAATATTTCCATGTAGAAAGAGATATGTATAGGAGGAAAAGATGAAATATTATAAAACTGAAAAAATATGTGCCAAAGAGATAGGAGTAGAGTTTGACGAGAATGGAAAAATCACTGAAATAGAATTCTGTGGTGGTTGTGATGGAAATACTCATGGACTTCAAAATCTTATCTTAGGGATGAATAAAGATGAAGTTATAAAAAAATTAGAAGGAATAGATTGTAGAGGAAGAGGAACTTCTTGTCCAGACCAATTAGCTAAAATTTTAAAATCATTATCATAATGTAAAAATATAAAGAGAATCAGTTTGCTTATTTTAAATTCAATTAAGTAAATTTTTCTCTTTTTTTATTATATATCTTTTGAAAAAGTTTTATATATTATATATATTTTTAAAAAATTACTTTCAATAGTAGTATATATATATCTTTTTTAAACTTGGAGGGATTTTATGAAAAAATTTGCTTTAATAATGCTAGGACTCTCTCTTTTTATCACAGGTTGCGGAGGAGAAAAGAAAGAGGAAAAAATTAATAACAATATCGTAGTTTCTCAAGGTTCTAAACCTAAAAGTCTAGACCCAAATATGTATAATGAGATACCAGCTCTAACTATAACAGAGCAAATATTTAATACCTTACTAAAAGTTGATGAAAATGGAAATATAGTTCCAGAGTTAGCAGAATCTTTTGAATATGTATCTCCTACAGAGCTAGTAATAAAAATAAGACAAGGGGTAAAATTCCATAATGGAGATACTCTTACATCTAAAGACGTAGCTTTTAGTATAAATAGAATGTTGGATAAACCAGCTAGTAGAGTTATGATAGATGCTATTACAAAAGTAGAAATAATAGATGATTATACAGTAAAATTAATTTTATCTGAGCCATCATCTCCATTACTATTTGGATTAGCTCATCCACTTACTGCTATCTTAAATGAGAAAGATACTATTGCTAAAAATGATGTGATTGCTACTGAACCAGTTGGAACTGGACCATACAAATTTGTTGAATGGGGAAGTGGAGAGAAAATCGAATTAGTAGCTTTTGATGATTATTTTGAAGGAAGACCAAAAATTGATAATCTAACTTATAGAGCTATCACTGAAAATAGTAGTAGATTAGCTGCTCTTGAAACAAGAGAGATAGATATAGCTTACAATATGGATGCAATAGATAGTGGAATGATTGAAAAAAATCCTGATTTACAACTTATATCTAAACCTACTACTTCAACAGAGTATATTACATTCAACAATACTAAAGCTCCTTTTGATAATAAGGATTTTAGAAAAGCTGTAAACTATGCTCTTGATAAACAAAGTATGTCAGATTCTATATTTATGGGAAAAGCTATCCCAGCTAACTCAATAGTAAACCCTAATGTATTTGGACATTCTGATAGTGTAGAAGGTTACCCATACAATAAAGAAAAAGCAATAGAGTACTTAAAGAAATCTGGAATTCAAAATCCATCATTTACTCTATTTGTAAACGATAATACTACTAGACTTCAATTAGCTCAAATTATTCAAGCTAATTTAAAAGAGATTGGAATAGATATGAAAATAGAAACCCTTGAGTGGGGAACTTATTTACAAAAAACTGCTCAAGGAGAGCATCAAGCTTTACTAGGTGGTTGGGTATCTGGTACTTCAGATGCTGATATAGTTTTCTTCCCATTATTACATAGTTCATCTCATGGTGGAGCTGGAAATAGAGCTTTCTATACTAATAAAGAGTTAGATAAAGTTATAGAGGAAGCTCGTCTTACTTCTGATTCTGCTGAAAGAAAAGCACTATTCTTCAAAGGACAAGAAATTTTACAAGAAGATGCTCCTTTTGGACTTCTTTTATATAAAAATGAAAATATTGGTCTTAACAAAAGAGTTAAAGGATTTAAATACGATGCCACAACAATGCATAATTTAAAAGATTTATATATAGAAAACAAATAAAAAGGAAGTGGAAAATATGGATATTAACTTAGATGTTGAGTATGTACTTGATATGGCTATGGAGCTTCTAAACATTCCTAGTCCTGTTGGATATACTGACGATGCTATGGAAAGAATAGGAGTGGAATTAGATGAATTAAAAGTTCCATACAGTCTAACTAGAAAAGGAGCTATCCTAGCATACCTTGATGGAGAAGATAACAATTACAAAAAAATGATTTCTGCCCATGTAGATACTTTAGGAGCTATGGTTAAAAAAATTAAACCAAATGGAAGATTAGAGTTAGTAAACCTTGGTGGAGTAAACTGGGGAGGAGTAGAAGGAGAAAATTGTTTAGTTCATACTCTTGATGGAGATGCTATCGAAGGAACAATAGTTCCAGTAAAAAGCTCTGTACATATTTATGGAGATGAAGCTAGAGAGATGTCAAGAAACGCTTCTACTATGGAAATCAGATTAGATGAAGAAGTTTACAATAAAGAAGATGCTGAACAACTAGGAATAAGAGTTGGAGATTTTGTATCTTTTGACCCACGTACTGTAATTACAGAGAGTGGTTATATTAAATCAAGATTTATTGATGATAAAATTTGTATAGCTCAAGTTTTAGGATATATCAAATATTTAAAAGATAATAATCTAAAACCTAAAAATGGATTATATATCTATATATCTAACTATGAAGAGATTGGACATGGAGTTTCTGTAATACCTGATGATATGGACGAGTTTATAGCTTTAGATATTGGACTTGTTGGAGCAGATGCTTATGGAGATGAGAAAAAAGTAAGTATAGCAGCTAAAGATTTTAAAACTCCATATGATTTAAGTGTAAGACTTGGACTTATGGAAGCAGCTGAATTAAATAATATCGGATATACTGTTGATGTATATAATAGATATGGTTCAGATGCTAGTGCTGCTCTTTTACAAGGATTTGATTTTAAATGTGGATGTATTGGACCAAGTGTAGAATCTTCACATCACTATGAGAGAACTCATATAGAGGGAGTAATTGAAACTATAAAATTACTAATTGCTTATTTATAGAGGAGTTGATTTTATATGAATAAAGAAATAAAAGAATTAATCCATCAAGCAGACTTAGCTATAAAAGAAGAAAGATTCGATGATTTATTAAACTTTTATACAGACGATGCAATTTTAATAGTAAAGCCAGGTATGGAAGTACAGGGAAAAGAAAATATAAAAAAAGCTTTTATTAGAATAGCTGAATATTTTAAAAATAGTATTGTTCCTACTCAAGGGAAAATGTTATGCATAGAAACTGGAGATACAGCCTTAATATTATCTCAAACTTTTCTCGATGCTATTAATAAAGAAACTTCTGAATACAGTATGGAAAGAAGAGCTACTTATATTTTTAGAAAGATAAATGGAAAATGGTTATGTGCAATAGATAATTCCTATGGAACATCACTATTAGATTAAATAATAAATTTTTTAATTAGAATAAATTATAAATAAAAAAGGAAAAAACTTACTATATAATATTTAAACTCATTATAGTAATTTTTTCCTTTTAATATTGTTAAATTAATTTATTTCTTCACTTTACCATCTTTAAAAGAAACAGTTCCTAAAAGTTTTCCATTTTCATAGAACATACTCCAATCTCCATTCATCTGTCCCTCTTTAAAATTTCCCAAAGCATTAATTATTCCATTTTCATAATATCTTACATATTTCCCATTTTTTATCTGTTTCTTATACTCTTCACGGATTTTTACCTCTCCATTTTCATAATAATAGACAGCTTCTCCCTCTAATAAACCATTTATAAAATACTCATTAACTTTTATATCTCCACTTTCATAGTAAGAAATATACTCTCCATGTAGCATATTATCTTTAAAAGATATTATCTCCATAATTTTTCCACTAGGATAATAATTAATTTTTTTCCCATTAAGCTTTCCATCTATAAAATATCCTCTAGATTTTATAGCTCCATCTTCGTAATATTTTACCCATTCTCCATTTATTCTATCATCTTTAAAAACCATAGATTCTTTCATTTGTCCATTTTCATAGTATTGAATAGAATCTCCATTAAGTCTTCCATTAATAAAATCATTAGATTCTTTTAGTTGCCCATTTTCATAGTATTTTAAATTTGTTCCCTCTTTTATCCCCAAAACAAAAGGTTCTTTTTCTTTTAATTGTCCATTTTTATATCTAAAATTAATTATTCCAGAGAAAGCTTCTCTCTCCCCTATGATATAAACAAGACCATTTACCATCTGTTTTCTATAAAATTCTTCCTCTCTTACCATAAAAGCCCTCTCTTCTCACATATTATTTATCTTTATCTGTTTCTTCATCTTTTTTTATTCTTTTAAGAAATATATTCTTAGCTTTCATTATTAACACCATAAATATAAAATAGTGTATAAACCTCATCTCTTCAAAAGATTTTCCAAAGTACTTGTCACAAATAAAAATAAACCCTATCCATACTATTAATATTCCTATTAACATTATTACGAGCTTACTCCACTCTTTCCAAAAATTATTTTCCATAGTTAATCTCCTAGATGTTTTTATTTATTATATCACAATAATTTTTATTGTACAAAATTATTTTATCTCTTGTAGCCTTTTGTCCAAAATTTTATTAAAAATTTCATATCCTTTGTGATTAAGATGGATTCCATCTGTTGTATATACTCTTTTCATTTCTAAATTTTCATCTATAAAATATTGATAAAGATTTAAAAATTCATTTGGATAACTGTTTTTTAACCAATTATTAAAATCTTCTACTTTTATATTTATATACTTTCTATCTGTTGGGAGTAAAGAGATTACTATAAGTTTTTTTACTCTATTTCTTAATTCGTTTACAATCTTTATATAATATTCCTTTGATTTTTCAAAATCCATATTAGTAAAAAAGTCATTTACTCCTACTAGAAGGATTCCAATATCTCCAAAAATATCTTTATTTGCCTCTAATAACCAAAAAACATCTCTGCTCCTATACCCATTTTTTCCATAATTTTCATATGGGGAATTATAGTTCCAATCTATCAAACTATCTCCAAGCATAATTATTTTGTTCATAAAATTCCACCTCTAATATTTGTATATATAGTTAATTATATCATAAGATACTAAAGAGGTAAAAATTTTTTTAAATTTTAATAATATTTATAACATATTAATTATAGGACTATAAATACTATTTACTATTTTCAACCTTTGTGATAAACTAAAATTGTAAAGTAAGGAGGTTGTTTTATGGTTAAAATAGATTTAGATAAATGTATAAAATGTAAATCATGTATTAGAGATTGTTTTCCAGAAAATATTATCCTTCAAAATGATGAGATTTCAATAAAAGGTCCTTGTATGATGTGTGGGCATTGTGTAGCTATCTGTCCTACAAAGGCGATTTCTTTTGAGGGGTATGAAGATAGTGAGGAGTTAAAAAATTTAAACTACAATATTGAAGCTGATACTACTTTTTTAAATTTTGTTAAAGCTAGAAGAAGTATTAGACACTTTAAAGAGAAAAAAATAGAAAAAGAGAGAATAGAAAAATTGCTTGAAGTTGGACGTTTTAGTCCTACTGGAGCTAATGTGCAAGATGTAAATTATTTTGTTATCCAAGATGAGTTAGAAAAATTTAAAGAACCTATCTGGGAAGGGCTTAATAATTTTACAAATTCTGATATAAATAGCCTAGTACTAAAAAGATATAAAGATAGATTTATAAATATGTATGAGAATAGATTCAATGATGATAAACTTTTCTTTAAAGCTCCTATGTTATTAGTAATCACTAGTTCCTCTAAAATTAATGGAATACTTGCTGCTGATAAAATCGAATTAATGGCAAATATGATGGGGCTTGGTGTCCTTTTCAGTGGATTTATAGAGATGGCTATCAATCATAGTGAAGAGTTAATAAAAAAATTTAGATTGAAGAGAAATGTTACTTGTGCTTGTATGTTGATAGGTTATCCAGATATCTCTTATAAATGTACAGCCCCAAGAAAAAATATCAATGTGGAATGGTTATAGGAGGAAAAATGATTTATTTTGATAACGCAGCTACTACGTTACATAAACCACAAGAAGTAATAGAGGCTGTAATAAAAGCTATGTCATCTATGGGAAATGCTGGCAGAGGAAATACTTCTGCTTCTATGGAAGCTACTCATACAGTTTTTGATACTAGAGAAAACCTTGCTAAATTTTTTAATATAAAAGATTCTAGTAGAATAGCTTTTACTTGCAACTCTACTGAAGCTTTAAATATAGCTATAAAAGGGATATTTAAAAATGGAGATAATGTAATTACAACTATGTTAGAGCATAACTCTGTACTCCGTCCTCTATATGAAATGGAAGAAAAAGGAGTGCAGCTTTCTTTTGTAAAAGCTGATAAACTAGGAAATATATCCTATGAAGAGATGGAGAGCCTTATAAAAAATAATACTAAGGCTATAATTTGTACACATGGTTCTAACCTCACTGGAAATCTTATAGATATTAAAAGAGTAGGTGAGATTTGTAAAAGATATAATTTACTATTCATAGTTGATGCCTCTCAAACAGCTGGAGTATTTCCTATTGATGTAGAGGATATGAATATAGATGTACTTTGTTTTACTGGACATAAAAGTTTACTTGGACCTCAAGGAACAGGAGGGATATTTGTAAGAGAGGGTGTTGAGATTAAGCCACTAAAATCTGGTGGTACTGGTATTCTCACTTATAGTAAAAGTCAACCTCAAATTATGCCAACTTATCTTGAAGCTGGAACTTTAAATGGACATGGTATAGCTGGACTCAATGCTGGAATAGAATTTATAAATAAGATAGGTATGAATAAAATCAGAGAGAAAGAAGACTCTCTTATGTGGAGATTTTATAATGGAGTAAAAAATCTTCCTCATATAAAAATATATGGAGATTTCTCTAAAAAAGAGAGATGTCCCATTGTAACTCTTAATATTGGGGAGTATGACTCTGGAGATATAGCTGAAGAGTTGCTTAATTTTGGTATCTCTACTAGAGCAGGGGGACACTGTGCACCTCTTATGCATGAGGCTCTAGGTACTGTGGAACAAGGGGCAGTAAGATTTAGCTTTGGGTACTTCAATACTGAAGAGGAAGTAGACAAAGTTATTGAAATTTTAAAAAATATTATTAATGAAATATAAAATTAAAACTCAAGAATAACGAAGATTGAAAAGAATAAATAGAGCAAGTCAGTGAAAGTGAGTGCTAAAAAATACAACTGTTTGAGGCAAAGCCGACTTTTGTATTTTTAACGAACTAAGCTATACTTGCTCTTTATTCTTTGAACGAAAGTTATTCTTGAATTTATAATTATCTATACTTAAATAAAAAGAAAATTTTATAACTATTTTCTAATTTCTTTCGTCTAATATTATTGTTAAAATAGATTAAAACTTTTTTATATAAGGAGGCAACTATGGAAAACTTAAAAGAAAAAATTGAGATTGAAAGAGGAAATATCCTCAAACTAGAAAAGGAGATACAGAAAAAAATTGTAGGACAAGATGATATGGTAAGAAAAATCTTAATAGGAATACTTACTGGAAACCATATCTTATTGGAAGGATTACCTGGACTTGCAAAATCTTTAACTGTAAATACTTTAGCTCAAACTCTTGGATTAAAATTTTCAAGAATACAGTTTACTCCTGATTTATTACCTAGTGATATTATAGGTACTGAGATTTACAATGAAAAGACAGGGGAGTTTTATACTAAAAAAGGTCCAATATTTGCAAATATAATCTTAGCAGATGAGATAAATAGAGCCCCAGCTAAAGTTCAATCTGCACTATTAGAAGCTATGCAAGAAAAACAGATTACAATAGCTAATGAAACTTTTAAACTAGATAAACCCTTTATAGTATTAGCTACTCAAAACCCAATAGAGCAAGATGGAACTTATCCATTACCTGAAGCTCAACAAGATAGATTTCTTATGAAAGTAAAAATAGAGTATCCTACTAAGGAAGAGGAAAAAAATATTTTAAAACTTTTAACATCTACAACTGATTTTGATTCTATTGAGATAGAGGAAGTATTAAACAAAGATAAGATAGAAGAGTTAAAGAAACTTATAAAAGAGATACACATTGATGAAAAACTTATGGATTATATCTTAGATATAATATTTAAAACTAGAGAAAGTAATCAATATATAAGCTGTGGAGCTTCTCCAAGAGCTTCTATTGCCCTTGTTGTTTCTGCTAAAGCCAATGCTTTTTTAGAGGGAAGAGATTTTGTCATACCTCAAGATATTAAAAAAGTTATCTTTGATGTATTACGTCATAGAATTATCTTAACTTATGAAGCAGAAGCAGAGGGAAAAGATGTAGAAGATATAATTACTGATATAATGGAAGGGGTAGAACTTCCATAGGAGGTAACAATGAACAAAGAAGAGATACTTAAAAAGATAAAAAAAATAGAGATAGCCTCTTCTCTCCTTGCTAATGAAATTTTTTCTGGAAATTATCGTTCTTATTTTAAGGGAAACGGAATGGAATTTTCTGATATAAGAAGATATGCTCCTGGAGATGATGTAAAAAAAATAGATTGGAAAGTAAGTGCTAGACAGAGAAAAACATATGTAAAGGAGTTTACAGAGGAAAGAGAGATGAGCATATATCTTTTAATTGATATTTCTTCATCTAATAACTTTCCTGCTAAGCAAGATTTAATCTCTCAATTAGTTGGAAGTTTAGCTTTCAGTGCTATAAAAAACAATGATAAAGTAGGAGCTATATTTTTTAGTGATGATATAGAAAAGGTAATACCTCTGAAAAAGGGAAAAAAACAGGGACTTATTATCCTTGATAATTTTCTATCTATCACACCTAAAGGAAAAGGAACTGATATCTCAAAAGTTCTTTACTCATTTAATAAAATCTCTAAGCAAAGAGCTATTGTATTTTTAATAAGTGACTTTATAGATGAAAATTATGAGAAAGCTATGAAATTGGTAAGTCAAAAACATGATTTGATACCATTGAGAATAGCTGATAGAAAATTTGAAACTCTACCTAAAGGTGCTATTTTTACAATGAGTGATGCTGAAACAGGTGAGGAGATAGTTATAGAGAATTTTGATAGAAATTATCATATTGAAGAGGAGTTACCTAAAAATATTTTAACTCTCTACACTGATGAGAACTATATAATAAAGTTGGCTAATTACTTTAAAAGGAGGAGGAGAGTATGAAAAAAATAATGATATTTCTTTTAATCTCATCACTCCTTTTAGCTAAGGATATAAATGTTGGAGATTTAGTAAAGGTAAAGATAACAGGAATTGAAAAAGAAAAAATAGTTGAGGGATTTAGAAAATCTAATTTAGAATTAGAAAATATAGAGAAATCTGAAAATGGATATATTCTCTCTATAAGAGGGTATAAAGTAGGAGAGAATAGCTTAGTATTAGGAGATAAAAAATTGACTCTCAATATTAAATCTGTATTAGAAGAAAATGATAAGGAAATCTCTCCACATTTAAGTGATAACAGTGATACTATTCTTTATAAAGAAAAATTTCCATATACCTTTATAGTAGGAATCATTTTAGGAGTTGTATCTCTACTCTATCTAGTTAAAGGAGTAAAATTTAAAAAGAAAGAGAAATATATCTCTCCAGAAGAGAAATTTGAAAAGAGAGTTGCTAGTATCAACAATGAAACTTGGGACTTTGATTTAAGTATGGCAATTAGAGAGTATATTGACAGTAGATATCAAACTCACTTTATAAATGGTAATTATGAAGTTGTAGGTATGATAGATAGTGAAGATATAAAATTTATAAATAATCTTGATAGATATAAATTTTCTAAGGATAGTAGAGATTTAAAAGAGGAAACTTTAAAAAGAGTTAGAGAAATTTTTGAAAAAGTAAGGGGGGATAAAAATGTTTAAATTTGCCTCTCCATATTTTTTACTTCTTATTCCCATTATTATATATCTATTTTTTAGAAAACAAAAGGTAAAGGGAATAAAAATTCCAGGTATAAAACCTCTTAAAGAGTTTAGATTGAAGAGTAAAAAATATCTAATTGGAAAAATACTTATTCTATTTTCTTTAATACTTATGTGTATTGCTTTGGCTCGTCCACAAATCATATCTGAAAATAAAATTATAAAAAAAGAAGGAATAGATATAGTAGTAGCTTTAGATTTATCTCAATCTATGTTACAGAGAGATTTCAAACCTAACAGATTGGAAACAGCTAAAAAACTTTTAGAGGAGTTTATAGATAAAAGAATCAATGATAGAATATCACTTGTTGTATTTGGTGGAGATGCTTATACAAAAGTTCCTCTCACATTTGACCACAATGTAGTAAAAGATATTACTTCTAAACTGACAACAGATGATATCACTAGTAACAATAGAACAGCTATTGGTATGGGGCTTGGAGTTTCTTTAAATAGATTAAAGGACTCTGAAGCAAAATCTAAAGTTATAATACTTATGACAGATGGAGAGAATAACTCTGGAGAGATGAGCCCTATGGGAGCTAGTGAGATTGCAAAAGAATTAGGAATAAAAATCTATACTATCGGTATTGGAGCTAGAGAGATACAGATACGTGTGCCTTTTGGACATACCACTGTTAAAAACACTGAGCTTGATGAAAATCTTTTGAAAAATATTGCCTCTACAACAGGAGGAGAGTATTTTAGAGCTGGAAGTGAAAAGGAGTTTCAAGAGATTTTTAACAGAATAGATAGTTTAGAAAAAACTAAGATAGATGGAAGAAGCTATTATGAAAAAGACGAGTTATATGAAAATATTTTAAAAATTGCTCTTCTACTTCTAGTAATAGGTGCTTTTTTTGAATATAAAAAATATATCAAAATACCATAAGAAGAGGTGAAACAATGGAATTTGGAAATCTACAAAACTCTATATATCTTATCTTTCCTCTTATTCTCCTCTTAATTATGATTTTGGGTATGAGAAAAAGAAAAGATATATTAAATATTTTAAAATTAAGAAATAAAAGACGTATAAGTATAATAAAAATTTTATTGCTGACATTAGGAAGTGTATTAGTTGTAATCTCTCTATTATCTCCCCAAAAAGAGATAGAAGATGAAGAGATAGAAGTAAAGGGAATGAATATCTATGTTCTTATAGATACATCTCGTTCTATGCTTACAGAAGATGTCTATCCCAATAGATTGGAAGCTGGAAAGAGAGTCCTTACCAATCTTATTCAATCTCTAAAAGGAGATAGAGTAGGATTTATTCCTTTCTCTGATAGTGCATATATACAGATGCCTCTTACTGATGATTACAATATTACTCAAAACTACATAAATGCCATAGATACTACTCTAATATCTGGTGGTGGAACAGAATTATACCAAGCTTTAGAGTTGGCAGAAAAATCTTTTAAAGAGATAGGTAGTGAAAATAAAACAGTTATAGTTATCTCTGATGGAGGAGATTTTGATAAGAAATCCCTTGATTTTGTAAAAGAGAATAAGATAGATGTTTATTCTATTGGTGTTGGTACTAAGGAGGGAAATGTTATTCCAGAGTATCTCAATGGAGTAAAGAGAGGATTTATTAAAGATGAGAGTGGTTCTGCTGTTATCAGTAAGCTTAACTCTGATTTTTTACAAAAAATATCTAATGAAAATAATGGTAAATACTATGAAGTAAATAACTTAGTTGATACCTCTAAAAATTTTGTAAATGATACTATAAATTTAGAAAGAAAAAATCAAAGAAATGAAAAAACTAAAAACTATGAAAAATATTTTCAATATCTTCTAGCTCTAGGTATATTATTTATATTAATTGGGTATCTATTAAAAGAGGTGATAAAAGATGAGGAATAAAATAGTTGCTACAATATTTCTAGTTGCCTCTATAATATTAGTTATAAAATCTCTTAATCCCTTAAAAATCTATAACTTTGTAGAAAAGGGAAATAGTTTTATCAAAGAGGAAAAATACTCTAATGGAAGAGAGGAGTACAAAAAAGCTCTTAAACTAAGAGAAAATAATCAAATAAAATTAAATGTTTTAAAATCTTTCTACAGTGAAAAAAACTACGAGGAAGTTACTAAATCAGATGTGGAAGAGGGATTTTTAAAAGGAAACTCCTATGTTTATTTAGGGGATAACTCTCAAGATAAAAACAAAGAGTTTTATGAGAAAGCCTTAGAAGAGTATAAATTAGCTATGAAAACTTCTGATGATATAAATATTAAGAAAAACTATGAGCTTACTTTAAAAAAGCTTGAAGATATGAGTAATCAACAAAACCAAGATAATCAACAAAATCAAGAGGATAAACAAGAGAAACAGAATAAAGAAAATCAAAATAATAATAATCAAAATCAACAAAATAACTCTCAAGAAAATCCTGAGCAAAATCAAAACAGTAAAGATAATAACAACTCTCAAAATCAAGAAGATAAAAGTTCTCAAAGTAATGAAAAAAATCAATCTTCTAATAATAAAGAGCAAGAGAAAAAAGAAAACAGCTCTCAAGAAAAACAGAATAATGAGAAGGAGCAAGAATCTAATTCTCAACCAAATGAGCAAAATAATAAACAAAATGAGGACAATACTCAAGAGAATGAAAATCAAAATGAGTCCTCAGATAAAAAAGAGAACAACCAAAACTCCAATACTGCTCCTCAAAATATGAAAGAACCAAGTCAAGAGGAGATAAGAGAGCAAGAAGTGAGAGCTATTCTAAAAAGATTAGAGGGAAATGAAAAACAATCTTTTAAAAATAATGAGAGAGTTATGGATATCAATAGCAATAATCCATCAAACAGATGGTAAAGGAGATAAAAAGATGAAAAAAATAGTTGCTACTCTTTTTCTTATGACATCTTTTCTATCTTTAGCTGATATAATATTGGATTCTTCTAATACTAAACCAGCTATTAATGAACCATTTAATATACAGGTAAAATTTATAAATGAAGATAAAAAAGATTATAAGATAGAGGGAATTGAAAATCTACAAATTCTATCAAAGGGAACACAAAGCAAATATTCCTATATCAATGGGGAGAAAACTAGTGAAAAAATTGATAGTTATACAGTAATGGCTAATGAAATTAAAACTTTCCCTTTAAGTGTAAGTATCACAGGAAAAAATGAAAAATCAAATACTTTAAATATAGAGGTACAAAAAGAAAGTGTACAAAATATATCTGATGATATGTCAGTAGAAACTTCTATTAAAAATGGAGATAGCTTCTACTTTGGAGAAAAAATTATATATAAAGAAAACTTTTTAACAACTGTAAATATAAATTCAGTAGGATATAGTAGAGTACCTCAATTTAATGATTTTTCAGAAAAGGATATCAGTCCTGTTATTACAAAGGGAGGGTATGAACAATCATATTTTAGAGCTCCATCTGGTAAACAAGGTCTAAAATTAGGAATTTATAGAGGAATACTACAACCTAATTCCTCTGGAGAAAAAACTATTAAATCCGGACAAATGGCAGTTACTCAAAGCACTGGAAGAAGAGATTTTTTCTTTGAGGAAACTACAGCACCTAAATACTTTGGTGGAAACAATATAAAAATAAATATTCTTCCTCTTCCAACTGATAAACCTATGGGATTTCAAAATATAGTTGGAACTCCTAAAATAGATTACTCTTGGAATAGTGATAATATAAGCTTTGGTCAATCTATAGTATTAAATGTTAAAATATTTGGAGATGCTAACTTAGACTCATTAGAAAAAGTTATAACTACTCAATTTAATGATTTTAATATTTTTGAAAGCTTGAAATCTACAGATGAAAAAGTAGAAAATGGAAAATATTATGCTGAAAAAACTTTCGAAGTAGCTCTTATCCCTAAAAAAAGTGGAGAGCTTACTACTCCAGAGATTAAAATCCCATATTTTAATACTAAAGAGAAAAAATATGATTTTTTAATTATCACACCTAAAAAAATAGTTGTCAATGGAAATGGAAGTATTTCTACTACACAACCAACTCCAACTACACCTACTATCTCTAATACTACTAATAACACTATTTCAAATACTACTCAACCTTTAGAAGAGATTAAAATAGATAGTATTGGTGTGGAGGAAAAGAGTCAAAGTAAAAATAATAACCTATTAATTATAGAACTTATTACTTTGGTAATTGTTGAAGGAATAGTTATAGTATATCTTCTTACCAAAAAAGATAAAAAATCATCTTTAGATGATATTAACGCTCTAAAATCTGCTAAAGATGATAAAGAATTTTATGAAGCTTATTGCCATTTTATGAAGAGAAAATATAATTTTAGTCCTAAGGTACATCTTGAAGATAGGCTAGTTAAACTTGGATTTTCTAATGATTTTATAGAATTAAATAGAGAGCTAGAAAGTGCTTATTACAATAATACACCAATAGATAGAAAAGATATAATTAGAAGAATAAAAAAGGAGCTAAGAAATGAAAAATAAATACTTAATGATGGATATTAATATAGCATACAGCATGTTAAATATGAGGTTGAGAGATAAATACTCCTCTCTTTCCGAACTATGTGATGATGAGGATATAGATATGGAGGAACTATTAGAAAGAATGTTATCAAAGGGATATAGGTATGATGAAGATAACAATCAATTTTGCTGTTTATAAAATAAATAGGGGCTGTTGCAAACTCTTAAATTGAAATCAAAAAATAAAAATATTTAAAAATACAAAAGGAAAAAAGTTTACTTCCAATCGCTAGTGCTTATGCAATGCTCATTACAGTAAATTTTTTTCCTTTTCCTTTACTCCTCTTATATCACGATTTCAATTTAAGAAATTTACTAGGAGAGAAAATAACATTCAAGAATGACGAAGATTGAGGAGAATAAATAGAGCAAAGCAATGAAATCGAACGCTAAAAAAACTGTTTGAGTGAAACGAGTTTTCCAATAGTAGAGGAGTTTTAACGACTACTACTATTGAGATACAGAAATTTATTTTCTGTGTTACATTAAGGAAACACTGAAAGCTTTGCTTTCTGTGTCTCAAAATTCTTAAAGAGCTAAAGCTCTTAGAATTTTGGAAGCCTACTTGCTCTTTATTCTTTGAACGAAAGTCATTCTTGAATTATTTATATTTACTTTAATTTCTTAAATTACAACAACCCTTATTTAAATTTTGTGTCTAACTCTCTATTATCAACACTTTCCTCAGGTTTCAAAGTAAAATGAGATTTCATATTTTTTATAAATGTTCCCATCTCATCAGCACTTCCAACTATTCTGTTAAAAATTGCTAAATACTCAGTTATTACAGGATTATCAACATCATATGGATATCTCATCAAATGGTCTATCTCACTCCAAGCCTCTTCAAAAACTGTTCTCACTTGAATTTCTACTAGAATTTCATCTTTCTTAGTTACAGGTACTCCTATCAAATAGTGCACAGAACGATATCCATGATCTCTCACTATTATCTCGCAATTCATTTCAGAGATACTCTCTTGAAGTTGAATTACATTGTAATCCCCACGTCTAATATTTATTTGTGGAGTTTCTCTTATCTCCCATAGTCCCATTATTTCATGGTGTATATCTTTCCAATCATCTTTAAAAAGATGTAAAACTCTAATTCCTATTAAGTCAGTTACAATCTCTTTGTATGTTTCTAAAGATATTCCCCTATCAACATATTTTCTCCCTTTTCTAATTATTTTTTCTATAAGATGTTTTGGTTTTTTTACTCTTCTTCTTACAGAGTGAACACTCGGAACATCTATCAGCTTAGATACAATATACTCAGCTTCCTTTTCAAGTTGAGGAACTAATGCAACATAGTTATCATAAATCTTAACAAGTTCGTCCCAGATAAGTCCAGTTGATTCAAAATACTCCTTATCTATTGAAAACTCTTTAAAAAACTGCTCTTTATCTAACATGTTAAGCTAATCCACCCCTTATATAAATTACTTTTCAATCAATTCTAATCTTATTTCTACCATTTTTCTATAACCTGAAACAATATTTTTTTCAATATTGACCTCTTTTTCAGATAATGCTCCTTTTATTGTGACATACTCTTTCAAATTATAATTAAATCCACGTATATTTAACTCATGTATTTTTATAAAAGAAAGTTTATCTCCAGAATTGATCTCATATTTATTAGTTATTCTAAAGTTTAACCAACTGTCAATAGTAGTATTTTTATTTAAATAACTATATAGTAAATGAAGTGTGTAAAATTGAAGTGAACTTTCTGAAAAGTTTCTAACCTTTGAAGTATTTACTAAATTCATACACTCTTCATATTTTTTTATACTTTCAATGATAATCTCAAATTTTCTAGCTTGAATAGGATTTTCAAATCTAATATCTCCATATAAATCTTTTATTTGAAACGAAATTAATTCCCCTGAAAAAATATTTTTTAATATCTTTGCTACAGCCTGTACCCTAATATTTTTTAACTTACTAAAAATCTCATAGCTAAAATAATCTTCAGTTTTTCTTATGGTATTTCCATCAAATAATCCAACACTCAAAGCCAATTTAAACTCACGAGTTTTAAACTCTATCAATTTAAATTTCTTATAACCTAATATTCTAACATTTACATTTGATAAAAGCGTCTTTCCTATATTTAAATTACAGTTGTTTAAACTGATATTTTCAATAATCTCTTCATGCATAGGAAGGTTATTCTCTTTTATAGGGAAACTATTTAACTTCATAGAAGTGTATAAAATTTCAAGCCCTGTTTCAATTCCTCTTTCAAACGGAACTACAACCTCTTTTGAAGTTATCTCCCCATTTTCTTCTTCAACTATCTCTTCCACATTGTCAATTATATCTGTTTCAGATAAAATACCCTCTCTCTCTTCTTTTTCTTCGATATTATCAAGATTATCAATACTCTCTTCATTTCCATCAATATCTTCAGAACTCTCAATAATATCCTCTTTTTCCTCATTCAATACTGTGTTACTATCAGAAGATAAATCATAATCTAATTTCAAAGAACTTATAATCTCATCCTTTTCTGTATTATCAGTGGTAGTACTTTTGGGATTATTTTCCTCTGATACTACCACACAAACTTTTTTTCAGTTAAAACTTTATTCTCACTTTCTGAAAGCTCCTTAAAGTAATCGATAAAGTCTTTAGTACCAGAAGTAATAAGTTTTATATTATATTTGCTGATTAACTCTGCAGACTTGCTACTTATAATCGTAGTAGATGTTACCATATATATGCTTTGTAAATCTTTTATTGGAGTTAGTATAAAATCTAAAATATTTAATAAATCAGAGTCTTCTAAATTTACACCAAGAAATAGAGTTGGTCTTAATGTAAACTGCTCTCTTACTTTTTGGAAAAATTCAGTATAAAAATCTAATGTTTTTAATTTTCTAATATCTTGACTAGAGATAAAAACTGTTCCTATACTTGCAATATCTCCTAAAAATTTATAATAACCAATTTTATTATCAGATATCTCTTTCATTTCATAAGGTGTAATTTTTTCAATTTTATCAGAAAAATTATTCTCTAAAATACCATCAAAATTTATTGTAAAAATAGTTTCAAAGTACTTTGAATTAATAATATTTCTATAAACCTCTAAATCAATATTATATCTGTATTCAAAATTTTCCTTTATTTGTCTTACTAAGTTTTTCTTTGTATCCACAACGGCATCAAGATAAGCTTGAACTACATCAGAAAAAGAATTCATATCTTTTATATAATTCTTTGCTGAACTTCTTATTTCAGATAAAATAGCTTCTGAAATATCACTTCTAGTTGGATAGCCACATAATTTATTTAAAAAATCCCCAGTAAAGAGATTGAATTTTTGTTCTTTTTCAAATTTATCAAAAAAACTTTTCATCTTTGTTCACCTGCCTCATAAAAAAGTATTCACTATTAGTATAGCTTAAAAATCGTAAATACACAACAAAAAAATTAAAAAATGTCAAGATTTTTTTGAAAAAAAATGTTACAATAAATTAAGAGGTGAAATTATGAATATTTTTCTTACTTTTTTTAGTGATTATATTGTTTTTACAAATATAATTTTTATGTTAATCATAGTATTATTAGAAAGAAGAAATCCATTGTTTACACTATTTTGGATAGTTCTTTTAACACTTGCACCATATGTTGGATTTATTGCCTACCTTTTCTTTGGACTTAGCTTTCGTAAAAAAAGAGTGGTTAATGAATACTATAAGTGGAAATTTTTAATTAGTAAAGAAATTATGGGATTCTCAGAACATAAAGAACTTCGTAAATGGGAGCAACTTATCTCATATGTAGAAGTTTCCTCTAAAAACAGATTGACTTCTCTTAATATAAGTGAGATTTTTACTGATGGAAATGATTTTTTTAATTCTATAATGAAAGACTTAAAAAGTGCCAAAGAGAGTATAGCTATGGAATACTACATTTTTAGAAATGATAACCTTGGTAGTAAAATAGCTGATATTTTAAAAGAGAAAGCTCAAGAAGGAGTAAAGGTTAGAGTCATAGTTGATGGTGCTGGTGGATACAGCAAAAAGATGTTAAAGAAATTAAATAAGTATGGCGTGGAAACAGGAGTATTTTTTCCTTCACACTTCCCCTTTTTTAAAATAGCTAACTTAAGAGCTAATTATAGAGACCATAGAAAGCTTTGTTTAATAGATAAGAAGTTTGGATATATTGGAGGTTTCAATATAGGAGATGAATATCTAGGAGAAGGAAAACTAGGTTATTGGAGAGATACAGGACTTAAAATATTAGGTGAAGCTTGCTTGGAATTAGAGCAAGAGTTTTTCTTCTCTTGGAATATAGTTAAAAAAGAGAAAGTTGTATTAGATAGAGAGTATAAATATAACAGAGAGGTGCTAGAAAAATTAATTGAAACTAGGGGACGTCATAGTGGTCATATTCAAGTAGTTAGTAGTGGACCTAATTATCAGTTTAGAACAATAAGAGATAATGCTCTAAAACTTATTATGGAAGCTCAAAAATATATATACATTCAAACTCCATACTTTGTTCCTGATGACAGTGTTCTAGAAGCTCTTAAGATAGCTTCACTATCTGGAGTAAAAATAAAAATTATGATACCTGATAAGCCAGACCATTTCTTCATCTATTGGATAAATCAATATTTTGTAGGAGAGTTATTAGATTTAGGAGTAGAGGTTTATAAATATAATAAAGGTTTTATACACAGTAAATTAATTGTAGTAGATGATGAAGTTATTTCAACTGGCACAGCTAATTTTGATTATAGAAGTTTCTATCAAAATTTTGAAATCAATGTCAATATCTACGAAAAAGATGTAGCTCAATCATTTAGAAAGATTTTCTTTAATGATATCAAGCATAGTACTAGATTATTAAGAAGTGAATACAGTAAAAGAAGTTACTATATTAAATTTAAGGAGTCAGTATGTAGATTACTTGCTCCTATTATGTAATTGAAAGAAGAGTGATATACTATGATAGAATTTCAAAAACTTTCTGATTTTTTCTTCCCATTTATAGAAAGTGATTTTAAATATGCTGGAAACTTTTACTATGACTTACATATTCACACTACAGCTTCAGATAGTTTTATCCAGCCAGAATTTTTAAAAAGCTTTCTAGAGGATAAGAGATATTTAATCTCTGTAACTGACCACAATGAAATTAGAGGAGCTATCAAGTTAAAAGAGCTTGGAATTAATAATATTCCTGGTATAGAAGTCGGTTGTGAAGATGGTTTTGAACTATTAGTTTACTTTAAAAAAATAGAGGACTTAGAGGAGTTTTATAGAAAAGAGGTAGAACAATATAGAAATATTAAGAGAATGGCTAAAACTCATAGAAATATTTATGAATATCTTGATGTGCTAAATCAATGGGAGTGTCATAAATCAATTCCACATATCTATGGAGTTGTACAAAAAAATTTTATAAACAATAAAAAATATATCTATGATGTTATTACTAAAGTAGATTCATTAGAAACACACAACCATGCTCTTCCTATGGTAAGAAATCTACTAGCTGGAGAACTTAGAGAAAAATATAATCTTACAGCTACATTTGGAAGTGATGCTCACATTTTAAGGGAGATTGTTTCTTTTTATAAATATTCAAATATGGATTTAAATAGGAGTGAAAAGGTAATAGATTATCTATATAAAATTGGAAGTTTAAGTGGAATTGGACAAAAACATCTATTCTATATGATTAAAAGTTTAACTTAATTGAAAAAAAGTCTTTTCAAATTTTAAATTATAGTGTATAATAGTTTGGTAAAGACCCCGTAGCTCAATTGGATAGAGCAATTCCCTCCTAAGGAATAGGTTGTGTGTTCAAACCACATCGGGGTCGCCATTTTTTATAGGGGGTATCAATGAAACTTTATCTAACTACTATTTTATTTTTAACTCTAATTTTAAGTAGTTGTACCTCATATACACCAGAAAAAGTAAATGCTAGATATTTAAAACTATCTAAAAATTTAGACTACCTTATGGACGACGAGATAAATGAAAAAAAACGGGCTAGTCTTGAAAAAGATTTCTCTAACTTTTTTCAAGGTATGAAAGATTACAAAGAGAAAAATAAAGATTTAGATACTAGATATTTAAATTACTATATAAAAGAAAGCTCTATAAAATTACAATATTTAAAAGATTTAAAAGATTAAAGGAGTTATACAAAAATAGCTCCTTTTATTTATTTTTTGAATAGATTTTCATTTTAAAATTTTATTTCAAAATTTCTGTTGACAAAATATAAAAAATATTTTATCATTAATGCTATAAGAAAATTGAATAAAACCTCGGATGAAGATATAGGGAGAGAGTTAGTTTAATCTAACCGCCGACGAAGTAAATCTTTCAGGCAAATGGACCTATATTGGACGAACCTCTGGAGAGACTCGTAGAGCACCGAAGGAGCAAACCCAAGTAATTGGACTAAACTCTCAGGTAAAAGGACAGAGGAATTATGCAATATATATTTATTTTTTTGTATAATTCTTTTTTGATTCCCAGAAGGTAGACTCTACCTTCTTTTTTTATTCAATTTAAAAAATGGAAAACAGGAGGAATTACAATGCAGGAGATTGTAACAAAAGTCAATGAATTTTTATGGGGAAACTTTCTTATTATTTTATTAATGGGAACTGGAGTTTATTTTACATTAAAGCTTAACTTTATTCAAATCAGAAAATTTGGAGAAGGTTTAAAACAGGTAACTGGTTCTGTAAATCTAAATGGTAAAAAAGCTGATAAAAATGGAATGTCTTCTTTCCAAGCTTTAGCCACAGCTGTTGCTGCTCAAGTAGGAACAGGAAACCTAGCTGGAGCTGCTACAGCAATAGCTTCAGGAGGTCCAGGAGCTATATTTTGGATGTGGATAAGTGCTTTCTTTGGTATGGCAACTGTATATGTAGAGGCTATATTAGGACAAGTATTTAAAAGAAGAGTAGATGGGCATATTACAGGAGGTCCAGCTTACTATATAGAAAACTCTTTAAAAAATAGATGGCTTTCTAAAGGGTTAGCTATTTTCTTCTCAGTAGCTTGTATCTTAGCTCTTGGTCTTATGGGAAACGCTGTACAAGCTAACTCTATATCTGTAGCTTTCAATAACGCCTTTGGAGTATCTCCTCTATTTGTCGGAGTAATAATATCAATTTTAGCTGGATTTGTATTCTTTGGAGGAATAAAAAGAATAGCCTCAGTTACAGAAAAAATCGTACCTATAATGGCTGGACTATATATATTAGCTTGTATCATAATTATATTCTTAAATTATAAAGAGATTATTCCAGCTATCATCTCTATATTCTATTCTGCTTTTAATCCAGAAGCAGCTCTTGGAGGAGCAATGGGAATCAGTGTAAAAAAAGCTATTAGATATGGAGTTGCTAGAGGACTTTTCTCTAATGAAGCTGGTATGGGTTCTACTCCTCATGCACATGCTATTGCTAAGGTTGAACACTGTGGAGAGCAAGGAATAGTAGCTATGATTACAGTATTCATAGACACATTCGTTGTTCTTACTGGAACAGCTCTTGTTATTCTTACATCTGGAGTTAAAGAGGGAGAGGGTATTATTCTTACTCAAAACGCTTTTATCAATACTCTTGGAAGTTTTGGTGATAGTTTTATAGCTATATGCTTATTTTTCTTTGCTTTCTCTACTATTGTTGGTTGGTACTTTTTTGGAGAAGCTAATATTAGATACCTTTTCAAAAATAATATTTCAATAAATATTTATAGAGTTGTTGTTATGTTGATGATTATTGTTGGTTCAACTTTAAAGGTTAGCTTAGTTTGGGAAATGGCTGATATGTTTAATGGAATGATGGTACTTCCTAATCTTATAGCTCTTTTAGCTCTAGGAAAATATGCTAGAACTTCTATGAAGGAATATGAAAATTTAGCTCCACAATTAATTTAAATTTTTCTTGTAAATTTCTATAAAAGTAGTATAATATGAGCATAGAACAAATATTATATTAAACTAATAGGAGGAACAATTATGAGTATCGAAAGAAATATGAAATACATCAGAGATGAGTATGATGCAGAAGTTGCAAGACTAGAAAGACTTAATAATTTTATTAAAAGTGAAGAGTTTGAAACTTCTACTGACGCTGAACAAAAGAAACTTTTATTAGAAAAACAAGAAACTTTAGCTAAATATGTTTCTATCATTGCTGAGCAAATCAAATATGATATGAAAAAAATCCAAGAAAAAGAGTATGCTACTGACAACTATGATGATATCCACGGAAATCATTTTAATAAATAATATTGAGCAATAGATCAGAATTTTTATAAAATAATAAAGGGAGTTTTCAAATTTATATTGAGACTCCCTTTAAATTTCAATAAGTTTTAAACAAATATTATGGTAAAATATGTCCAGCACTTAGATATAGTTTATACCATTCTTCTCTACTAAGAGTTACCTTACTTCCATCTATTATCTCTTGTAGTCTTGAAATTTTTGTCGTACCAGCTATCATCTGTATCTTAGCTGGGTGTCTTAATATCCAAGCTGTTGCTATTCCAGTAGGTGTTATCCCATATTTTTTAGCTAACTCTTCTAAATTTTTATTTAGCTCTGGGTATTTTTCACTTCCTATAAATACCCCTTCAAAAAATCCATATTGAAAAGGTGACCAAGCTTGTATTGTCATATCATGTAGACGGCAATAATCAAGAACACTTCCATCTCTATCAAAACTACCATCAGTAAGCATATTTACTTCCATTCCACTAGCTATCATATTAGAAAAAGGAAGACTAAATTGCAATTGATTTACTAATAAATCTTGCTTTAAATATTTTTTTAATAACTCTATCTGTGAAGGTTTATGATTAGATACTCCAAAATATCTTACTTTACCACTAGAATGTAAAATTTCAAAAGCTTCTGCTACCTCTTCAGGCTCTACTAAAACATCTGGTCTATGTAGTACTAAAATATCTAAATAATCTATATCTAAACGCTCTAAAATTTCATCAACAGATTTTATAATATACTCTTTAGAAAAATCATACATCTTTTCTGGAACTATTCCACATTTTGATTGTATGACTATATCCTCTCTTTTTATTCCAGAGAGTTTTAAAGCTTTGCCAAAAAGTCTTTCACACTCTCCTCTTCCATAGATATCAGCATGGTCAAAAAAATTTAATCCATTATCTACACAAAACTTTATATACTCTGCAAGTTCTTCAATATTCATACTATTAATTCTCATACAACCAATAGCTACTCTTGGAACTTTTAAATTAGATTTTCCTAAATTCATAGTCTTCACCCTCTAAAATAAAATGGTGCTCCAGAGTGGATTCGAACCACCTGCCTCTTGCTTACCATGCAAGTGCTCTACCTAGTGAGCTACTAGAGCAACTTTTTTAAATTATATCATATTTACTTTATAAATTCAATTATTGCTCAAAAACTCCTAAGTCTTTATTATCTATCAAAAGCTCTACTCTATCATCATCAGCTAAATAGGAGTAATTTTCAACGAACCATTTAACTAATTCATTATCTCTTTTTACAATAGTTCCATTATCTATAAAGATATTAATAGTGATTGCTTTAAAATATTTTAGCCCTAACTCAATATCTCTTTTGATCATCTCTTTACTCTGTCCTTTAGTACAGATAAGTAAACATACAGAATAAACCTCTTTTCCTATTTCTAAAAGTTGCTCCTCATTTAAAGAAAAATTTTTATTATACCCTTTTATTCTATACTCATTATCAAAAGTTTCTAGTCCCATTCTAAATCTAATTTCTATTCCTTTGAAATAATCTCTTATCTCCTTAAGCCTTTTGATATATCCATAATAAATTTCAAAATATAGAGTTTTAATATTTTTTTCTATTACTATTCTTTTGATTTCAGCTAAAGTTTTTGGAGTTAACTCAAACACAGAGCCAGAATTGATTACCTCTAAAACTCCATATTCTCCTGTTATCTCTTTTAATACTTCAAAATTTACTCTATCTATCTCCTCTTCATTTAAAGAATTATCCTCTATATAGTTACAGAAACTACACTTTCCATATTTACATGGAAAACTTTTTAATAAAACTATCTCTCTCTGATGCTTATCTTTTATTTTATTATATCTTATTCCCATTTCAGCTCCTTCTTAAATTAAATAATAAAGAGAATAAATAGAGCAAGTCAGCAAAAGCGAACATTAAAAACACAATTATAAATTTAAAATTTGTGTTTTTAGTAAGCTAAGCCGTACTTGCTCCTTACTCTTTAAACAAAGTTATTTTTTAATTAATATCTAACAATTAAAACTCATAAGAAGATGTTGCCTCTTCTCCCTTGATTTTTTTCTCAATAGCTCTGATAAATCTAGGAATAGGCCACTCTTTATCCTCTTTTTTCTCTTCTTGTCTTGTATATATTCTAGTTAACTCCTCTTTATAAGCAAGAGCTTCCCCTTGATACTCCTCTATTGGTTTTACAGGATACTCTTTTAATCCTGGGTAAGTAGTATCTAATATTTTATTCCACTCATCTATTTGCTCTTTGTGAAGTGATAAGAAGAAATCAATATCTCCACTAAATCTAATCTCTTTAATTATATCTCCTACTTCTAATTTTTTGATTCTTTCAAAATCTACATCACTTACATACTCTCCAAATATAGTATGTTTACCATTTAACCAATCAGCAGGATATAGAGTCATAAAAAATTGTGAACCTCCTGTACCAGGTCCAGCATTTGCCATAGCTAACATACCTTGTTGGAAAAAGTCTAACCAGTTTACAAATTCATCTGGAATAGAGTATCCAGGTCCTCCTGTACCAGTTCCTGTAGGATCTCCCCCTTGAACAACAAAGTTTTCAACAGCTCTATGTATTTTAGTATTGTTATAGTAACCTCTTTGAGCAAGGTTTATAAAGTTTGCCACTGTTATAGGAGCAGCTTCTGGATAAAGATAAAAAGTAATATCTCCCTGTGTTGTAATAAAAGTTGCTCTGATGTCATTATATTTAGCAGCTTCCTCTCTTCTAGCTATATCTCTTAGACTAGTACAAGAAAAAGCAGTAAGTACAAGTGTTAAAGTTAGTAAAAATTTTAATAGTTTCTTCATTGTTAAGTCCTCCCAAAGTTTTCTTTACTAGATTATACTATAATTTTCTCTATTTTCCAAGAGATTATTTTATCAAATATTTTTGTAGACTCTTAGTAGATAGAGTTAAAATTATAGATATACCAATTAGTAAAACTGATAGTGCATTGATAACAGGAGAAACTCCTAATCTTATCATAGAATAGATTCTAAGTGGAAGTGTTGATGAACCTGGTCCTGCTACAAAGAATGTAGTAACAAAATCATCAAAAGATAGAGTTACAGCTATTAAAAATCCAGATATTATCCCTGGAAGTATGGCAGGAATAATTACCTTTGTAAGAGCTTGCCACTCTGTTGCTCCAAGGTCATAAGCAGCCTCTACTATGGAATAATCAAATTCCTCTAGTCTAGATAGTATTATAAATAGTACAAAAGGAATGTTAAATGTTGTATGAGCTATAAATATAGTAGTAAGTCCCAATTCAAACTTTATTGTAGCAAATAAAATAAGAAGAGAAACCCCTAAAATTATCTCTGGAATAACTAAAGGAACATAAGTAAGTGTTTGTAAATATTTTTTTCCTTTAAAGTCATACCATTGAAGTCCAATAGCTCCAAGAGTTCCAATAATTGTAGAAGTAAGCCCAGATACAATAGCTATTCCTACACTATATCTAAAAGCTTTCCAAATATTATCTGAATACATAAATAACTCTCTATACCATTTTAATGAAAATCCTTTCCATACCATAGATTTTCCATCATTAAATGAATATACTATCAATATAACTAAGGGAATATAGAAAAATAACATTGAAAGTATAAAAAAGAATAATGAAGTTCTTCTTTTATTCATCTTCAGCCATCACCTCTAGTTTTGTTTCTTTATTGCTAAGCTTCATAAATAATAGTATAGCTATTGAAGTTACTATTATAAGAGCTGCTGAAATTGTAGAAGCTAGAGGCCAGTTTCTAGTAACAGTAAGATGTTGAGCAATTATATTTCCTAACATTGTAGCCTGTGTTCCTCCTACTAACTTCGGTACAGCATATGAACCTAGAGCTGGAATAAATGTAAATAGTACAGCAGTTATAATTCCCGGTTTTATATTAGGAATAAAAACTTTGAAAAAAGCTTCTCTATTAGTAGCCCCTAAATCTCTAGCTGCCTCTATAAGAGAGAAATCAAACTTCTCTATTACAGCATATAGAGGAAGTATAGCAAATGGTAAGCTAGTATATACAGAGATAAGTATAACAGCTCCTGTATTGTACAATAGTTGTAATGGAGCATCTATTATTCCTAATTTCAATAATATATTATTTAAAAATCCATTATTTCCCAATACAGCTATCCAAGCATAGATTCTAATTAAAAAATTTGTCCAGAAAGGAATAATTACTAAAAATAGTAATTCTTTTTTATATTTAGACCTAGCTATATAATAAGCAGTAGGTATTGATAATAGTACTGTAAATATAGTTACCATAATAGATATATAAACTGTTTTAAACAGAATTGTCAAAAAAACCTTGTCTGTAAATATATAGAAACTAGCTAGTGAAAGTTCCATCTCTACTCCACCATAAGTTCCCTTTTTCAAAAAGGCATATGCTAATACAATAACCATTGGGATAGCAAAGAAAACTATCAACCAAAGTGCTATTGGAAGAGTGTAGTATGTACCAAGTTTACTTTTCTTCACCAGATATCACCTCTACTAAGAAACCATCATCAGCGTCCCAAGCTATATATGCTTCTTCGTCCCACCAGATAGCTCCCTCATCATTATCATCAAAATACACAGCATGTTGCTTAAATACTTTAAAAGTTAACTCTTTATCATTATTTAAGAAAACGAAGTATTTACTTTGGAATCCAGAATAAATTAATTCATTTACATATACTTTTAAAACATTTATTTTTTCATTTTCATTTACAGCCTTTGGCATAGTTTTAGATAATTTAATCTTCTCTGGTCTAATAGATACCTTAACTCTATCTCCAACTTTTACAGGTTTGTCCATTTCAAAAACTAGACTTCCTAATTTCTCATTATAAAGTTTTGCAAACTCTTTATCCATAATCTCTGTAACTGTTCCTTCAAAGAAGTTATTCTCTCCTATAAAGTCAGCAACAAAAGAGTCAGCTGGAGATTCATATACCTCTGCTGGAGTTCCTACTTGTAAAATCTCCCCTTTATTCATTACAGCTATTCTATCTGATATTGATAGAGCTTCTTGCTGGTCATGTGTTATAAATATAAATGTAATTCCTACCTCTTCATGTATCAAGTCCAATTCAATCAATAGATTTTGTCTTAACTTGGCATCTAGTGCTGAAAGAGGTTCATCTAATAATAGGAGTCCTGGCTTATTAATCAAAGCTCTAGCTATAGATACCCTTTGTTGTTGTCCTCCAGAAAGCTGATTAGGCATCTTATTAATATGCTCAGAAAGTCCCACTAATTTTACAAATTTTTTAACTTCACTATCTATAGTTGCATCATCTATTTTCTTTAATCTCAAAGGAAAAGCTATATTTTCATATACAGTCAAATGTGGAAATAGTGCATATTTTTGAAATATTGTATTTACATTTCTTTTATTAGGTGGAAGTTTTGTAATATCCTCATCTCCTAAATAGATAACTCCCCCATCTGGCTCTGTAAATCCTGCTATCATTCTAAGCAAGGTGGTTTTACCACACCCCGAAGGTCCCAAAATAGAAAAAATTTCTCCATCTTTTATATCCAAGTTGATGTTTTTCAATACTTGAACTCCATCATAGCTTTTAGTAACATTTTTAATACTTATGTCTTTTTTCAATCTCATACCTCCATTACTCAGAATTATTATGTTCAATTCTTTTAGTTTAATATATTTTTTTTATTATTTAAAATATTTTTATTTTTTAATCACTTTGATGATTATATCATATATTATAAAAAAAGAAAAGAGATAATAATTAAATTATCTCAATACTATCTCCCTCTTTTACTTTTCCACCTTTTATTACAATGGTAAATATTCCCTCTCTAGGCATAATACAATCTCCTACAGCATGGTAGATTGCACAATGTGAATGACACTCTTTACCAATTTGAGTTACTTCTAATATAATATCATCATTGATTTTTAATCTAGTTCCAACAGGTAGTTTTGCACAATCCATTCCCTCTACTATAAGATTTTCTCCAAAATCTCCATCTACTACATTTCCACCTCTTGCAATGAAATCTGTAACTTTTTCTTTAGAAAGTAGACTCACTTGTCTATGCCAGTTTCCAGCATGAGCATCTCCTTCTAAACCAAAGTTTTCAATTAAAACTCCCTCATGTACATTAACCTTTTGAGTTCCTTTCTTTTCACTGATACATACTGCTACTATTTTTGCCATCTTATCCTCCAATTTCATTCATATATCTTTTGTCAAAATTTTCATCATCTTTTTTTTCCATTTTATGTCTATCTGGTTTACTGTCTATAGCTAATTGTATTTTTTCTTTTATTAATTCATCAGATACACCTGCTCTAAGTAACCCTTTTAAATTTAAACCATCATTCCAATGTAAACAAAGTTTTAAAAATCCCTCTGGTGTTACTCTTACCCTATTACATTTTTCACAAAAATTATGTGATATAGGAGTAATAAATCCTACACACCCTATTCCTTTTTCTGTTTTGTAATAAGTTGCAGGCCCCGAACCTATTTTTTCATCAAATGGAGTTAGTTTTTTCTCCTTTAAAATAATATCTTTAACCTCATCATTTGAGATTGGAACATACTCTTTTCCCAATCCTATTGGCATAAGCTCAATAAATCTAATATCGATTGGATACTTTTCTGTTAGATTTACAAAATCCATTATCTCACTGTCATTTTTTCCTCTAACAAGGACAACATTGAGTTTAATTCTTTTAAATTTTAGCTCTATAGCTCTATGTAAAGAGAATAATACCTTATCTAAATCTCCACCACCAGTAATCTCTTTAAATAAATCTTTTTTCAATGTATCCAAGCTTATATTTAAACTATGAATTTTTTTATCTTTTAAAAATTCTAACTCCTCACTTAACCTAATTCCATTAGTAGTAATATTAATCTCTTCAATATCTTCAATATTATTTATAGTTTCAACAATATCTCTAAAATTCCTTCTAACTAACGGTTCTCCTCCAGTGATACGAATTTTTTTTATTCCTAAGTCTGAAAATATCTTTATTACCCTTCCTATCTCTTCAACTGACAACAACTCATCTTTAGGAAGAAAAACTATATCTTTATCCCCCATACAATATTTACATCTGAGATTACATCTATCAGTTATAGAGAGCCTTAAATAATCTATATTTCTATTTAACTTATCTCTCATTTATATCTAATTTTTTCCTCTTTTCTAATTTTTTCTACACTTCTAATATAACATATTTATTAAAATATTTCTATATAAAAAATTATATTGACATATTTTATAAACTAGATTATGCTAGAAGTAAGGATGAGGTAAAGGGGTTGAGAAAATGTTAGAAATTAATAAAACTTTGGTTATTGTTAGAGGTGGTGGAGATATAGCCACTGGTAGTATTCAAAAATTATATAGAGCAGGATTTAAAGTGTTGGTTTTAGAGATTGAAAAACCTTCTGCTATAAGAAGAAAGGTAGCTTTTTGTGAAGCTATCTATGAAAAAGAGATGACAATAGAGGGAGTTACAGCTAAACTTTGTAACTCTATTGAAGATATTGAACAAGTCTGGAGAGAAAAAAAGATTCCTGTATTAGTTGATTCTACTGGAGAATCTATATATAAATTAAAACCACAAGTAGTAATAGATGGTATTTTAGCTAAAAAAAATTACGGAACAAATAGAGAGATGGCTCCAATTACAATAGGGCTAGGACCCGGATTTACAGCTGGAGAAGATGTAGATGTAGTTATTGAAACTATGAGAGGGCATAATCTAGGAAAACTTATCTTTGAAGGTAAGCCTATGGCTAATACTGGAATTCCAGGAATTATAAAAGGGGTAGGAAAAGAGAGAGTAATATATAGCCCATGTGCTGGTGTAGTAAAAAACATTTGTAAAATAGGGGATATGGTAGAGAAAAATCAAGTTATTGCTACAGTTGATGGAGTAGAAGTATTAGCTACTATAAGTGGAGTATTGAGAGGACTTATTAGAGAGGGATATGAAGTGCCAGAAAAATTTAAAATGGCAGATATAGACCCAAGAGAAGAGGAACAAGCTAACTGTTTCACTATTTCTGATAAAGCTAGAGCAATAGGTGGGGCTGTATTAGAAGCTGTACTATATTTAAAAAATGAAAAAAATATATAGAGGTGTAATATGGAATTAACTATTTTAAAGAAGATAGAGGAAAAATTATCTCAAGGAGAGAGAGGTGCTTTAGTTACTGTAACTGGTGCTACTGGTTCTACTCCCAGAAAAAGTGGAACTATTATGGGAGTATTTAAAGATGAGCTAGTAGGAACTATAGGTGGTGGAAAGATAGAGAGTGTTGTTATAGATAGAGCTAGGCAACTTCTAGAAACAGGAGAGAGTGAAAATTTTGAATACAATCTTACTACTACAGATGAATTACAGATGAATTGTGGTGGAACAATGAAAGGATTTATTAAAGTTTTTTCTCCTTTTCCTAAATTATTAATCTGTGGAGCTGGACATGTGGGGCAAAAACTTTTTAAAGTAACAAAAACACTAGATTTTGACTTAAAAATTATAGATGATAGAGAGGAGTTAAAGTTTGATATACCTGAACTAACTCTAGGAAATTTTAAAGATATCTTGACAAAAGAGAGAATTGATGGTAATACATATATAGTAATAGTAACAAGAGGTCATTTGTTAGATGAAGAGGTTCTTAATCTTGTAAAAAATAGAGGAGCAAAATATATAGGTATTATTGGAAGCAGAAGAAAAATTACAACTTTGAAAGAAAATCTTGAAAAAGTTGGAAAGATAGAAGACAATATCTATGCTCCAATAGGATTAAAATTATCTAATGGAACACCAGAAGAGATAGCTATAGAGATTTTAGCTGAGATACTAAAAATTAAAAATAATGGAGAGTTAATTCATAGAACAATTATTTAAAAAGGAGAAATTCTTTATGAAAAAGAAATTTGCAATGATAATAATGGGAAATGAATATAATCCTAATGAACACAAAGCTAAGTTCGAAACTACTTCTCAAATAACGTATATTTGTACTATCAATAATTGGAATATGTTAAAAGAAACAATAGAATATCTACAAAAAGAGGGAGTAGGAGCAATAGAATTATGCGGAGCTTTTGGTAAGGAGAGAGCTCAAGAGATTGTAGAAATGACTAATTCAGAAATTGCTGTAGGTTATGTTGTACACGAACCTGAACTAGATCTATTATTTAGTAAATTTTTTGGAAATTAGGTAAAATTCTTTACAAAAGTAAAGATTTACATAAAAGAAAAATGTAGGAGGATTAAGAAAATGAGTAAAGTAATTCACACAGAAAAAGCACCAGCAGCTTTAGGACCATATTCACAAGCTATAGAGGCTAATGGAATGTTATTTGTATCAGGACAAATCCCATTTGTTCCAGAAACAATGACATTAGTATCTGATGATGTAAAAGCTCAAACAAGACAATCATTAGAAAACGTAAAAGCAATAGTAGAAGCAGCTGGATATTCAATGAAAGATGTTGTAAAAGCAGGAGTATTCATCAAAGATATGAACGACTTCGCAGCAATCAACGAAGTATACAATGAGTATCTTGGAGATGTAAAACCAGCAAGAGCTTGTGTAGAAGTAGCAAGACTTCCAAAAGATGTAAAAGTTGAAATAGAAGTTATCGCTGTTAAATAGTTTTAACTAATATTTCACTAAGGACAACCAATTAGGTTGTCCTTTTTTTTGTCTAAAATAATTGCATAAAAATATAAATATGATATAATTATAAGTGTAATATATAAATTAAATAGAAGGAGAGCTTATGAAATTAATATCATGGAATGTAAATGGATTAAGAGCTTGTGTAGGTAAAGGATTTCTAGATTACTTCAAAGAACAACAAGCAGATATATTTTGTCTACAAGAAACAAAATTACAAGAGGGGCAAATTGAATTAGAGTTAGATGGATATCATCAATATTGGAATTATGCTGAGAAAAAAGGATATTCTGGAACAGCTATTTTTACAAAGGAAAAACCTATCTCTGTTCATTATGGAATAGGAATAGAAGAGCATGATAAAGAGGGAAGAGTAATCACATTAGAATTTGAAAAATTTTATATGATAACTGTATATACTCCTAACTCTCAAGAAAAATTAGCTAGATTAGATTATAGAATGAAATGGGAAGAGGATTTTAAAAATTATCTTTTAGAATTAGATAAGAAAAAACCTGTAATAGTTTGTGGAGATTTAAATGTTGCTCACAAAGAGATAGATTTAAAAAATCCAAAAACTAATAGAAAAAATGCTGGTTTCTCTGATGAGGAAAGAGAAAAAATGACGAAGCTTTTAGAAAGTGGCTTTGTAGATAGCTTTAGATATTTTTATCCAAATAAGACAGATATTTATTCGTGGTGGTCTTATAGATTTAGTGCCAGAGCTAAAAACGCTGGGTGGAGAATAGATTATTTCTTAGTTTCTGATAGAATAAAAGAAAATATGAAAGGGGCAGAGATACATACAGAGATATTAGGTTCTGACCACTGTCCTGTTCTTTTAAATATAGATTTATAAAAATTAAAATATGAAGGGAAGGAGAAATTAAAATTGACATTAGAAGAGATTAGAGAGGCTATCAAGGGAAGTAAAAAACTTCCTAAGTGTGTTGCTGTATATGATAAACTTTTTAAATTAATAAAAGATGGAGAGTTTGATGAAGCTGGAAAACTACCAACTGAACCAGAATTAGCTAAAATAATGGAAGTTAGTAGAATGACATTAAGACAGGCATTAGCTCTTTTACAAGAAGATGGAGTAATAAAAAATTATCATGGAAAGGGAAACTTTATAACTCAACCACAAAATCGTTATGGAAAGGGATTAGAAACTCTTAAACATCCTGTTTATTCAGCATTGGATTTAGCTGTAGATGAAGTGGAAATAGAGTTCAGAATAGAACCTCCAACTGATTATACTACAAAGGTTTTAGGTAGAAAATCTCCAGTGGTAGTTTTTGTGGATAGATGGTATAAATCAAAAGGAGAGGGGGTAGCTTATACACTTTCATTCATTCCTATCGAAACAATAACAGAGGAAAAAATAGATTTATCTGATAAAAATGCACTATTAAAATTTTTAGAGGAAACTTCTTATCAAAAAGCTAGACACTCTACTATTAATATAAATTTCTCAGTAGCTGGAAACTTTACCTCTATGAAATATACAATAGCTAAAAATAGCAAGAGCTGGTTATTAGAAGAGAAGGTTTTTACTAAAGGAGATTTTCCATTAGTACATCACAAACACTATTTACCTATGGAAAATTCACATATATGTATAGAAATAAAATAGGGGTTATACACCCCTATTTTATTGAATTAAGAGCTCTTTCAAACTCTTCTTTTGTTATTCCATATCTATTTAACTTAGAAAGAAATTGCTTCCCATTAGAATATCCTATTCCTAACTTTCCACCAACTTTTTCTCTTCTCTCACTAGCTTCTGCTCCACCTACTAAGCCACACTCCATTAGATAGCTCATAGTGAAATTCTCTTGTAAATCATCAGACACTGTACATCTAGCTTTTTCAAGAGCATTGATGATAGCTTCTGGAGAGGCATTTTCCACTCCTATATCTCCATCTTTAGTTCCTTCACATCTTCTAATATAAGCATCTTTAGCTTCTGGAAAAAATTTATGTATATATTTTCTAATCTCATTTCCAGCATAGTCAGGGTCAGTTAAAATTATTATTCCTCTATTTTTTTCAGCTACTCTAATTCTTTCAATATTCTCTTTTTTTCTTACAGCAAAACCATTTACTTGAATTATTTCAGCGTCTACAGCAGCTTTTACAGCAGATATATCATCTCTACCCTCTACTACTATTATCTCTTTTATTATTTTTTTCATTACACATTCCTTATTTTTTCATCAAAATATACTAAAAAATTTTTTAAATCTCTTGCTACATACTCCCAAGTATGAGTTTCATCTTTACAAAGATAACCTATAAAATTATAATTATGTTTTTTCATTCTTCCAACAGTATCTAGCCATTGCTGTAACATCAGATGAGTTTCAACATCTTTTTCTCCCACACTTGTATAAAAATATCTATCACTATACTTCTCCTTAGCCAAGCTTTTTATAAGTGTGTATGGGTCTTCCTTTAAAATTTTATATCCCCATGAACCAAAAACTTTTAAAAAGTGTAGTTTATCTTCGTTACTAAATAAAAATTTTGGAATATAGAGAAGATTAAATATTCTAATAACCCTTCTATTTACGCTCATTCTGACAATACTTGTAGCCCCTGAAAAACTTCCTACTACTTTGAATAAGTTTAGATGTTTAAGCCCAAGTTTGAAAGCTCCATATCCTCCCATGGAAAATCCAGCTATTCCAAATTGAGAGTGAGGAAATTCCTCTTTTAATTGTGGAATAATCTCCTTTATAATACAATTTTCATATTGATGGGATTTGTCATTATAAAAATTAGTATACCATCCCATTCCTTCATAACCAGAATTCAATAAAATAATATTCATCTTGTCTATTTTATTTTCTTTTAAAAGAGTCAAATAATTCTCTCTTATTCTACCTCTTCCTAGCCAATCTTCAGCACAATCTCTAAGTCCATGAAGTAAGATAAGACAAGGTAAGTTATCTCTTACCTCATCTCTATTTTTTATGACAATATATTCTAACTTCTCGTCAATATAACCTTTTGATTTTAAGATTCTTTTTTCAACTATCAATTTTTTTTCAAAATCTTGAAGTGATATCTTATCATAATCAAAATCTTTATTCTCAATATAAGTTATCTCATCAAATGTCATTACTCTTCGTATTTTTCTTAAAAGTTTAAAAGGATAAGGATAAGTCAATATGTAAAATAATATCCCTAAACTTATCAAGATTATAAAAATTTTTATCATAGATCCCTCTTAATTAGAATTCAGCATTATTTGGTGTTCTAGGGAAAGGAATTACATCACGGATATTAGTCATTCCTGTTATATACATTATAATTCTCTCAAATCCTAGTCCATATCCAGAGTGTGGGAAACTTCCAAATCTTCTTAAATCTAGATAGAATTCATAATCCTCTGGTTTCATTCCTAATTCAGTTATTCTATTTTCTAGTATCTCTAAGCTATCCTCTCTTTGAGAACCTCCTATTATCTCTCCAATTCCTGGTGCTAATAGATCCATAGCTCTTACAGTTTTTCCATCTGGATTAAGTTTCATATAGAAAGCTTTGATATCTTTAGGATAATCAGTTAAGAATACCGGCTTTTTGAAATACTCTTCAGCTAAATATCTCTCATGTTCACTTTGTAAGTCAATTCCCCATTCAACTGGATAGTCAAATTTCTTACCAGATTTTAATAGTATATCTATTGCTTCTGTATATGTTAATCTTCCAAAGTCACTATTTAATACATTATTTAATTTGTCAAATAATCCTTTTTCAATGAAGTTATTGAAGAATTCCATCTCTTCTGGACACTCGTCCATTACAAATTTGATTATATACTTAACCATTGATTCAGCTAGTTCCATATTTGCCTCTAAATCAGCAAAAGCAATTTCAGGCTCTATCATCCAGAACTCAGAAGCGTGTCTAGCTGTATTAGAGTTCTCTGCTCTAAATGTAGGTCCAAATGTATATATATTTCTAAATGCTGAACAGAAAGTTTCTCCACTTAATTGCCCACTTACAGTTAAATTAGTTTCTTTTCCAAAGAAGTCTTTAGAGTTATCTACTGTTCCATCTTCTTTTTTAGGTAGATTGTTTAAATCTAGAGTAGTTACTCTAAACATCTCTCCTGCTCCCTCACAGTCAGAACCTGTTATGATTGGAGTATGTACATAAACAAATCCATTCTCTTGGAAGAATTTGTGTATAGCATAAGCTACTACTGACCTTACTCTAAATACTGCTGAGAAAGTGTTTGTTCTTGGTCTTAAGTGAGCTTTTGTTCTTAAATATTCAAAAGTATGTCTTTTATTTTGTAAAGGATATTCTAAGTCAGCCTTTTGGAATACATTTATCTCTTCAGCCATTATTTCAAAAGCTTGTCCAGCTCCTTGTGATTTTACTAATTTTCCTTTTACCTCTATTGAAGATATTATAGATAGACGAGAGATCTCTTCAAAGTTACTAAGTCTTGTATCAAATACAACTTGTACTCCTTTGAAAAAAGAACCATCATTTACTTCAATAAATCCAAAGTTCTTTTGGTCTCTTATCTTTTTTACCCAACCATTTATTATAACTTCTTGGTCTAGGTATTTTTCTGTCTCTCTGTATAGAGATTTTACTGTAACTTTTTTCATAGTATATGCCCCCATAAAATTATATTATCTTAAATTTACTATCGTTTTTAACTTCTCCATCTACTATTTTAATATTATCTAGATGTCCTCTAACTTGAGCTTTAAATTGCTCTAAATACATCTGTCTGTATTTTTGTCTCTCTTCTTTTTCAGCCTCTGTCAACTCTCTTTCTCTAGCAATTTTTGAAAAATAATTAACTTTAGCTATGATATCTTTCATTTCCATTTTGCTACTCCTATTTCTTTAATATATACAGAGTATTATATCATTTTTTGTACATATAAATCAACTATTTTTAAATCTAATTAAAAATTTAAATATTTTTTTATATCTTTTTTATTGAATTTAAATACAGGCATACCACTTGAATATGGTGTTAGATCATATTCTGTAAAAGTAAATACAATATAATCTCCCTCAAAAGATAAAATAGCATTATTTATATCAGCTTCAGCATTGTCAAAGAATATAACTTCTACTCCTTGAGTGTTTAAAACTCTATCTTTATTTTTAATCATATCATTTATTCTCATATTAAAATACTCTATAGCTTCATCTTTAAAAATCTTATCTAAACTTAAAATAGTTTTATCTTTTAAATTAAAATTATAACTTTCTAAACTATTAATAAAGTGAGCTCCACCAGTATAAATATTAGTTAAAATTGAAATAGACAGTATTCCAAAGCTATTCTCATTATTTTTAAAAGAGATATAAGCTTCTTGAATTCCACCATCATCTTTTTTACCAGAAAGATTTTCTATTATATATCTCATATTCTCCTGCATAGTAAGATTAAAATATGTAAAATCTTCACTTGTTTCATCTTTGATTTGAGGAATATTTATATCATAGCTATAAAACTCCCCTTTATTTTTAGAATTAGAAGATACTACTTCCACACTAGAACTAGATAGAGTTGTGCCTTTTTCACAACCTGTTACAAATATTGCTAAAGAAAGAGCTAAAATATAAAAAAACTTTTTCATTATAAATACCTCCATTACTTATTTAATTCCAACTATTTCGTATTTTTTTAATTAAAAAAGCAGGATGATATGACTCCTTTGCTTCTCTCAATCCTTCATCCCCAAAATCATCTTCACGATTTATATATTTACATTTAGAAAATTCATTTTGAGCAAACAGATAATTTATCATCTGATAACTTCCTATATAATTATTTAATCCCTTTTCTATGTGAATAACGGCATACTCATCATTCAATACTTCTCCTAAAGAATAAGCTATAACTTTTCCATCTATTTTTATCATTGCACCTATTAAGTCTAGCTTATCAAAGTTATGTAAAATATGCATAATTCCTATATTCTCATTATTTAAAACAGGAATAGAATAACACTCTCTATTTTGACACCACTCTTCTTGAAATTTAATAACCTCACATATATTCTTCTCATCAATAGTTTCATAAGTATAACTGTAAAGTTTATTAAAATTATTAATTCTATTTTTTTTCTTTGAATACTTTCTCCCCTTTAAAGTTCCTAAATCTTGTGAATTATATATATAATCAAAACTCTCTCTTCTCTCCTCAAGAATAAAAGTATCCTCTAATAGATTTTTCCAATACTCAGGAACTAATATTATTCTTTTATTTTCATTAATAATATTTTTTATCTTCTCTTTCCAAGTATTTAAAACCTCTTCACTTTCATCTTTTGGTATCGGCATATAATAATACTCTTCATTTTCATAGATTCCTTTTATTAAAAGAATATTGTCCTCTACCTTATACTTTGTCTTTTCTCCTATACTCCATAGTATTTGATTTGAAAAATTATAATCACAAGTTATAAATTTTCCTTTGGTATATTCGTCTACAATCTCTTTGTCTTGAATTTCAAGATTTTTCCATTCCATTTTGTTTCTCCTTTTTTGTTTCTCCTTTGAAGTTCTTAAATAATTATATTTTATTTTTATTTAAATTTATATTTTGTTTGTTTTCTTCTTTTTTTTGTGACTTTACTTAATAAAATAACGCAAATCAATGGAATTATTCCTATTAATAATACAGTTAATCCCATTGCTAAATTTTTTGATACTCCTATTTTATATGTAAGAGTTTGTGATAATGATAATAAAATCTCTAATGGGTCAACATAGTACAATTGACCAAAAGGTGGCATAAGAAATTCTATTCCATAAGTTAGCCCTAAAAATATTCCTACAAATAAAATCAATTTAAAAAGTAACATACCCATTCCTCCAAATACCTTTTTGTATATTATACCTAAAAAAAGCTTAATTGCCTAATAGATTTTTTTGTTAAGTTACCAAAAGAAACTCCAAGTAATTTAATAGGAGAGTTTATATTAATATTTTCAAAAAGATTTTCAATACTCTCATAAAGAATTTGCTTATCATCAGTTGGGATTGTAAATGTTTTAGAACGAGTAATCAACTCTCCATTTGCAAATTTTATTTTTAAAATAATAGTTTTAGTGATAAATTCCTTTTTAACTAATCTTTCATAAGAATAATTAAATATCTCCTCTAATTCCTTTAAAATATTTCCCTCTGAACTTAGTGGAAACCTATAAGTATTTTCATTTCCAATTGAATGAGTAGCTCTTTGATATTCTATCTCACTATAATCTATCCCACGACAGGAAAGATATAGTAATTCTCCTCTTGATTTTCCATATTTATTTATTAATTCATTTAAAGAATAATTATACAAATCTTCTACTTTATTTATTCCCTCTTTATTTAGTAGTTCTTTTAATTTATTTCCTACTCCTTGAATAATCTTTATATCTTTATTTTTTAAAAAATTAACAAATTCTATCTGTGAGTTAAAAATATATTTTCCTCCTGGTTTATTTATTCCACTAGCTATTTTTGCACTTAATTTATTTATTCCTATTCCCACAGAACAAGTTAAACCTGTATGATATTTTATCCTTTTTTTAAATTTTTCAGCAAACTCTTCTAATGAAGAAAATTTTGGTGCAATTTCTGAAATATCTACATACCCTTCATCTAAAGCAATAAACTCTACTTTTTCTGTTATTTTTAAAACTAAGTTTTGAATCTTTTGAGAAACTCTAATATATTTATCTTTATTAACAGGGACAATAAGAAGATTAGGACACAACTTCTTTGCTTCAAATGTACTCATAGCAGAATAAATACCATATTTTCTTGCTTCATAACTAGCTGTCGTAACTACTCCGCCACCTACTACTAGAGGGAGTCCTTGATATTTTGGATTATCTCTTATCTCAATAGAAGCATAAAAACAGTCCATATCATAGTGCATAATTAATTTATTCATTTTACCCCTTTCTAAAAATTTAGATTTGTACAAACCTGCAATTTTACTACTTTATTAATTTTATATATTATATGTATTTTACCACTTTTTTATTTATAGGCGACAAATAGGCGACAAAATTAATTGAGTAACTCCATAGCTTTTCTAAGCTCCTCAGTATCTTTATGAGTATAAATATTTTCTGTAGTAGAAAAGTTACTATGACCTATTAATCTAATTATTGAAGTTGAGTTAGCATTAGCATTATTCAACATTGTAGCAAAAGTATGTCTTGTATCATGAATTGTATGTTCTTGTATTCCTAGCTCTTTTAATAATTTCTTAAATCTTGGTTTAAAAGTTGCATAACTCAATTGAGTAGTTGTATCTCCTTTTACAAAATACTCTTGTCCAATAATCAGGTTATCTTTGAAAAGATTGAAAATTTTACTAAAAATTGGTATAGTTCTTACACCAGCAGAAGTTTTACTTACTCTAACTTTAATAGTTCTATTTTCTAAATCAATATCTTCTGTCTTTAAATTAAAAAGCTCTCCTATTCTCATTCCAGTATAAATTAGTATTAATATTATATAAGTATATTTACCATGATAAGTTTTAGAATTAAGATTTTCCCACAAAATCTCAATTTCTTTTTGTGTAAATATTTTTCTCTCTATTACTTTTTCTTTCTTACCTAATTCTATAAATTTTACTTTATTAGTAGAAATAAAATCATTTTTAAAGGCATATTCAAATATCATATTCAATACACTTTTACAGCCATTTTTAAAACTCCAAGAAGTATCAATTTCATCTATCAATTTTTGCAAATGGTATAATTTTATATCCGTAATCTGCATGTCATTTAATGGCTCTAAAAATCTTAGTCTATATTTATTTGTTTCTAAAGTTTTAGGACTACCTATTTTTTTCTTATAGCTTTCAAACCATAAATCTGTAATTTCTTTAAAAGTTATTTTTTTATATAATTTTGGATTCTTTAAATATTCAAATAAACTTTCTTGTGCTTCTCTTTTAGTTTCATAAGTTCCAATATATTTTCTAATCTGTTTGCAATCAAGAGTATATCTAGTAGTTACTCTAACAGCCCTAGGTTTTCTACTTTTATCTTTCATTTTATATATATTTCCTGTACCATTTCCATTTTTCATAACTTCTCCTTTCTCCATACCAAAAAGAGAGGTTTATATATATGATACCTCTCTCCCTAATTTTTATCAAGTTAAATCTTCAAAGTTTCGTGAAAATATTTCTTACTAATTTTTTCCAGCTATTATACTTTCTACTGGAGTTCCATTTTGAATAAGCTTGTGGCTGTTGAATTTTATCAATTATTGTTGAGCTAATTTCATCTTAGCACTATTTACTCTTCTTTACCTTCAGCTAATTAAAATATAGTTAATATAAAAAATTTTAAGTCTAAATTTATCATAACTATCAAATAATTTAGTTTTAAATTTTTCTTAATAACTTCTAATATTAAGCAAACTCCCAATATATTTTAAAATTAATTTATAGTATGGTTATACTTTATAATTAATAAAAATCAATATAGTGAAGTTGCTAAGTCAAAAAATAAGTTCCCACTTTTATATGAGATCTTATCTTTCTTAAATTATTATAATATATTAACGAATAAAATTTATTATAAGTGAAGTTAATAACAACATAAAAGCTCCACCTATTCTTGAGGAAATTTGAGCAAATGGCATTAAAGACATTCTATTAGCCACTGATAATACCGCAACGTCTCCAGTTCCTCCCATATTAGCCATACATAAACCAGCAGTTATAGAACCTTCTATTATATAAAATCCTACAAAATGACCTACAATAGCTGTTCCTATAATAGCTCCTACAACAGTAGTTACAACTAATATAAAGTATATTAAACTAAAAGAAGATATTACTTGCTCAATACTTGTATATGCTACTCCAACTCCTACAAGTAAAGGAATAGTAAAGTTTTTAACAACAAAATTAAACCATTTAGAACAACAGCTTTCATAATATGGTTCTATTACTCCTAAAAGTTTGCATATAGCAACTGATATAATCATTAAGGCATATGAGTGTACAGGAATAAATTTACTTAAAAGAGAAACAAAAGCAAAGAATGTTGTAGCAATTACTAATCCAATTCCAAGTTCCTCATATTCTATTTTTTTATTTTCTTCATTTTTCTCTACTATCTCCTCTTGAGATTTTAAAAGCTTACCATTTCCACTAAAGCTAGGATATTTTTTACCTAATTTATCTAAAAGACCTCCACAAACTATTGCAAGAGCGTTTCCTAATGCTACTGCTGGAACCATTATTGCCAATAACTCAGTAGGAGTTTGTTTAAAAGATTCACTAAAAATTTGAGCTAAAGGAATAGCACCTGCTCCCATACCACCACCCATAATAGGGATAGCAATAAAAAAGATAGCTTTTAAAAATCCATAACCTGTGATAAGTCCAACTACTCCAGTTAATAAAAGGGAAACTACTCTCCACCTAAAATTACTGGTAAATATCCCAATGCTGCTTTTATCAATAAATTTCTATTCATTCCTAAAATACTACCTACTATTAAGGCAGCAATATAGAAATCCAAGAAACTCTCTTTAGATGTAAAGTTTACCATTATATTTAATGCCTTTTCAGGAATTAAATTATAATAGACTAAAAACGCAGATAAAAAGACAATAACAATAGGTCCTCCTCCTAAATAATCTTTAATAATTGGAGTTTTGTTTCCAATAAAATCAAAAATTACTCCAATAACAATCATTAAAGGTAAGGCACCTAACATTCCGGCTGGTAATTTACCTAAAGCAGTACATATGATAATAACTAAAAAAATAGGAATGAAATATTTCATCTCAATTCCTGCTAATTTAAATTTAGAGCTCATATAATCATCTCCCTTTATGTAATATTTTAAATCAGATTAGCTCTAATAATGATATATATAATATAAACAGGAAATTATCAATAGATTATTAGCACTTTTTTTTATTAAAATTATAATATATTATTTTTTAAATTTTATTATAAATTTTTAATATATTTCTCTGTTATTTAATTACTTTAATTTATTTTTTTCTCTCTAAAATAATTATTAATATTTTTTCCTTAAAATTTTAAAAATCAAAACTATTATCTATATATTTTTATTATAATTAGAAAAATCCTTTTATTTTTCTTCAAATTATTAAATTTAAATAATTATATAAAATATAATTTTTAATAGAAGTATCCTCTATCTTTTGATGTAGCTTATAGGTAACTAGCAAATTATATTTTCTTCATATATAACTACCGAAAAATACAAAGTTTTATAAAATTACATAAAAACAGCTTATATCATAATATATTATTAATTTATTCATTTTATAAGTCTAAAAAAATAGGACTAGATTAATCTAGTCCTAAAATAACTCCTTCATTATAATATCCAGTAGCAATTATATTCCCAGCTTTATCATAAGCCTTCCACTCACCATCACGTATTCCAGATACATACTCTACATCATAAAGTAATATCCCACTCTCATCATAGTATTGCCAAATCCCATCACGTAAACCATTTTTTGTAAGACCTGAGCATAGCAAATTCCCATTTTCTTGAAAAAGGGCTACACTTATTACTTTTTCTCCATCTAAAAATATATTTTGAACAGTTAATTTTCCATCTTCATCATACATCTGCCAAAATCCAATACGAATATTATCTTTATAACTTCCCTTGAGCTTTAATTTTCCATTTGGATAATAATATAATTGTTCTCCCTCTAGCTCTCCATCTTTATAAGTTTCAATAGCTGAAATATTTCCTGTATTTTCATCATAAAAATACCATTTTTTATCTCTTTTATCATCTTTAAAATAACCTTTTACAGCAACTCTTCCATCTTCAAAATAATTTAAAATAGGACCATTTTTAACACTATTATTATCAGTTGATATCTCACTTTTTAAATTTCCATTTGAGTAATATACTCTCTCTTTTGAAAGATTACTACAACCTACTATAAATAAAGATAGTAATATTATTAAGTATTTCATTTTTTCCTCCTTATATCATAAATATATTTTACAATAAAAACTAAATATCTTCAACCTATTTAATATAATTTAGACTGTAAAAAGAGAGAAATGGTTTTAAATAAAATTTGCCAAAACTCAAGACTTTATGATATAATAATAAATGTAATCATAAGATTACATATGTAAGATAAGATGAGAATTGAAAATGAGGAGGACTTATAGTGGATAGACTAAAAGGTAAAGTTGCACTAGTAACAGGAAGTGCCAGAGGAATAGGAAGAGCAATAGTTGAAAAATTTGCTGGAGAGGGAGCAGCTATGGTAATATCTTGTGATATGGGACCAGCTGAGTATACTCAAGAAAATGTAAGACATGAGATTTTAAACGTTACAGATAGAGAAGCAATAAAAACATTTGTTAAACAAATAGTAGCTGAGTATGGAAAAATAGATATTCTTGTAAATAATGCTGGAATAACTAAAGATAACTTCTTAGTAAGAATGTCAGAAGATCAATGGGACGCTGTTATAGATGTAAACTTAAAAGGAGTTTTCAATATGACTCAAGCAGTAGCTCCAGTTATGACAAAAAATAAATCTGGTTCTATAATTACTCTTTCATCAGTAGTAGGAGTATATGGAAACGCTTGCCAAACTAACTATGCAGCTACAAAAGGTGGAGTAATCTCTATGAGTAAATCATGGGCAAAAGAATTAACTAGAAAAGGAGCTCAAGTAAGAGCTAACTGTATAGCACCAGGATTCATTTCAAGTGCAATGACAGACGCATTACCTGAAGAAGTAGTAGCAAAAATGTTAGAAAGAACTCCATTAGGAAGATTAGGAACTGTTGATGATATAGCTAACACAGCTTTATTCTTAGCAAGTGATGAGTCATCATATATCACTGGACAAGTTATAGAAGTTACTGGTGGAATGACTTTATAGCTTTTTTATTAAAAATTTAATAAAAATATAAAAAATAGGAGAAGAAGATTTTAAAATTATTAAAATTTTCTTCTCTTTATTTATATAAATAAAAAAATTATGCTATAATAAAAATAGTTAGTTAAATAATTGAGGAGGATTTATATGAAAAAAGTTTTAACTATAGCAGGCTCTGATTCTTGTGGTGGAGCAGGAATCCAAGCTGATTTAAAAGCTATGAGTGCTGTTGGAGTTTATGGTATGAGTGTAATAACAGCTGTTACAGCTCAAAATACTATGGGAGTTTTTGCCATTCAAGATATATCTAAAGAAGTGATTGAAAAACAGATAGAAGTAATCTATGAAGATATTGAAGTATCTAGTGTAAAAGTAGGTATGCTTTCTAGTTGTGAGATAATAGATAATGTAGAAAAGATGCTTTTAAAATACAAAGCAAAAAATATAGTATTAGACCCAGTAATTTTTTCAAAAAGTAACTTTAAATTATTACAAGATGATGCAGTAGAAAGATTAAAAAGATTTTTAAGAATAGGAGATTTAACTACTCCTAATATACCTGAGGCTGAAATTTTATCAGGAATGAAAATTACTAACAAAGAGGAAATGATACTTGCTGGTAAAAAAATAAAAGAACTAGGAGTTAAAAATGTATTAGTTAAAGGTGGTAGTAGAGTAGCTGATTGTTTAGATATATTTATAGGGGAAGATGGAAATATAATAGAGCTACAAGGAGAGATGACAGTTACTAACAATACTCATGGAACTGGTTGTACTCTTTCTTCAGCTATAGCTTCATATATGGGAAAAGATTATAGTATTGAAGAGAGTGTTAGACTTGGAAAAAACTATATAACTCAAGCTATTAAAAACTCTTTTGCAATAGGACATGGAGTAGGACCAGTAGGACATTTTGTAGAATTATATAAAAAGGCTGGTGTAGACTATGAATAAAATAGATTATTCAGTTTATTTAGTTACTGATAGAGATATACTACAAGGTAGAGATTTATGTGAAGCTGTAGAAGAAAGTATATTAGGAGGAGCTACAGTAGTACAACTCAGAGAGAAATATATATCTTTTGAAGAGTTTGTTAAACTTGGAAAAAAATTACATAAAATCACTCAAAAATATAATATTCCATTGATAATAAATGATAATGTTGATGTTGCTATTGAAGTAGGAGCTGAGGGAGTTCATGTAGGACAAGGAGATGAGGAGCTTTCTAAAGTTCGTGCTAAGATAGGAGATAAAATAATTGGAGTATCAGTAGAAAATGTTGAAGAAGCTTTGATAGCTCAAGAGGGTGGAGCTGATTATCTTGGTATAGGAAGTATCTTCTATACAGGTAGTAAAAAGGATATAAATATTCCTATTGGACTAGAGGGACTTAAAAAAATTGTTGAAAGTGTAAATATTCCAAATGTAGCAATAGGAGGAATACACCTTGATAATGTAAGAGAAGTTATGAAAACTAAAACTGATGGGGTAGCTGTTATATCTGAAATATTAGGAAAGGAAGACATAAAAGAAGCAACTGCTATATTAAAAAATTATGTAAAAGAAGGGATTAAAATGAATAATTTTGCAAAAGTAATATCTGAGATAAGAGAGAAAAAACCTATAGTTTATCAAATAACTAATACAGTAACAATCAATGATTGTGCTAATGTTACATTAGCAATAGGAGCTTCACCTATCATGTCATTTTGTGAAGATGAATTAGAAGATGTACTATCTTTTGCTTCAGCTCTTGTAATCAATATTGGAACTATGGATAAAAGTATGAGAAAGATAGTAGTAAAAGCTGGTAAAATTGCCAATAAACTTGGAAAACCCGTTATCCTTGACCCTGTTGGAGCTGGAGCTACTCAAGCTAGAAAAGAGTTAGTAGAAAAATTATTAGAAAAGGTAAAATTTGCAGTAATTAAAGGAAATGTAGCTGAAATCAAAGCTATCTATGGAATGAAAAATGAGAGTAATAGAGGAGTTGACTCAGTAGAAAGCTCTGATAATATAGAAGAAATAGCTAAAGAATTGGCAATAAAATATAACTGTGTAATAGCTGCAACTGGAAAAGTAGATTTAGTAACTGATGGTAAAAGAGTAGCTAAAATAGAAAATGGAGATATTGTATTAGGTAGTGTTACAGGAACTGGTTGTATGACTGGTGCTCTTATTGGTTCTGCTTGTGGGGCTACTGAAGATTACTTTACTGGGGCTATAACTATGATATCTACTATGGGAATAGCTGGAGAAAAGGCTAAACTTCAAGGTAATGGAAATGGAAGTTTTAGACAAATAATTATGGACACTGTTTACCAAATGAATGAAGAGGAGTTCTTAAACAGTGCTAAAATAAGAGTTGAATAATAAAATATATTTTAAAGAGATTATATGGTATAATATATAAAAGAGAGAAGAGGTGATACAATGATAAAATATGATAATCTTTTTTATATATTAAATGGTGGAGACACCTATAAATTTAATAAAAAATTAATAGCTATTTTAGGTATAGAGTTATGTGCTTTAACAACTTATTTAATAGAGAGAGCTTTAAATAGGGAAGAAAAAGATGAATTAACAGAAGATGGATATTTCACTCTTACAGATACTGATATATGCTTGTATTCTGGTTTAGAAGCTGTAAGATTATCAAAAATCAAAAAATTAGGTATAGAAAAGAGTATATTTGAAACTAAAAAAGTTGAAGGAGTAGAGGGAACTTTTTATAAACCTAATTTAGAAAAGATTTTTGAGCTTATGATGAGTGAAAAAAGTGTATCAGAACTTTCCTATGAAAGAATCTTTAAAGAGGAAAGAGCTGATGAAAAGTTTACTAAAGAAAGTTTAGAGGCTTTAACTTTTAGAGATTTAAGAATTTTGTGTAAAAAACTCAATATTTCTTTTAATGGAAGAAATAGAAAAGAGGAATTGATTGATAAAATTTTGAGAAATCAAGAAAATTCTAATTTACAAATAGAGTTTTAATGGAGGTGACAGGAATGAAAAAAATATTTATACTATTTTTTCTTATAACTAATTTTATCTCTTCTTATTCTATAGAAAATAATGAAATAGACAGTAAATTAGAAAAATATAATGAGTATAAGAGATTAGTAAATGAAAATAGAGAGAAAGAGATTCAAAAAAATCTTCCTTCACCACAAGAGATGGAAATTTATTATACACAAGAAAAATTAAATTTAGAAAAAGAAAAACTTGAGTACGAAAAAAAATTAGCATATGAGAGAGCCAAAGCTGAAAGAAGAAGAGATAACTTGATTAATGCCGCTATAATAGGTGGAATAGGTTATGGTAGTTACAGGCTAGGTAGACATCATCATTGGTGGTAATATGAAATTACAAAAAAAAGTAGAACAGGTAGGAATCTTTTTATATGATTATTTTATTGATGAACTCAATAGAAAACAGGGAGTATTAAAAAAATATAATTTAGATAAAGAGCTCTGTGAAGAATTAGAGTATAAAGATGACTATTTAAATGGTAAAACATTAAAATATGAAAATGGAGTAGCAATCTTTGAAGGAAATTATCTTTTAAATAAATTAGATGGTAAAGTAAAAGAGTATTACAAAGATGGAAAATTAAAATCTATCTCCAATTACTCAAATGGAAAACTCCACGGAAAAAAAGAAAGCTATTTTGAAAATGGAAAAATATCCACTATCACATATTATAATAAAGATAAGTTAGATGGTAAAAAGCAAAAATTTTATGAAAGTGGAAATCTTGAACTTGAAGGTTACTATGCTAAAAATAATATGAGTAGAATATGGAAATGGTATGACCAAGATGGAAAAATAGTTAAAGAAAAAGAATATTAAAATAGTTCAAGAATAATTTTTATTCAAAAAAATAAAGAAAACTAAGAATTGTTCCATATTCCAAGAAGTTGATTAACTATGGATTATCTCACTAAAAACACAAAACTCACTTCGTTCAAACAGTTGTGTTTTTTAGCGTTTGATTTCGCTAAGTTAATCTAACTTCTCTCCATAAATTACACAATTCTTTAAGTTTTCTTTGATTAATTTATACTATTAAATAATTTTATTTTTAGATTTTAATTCAAATCTCTTTACTTTAGAATTAGATATTTTTTCTATTTTCTCTTATCTCTTTTATATTTCCATTTTCCATAACTACAATTCTATCAGAAATTTTATTTACAAACTCTATTTCGTGGCTAACAATAACCATTGTCATATCTGTAGTATCTCTTAAATTCTGAATTACATTTAATACTTCATTTACCATCTCTGGGTCAAGAGCTGAAGTAGGCTCATCAAATAGAAGAACATCTGGATTTTTTGCCATAGCTCTTGCTATAGCTACCCTTTGTTTTTGTCCTCCTGAAAGTGCTTTAGGATAGAAATTTGCTCTCTCTTTTAATCCTACTCTATCTAATAGCTCCAATCCTATTTTTTTAGCCTCTTCCTTTGGCATCTTATCCACTACTATTAAAGATTCCATTATATTTTGAAGAGCTGTCTTATGAGGGAAAAGATTAAAAGATTGAAATACCATTCCCATTTTTTTCTTATCTGGAGTTTCTATGCTTCCTCCATCTATATCTTCAAGACCTATCATACATCTAAGTAAAGTTGATTTTCCTCCACCAGAAGCACCTATTATAGAGATAACTTCTCCTTTTTCTATATCTAGGTTTACTCCTTTTAGAATTTTTACATCACCTTCATAAGTTTTAAACAAATCTCTTATTTTTATAATCATCTATATCATCACCTTTTTTTCCATTCTTTTAAAGAAAATTACAACTACAGTAGAAAGTATTAAATATATAGCAGCACATATAATAAATGGTGTAATAGAGAAATCTCTTGTTACTATCTCTCTTGAGTTTCTAAGAATCTCTGCCATTCCTAAAGCAGATATTAATGAAGTATCTTTTATAAGAGCTATTGCTTCATTTCCAAGAGGTGGTAAAGCTGTAATAAGAGCTTGTGGTATTATTATTCTCTTCATTGTTTGCCAATAATTCATTCCTAAAACCTTAGCTGCTTCATATTGTCCTTTATCTATACCAAGTATACTTCCTCTAAAGATCTCACAAAAATATGCTGTATAGTTGATTACAAAAGTAAGAGCTGCTGCTGTAAAAGGAGATAGAGTAATTCCTATTACAGGTAATCCATAGTATACAAAGAATAATTGTAATAATAGAGGAGTTCCTCTAAATATCCAAGTATAAATTTGTATTCCATTATTTAATAACGAATTTTTAGAAATTCTCCCCAATGACAATATTACTCCTAATGGTAATGAAAATACCATTGTAACTATGTATAATTTTACTGTTAATCCTAATCCCTGTAATATAAATAAAATGTTATCTTGCATTTTCTATCTCCTTCTTATATTTATTTTCCTAACCATTTAACTTTTATTTTATCAAAAGTTCCATCTGCTTTCATTTCATCTAATAATCTATTAATTTCATCTACAAGAGCTTTATCTTGTTTTCTAAGAGCTACTCCAAAATCTTCATCAGCTAAAGTTTCTACTGAATAAGTTAATGTTGATTTTTTAGCGTTATAGTATTTTCCAGAAATTTCGTCCATTACTACTGCATCTAATCTTCCAGCCTCTAAGTCCATAAGAGCTTCAACGTTAGTTGCATATTTTTTTAACTCTTTTATCTCTTTATTAATAGGGTTATCTTCTACTGATTGAGCTCCTGAACTTCCTAATTGAACTCCTACTACTTTTCCAGCTAAGTCTTGAACCTTTGCAGGAGCAGTTCCTTTTCTTGTAAATATAATTTGATTATCTGATAAATATGGTTTTGTAAAAGCAACTTGTTTTGCTCTAGCTGGAGTGATAGTCATTCCATTCCATACCATATCTATATTTTTACTTCTTAAATCAAAGATTATAGCGTCCCATTCACAAGGTTTAAATCTTGCCTCTACTCCCATTCTCTTTGCTACTTCTTTTGCTAAATCTATATCAAATCCAACTATCTCTCCACTTTCATCTCTATATCCCATAGGAGCAAAAGTGGCATCTAATCCAACTATAAAATATCCTTTTTCCTTTACAGTTTCTAAAGACTTATCTGCCCCAAAAGAACTAACAAATACACACACCATTAAAACTAGACTCATTAAAAATTTTTTCATATCGTTTCCTCCTAAAATGTTAATATTTTTCAAATAAAAAAGCCATCTGTTTTTATCCAGATGGCTTTACCTAATTATGAAATCATTTTTGTTTTACCATCATAGATACTCTCTTAAATTGCACGTCAATCAGAGTCTGTATCTATGAAACAATTTTCACAAAACAAACTCTCTACCTATGATGGTGATGATGTATTGTTGCTAAATTTAATAAAACAAAATTTACTTTCATAATAATCTCCTTTGAAAATTTTTTTATATTTTTTATGATACACCTATATCATAATTTTGTCAAGCTTTTTTTATCTAAAGTTAATTTCTCCATTTTCTAATGAATCTACAACAGCTAAAGATTCTACTCTTATTCCTTGCTCTTGTAACATTTTTTCTCCACCTTGGAAACCTTTAGTTACAGCTATTCCTGCTCCCATTACTTGAGCCCCAGCCATTTCTACTAACTCCTTTAATCCCAATACAGCGTTTCCCATAGCTAAGAAATCATCTATAATTAAAACTTTATCTTCAGGTTTTAAAAACTCTTTTCCTACACAGATAGTATAGTCTTGATTTTTTGTAAAAGAAAAAACTGTTGTAGTATAAAAGTCTGACATTGTAGAAGGTACTTTTTTCTTTGCAAATACCAATGGTACATGAAAAGCATAAGCAGCTGCTAATCCAATTGCAATCCCTGATGCCTCTATAGTAAGAATTTTATTAATTTCTACTCCTTCAAATCTTCTTTTAAATTCCTCTCCCATTTTCATCATAAGAACAGGATCGATTTGATGATTTAAAAAACTATCAACTTTTAATATCTTTGAACCAATAGTTTTTCCATTATTTAAGATATAATCTTTTAATAATTCCATTTTAAAATAAGCCTCCAATATTTAACTCATAAATTTATGATATTTTTATATTATATCATAAATTCCAATTATTTTGAATACATTTTCCAGAATAATTTTTCACTTGTAATAGGTAGGCTTCTAACTCTTGCCTTTGTTGCCTTATAAACAGCATCAGCTATAGCTGGAGCAGCTGTATTTATTACAACCTCTCCTATAGATTTAGCTCCAAAAGGTCCTGTTGGCTCATTTGAATGACTAAATATTACATTAACCTTTGGTCCAATATCCTTTCTTGAAGGAATTTTATATTGCATTAAAGTATCTTGTAAAAGTTTTCCTTTACTATCAATAGTAATTTCTTCAGTAAGAGCAAGACCTATTCCTTGTGCAATTCCACCCTCTACTTGTACTCTTGCTAAAGCTGGGTTGATAGGAGTTCCACAATCAGCTACTGATAAGAAATCTACTACCTCTACTTCTCCAGTAAGAGTATCTACTTCTACTTCAGCAAAACTTGCTATAAACGGAGGTGGTGAAGTTTGTCCTCCCCAAGTTCCTGTGGTTGTAATTTGATTTTGTCCTTCAAAAGATACACTTCTAATTCCTATCTCTTTTAGTGTAAGAATAGTTCCATCTTTTGCTTCAACATACTCTCCCTTATATTCCACTTCATCTTCAGCTTTATTCATTAATTTAGCTGCAGCCTTAACTATCTCTTTTTTCATTTTTTCACAAGCTATGATTACAGCGTTTCCTGTTACATAAGTTCCACTTGATGCATATGCCCCTGGATCATATGGTGATGTATCTGTATCTGCTGTATTAACTATTATTTTCTCCATTGGCACTTCTAAAACTTCAGCAGCCATTTGAGTTAGAACAGTATCACAACCTTGTCCCATGTCAGTAACTCCTAACATCACAGTGAAATCTCCACTGTCATGGAATTTTACTGTAGCAGAACCTGTATCTACTCCAGCTATTCCAGAACCTTGCATAGTTACCGCCATTCCAGAGGCTCTCACTTTTCCATTACCCATATCTACTACTTCTCTATTTTTCCAATTGAAAGCTTCTTTTCCTATCTCTATACACTTTTTGATATCTCCACTTACAGTTTCAGATTGGTCTACTAAGTTTTTCATTCTTACTTCAGTAGGGTCTAATCCTAATTTATGTGCTAACTCATTTACAGCTGATTCCACAGCAAATGTTCCTTGAGTAGCTCCATATCCTCTGAAAGCTCCTCCTACCATTGTATTTGAGTAAACTATATCAGCTTTACATCTCATTGGTATCTTAGCATATAGTGGGAATGTTTTATACACAACTAGAGCTGTAACTGTTGGAGCATGTTCTCCATATGCTCCTGTATTTGATAATACATTTATATCAATAGCTTTAATATTTCCCTCTTTATCTGAACCGATTTTTACAGTAAGTCTCATAGCATGTCTAGTATTAGAATATGCTTGAGTTTCCTTTCTTGTATAGATTATTTTAGATGGTTTTCCAGTTTTTAATGTGACAAAAGCTGGGTATATTTCACAAACAGAAGTTTGTTTTCCTCCAAATCCTCCACCTAATTTTGGTTTAATTACTCTTATTTTACTACTAGGATACTCTAGAGCTCTAGCTAAATGTCTTCTTACATGGAAAGGAATCTGTGTAGAAGATATTACAGTAAGTCTTCCATATACATCAAAATATGCTGCTGATCTATAAGTTTCCATCATAGCATGGATTTGTGGTTGAGTATAATATGTATTTTCTAATATTACATCACTCTCTTCAAATCCTTTATCTACATCTCCTTTTACTTGTAAATAAGAAGATGCTAAGTTTCTTGTATTATCATAACCTATATTGTCATAGTTTGTATGAGCTTTTTCTCTATGAACTAATATAGAAGAGTCTAGTGCTTTTTCATAATCTACTACTGCCTCTAAAACTTCATACTCAACTTTTATAAGTTTCATGGCTTTCTCAACAGTTTGTTCATCTACTCCAGCAACTATAGCAACTGGATCTCCTACATATCTTACATACTCATCTAATATTTTTCTATCATATGGAGATGGCTCTGGATAAGATTGTCCAGCTAATGTAAACATAGTTTGAGGTACATCTTTATATGTATATATAGCTTCTATTCCAGGTACTTTTTCAGCTATTGTAGTATCTATATTTTTTATTCTAGCATAGGCATGAGGCGATCTTAAAAGTTTAATTATTAAATACTCTTGATTTGCAACTAAGTCATCTGTGTAGAATGGTTTTCCAGTTATTAATCCTATTCCATCTACTTTTTTCATCTCTTTATTTACAAATTTCATTATTTTTTCTCAGCCTCCATAAAGTTTTTTATAGCTCTAAGTTGTGAAACATATCCACTACATCTACAAAGATTTCCATTTAAATAGTGAAGTATCTCTTCATCAGTAGGATTTTCATACTCTTTCATAAGAGCAAGTACTGTCAAAGTGAATCCAGGTGCACAGAATCCACATTGCTCTGCTCCTTCAGCTGCCATAAATTCAGCAAATCTTTCAGCTTCTCTTTGACACCCTTCAATAGTTGTTACATTTTTCCCTTGAGCTCTTACAGCTAGTGTACTACAAGATAATACAGGTTTATCATCTACAAGAACTGTACAAAGACCACAAGAACCAGTATCACAACCTCTTTTTACACTTAAATATCCTAATTTTCTTAATACATCTAATAAATATTCATCAGCAGAGATCACTATCTCTCTTTTTCTTCCGTTTACATTAAGAGTTAAAAGCACTTATAATACCTCCTTGATTGCTCTTTTTAATAAGTTTTTAGAAACAGCTCTTCTATACTCTCCTGTTCCTCTCATATTACTTCCAAAAGTAACCTCTTCACTCATAGCCTCACAAGCTTTATCTATAATCTCATCAGTTATCTCATTGTTGTTTAAAATTTCCATTGCTTTATAAGATAGCACAGCTTTTCTAGGTCTTACTCCAATAGCAACTCTTATTCCAGCTTCTGTCTTAGTTACACAAGTATTAGTTATAGCATAATCTGTTTTACTTTTTCTAATACTTTGGAAAGCTCCTCTTCCAGATTTTTTCACTTTTACTTCTACTAAAATATCTCTTCTAAGTCCCTCTTCTTTTAAGTAGTCCTCTAATGAGATTTCACCACCATTATAAAGTACAACTATAGCTCCCATAGCAAGTAAAGTAGGAATTAAATCTGAAAATCCATATTTAGAGAATACAGTAGCTCCTACTGTAACATTAGTTCTAAATTGTACTCCTATTATTCCTCTTACACATTTGTCTAAAATTCCATCAAATATATTTTGAGTAATTTTATTAGTTTCTAAATCTCTAAAACTAGTTATTGCCCCAATATGAACATATTCTCCCTCTTCTCTGATGTAATTAAGAGAAAGATTTGATAAGTCAATAGCCGTATTGTAGGCAACATTTCCCATTCTTAAATAAGAAGTCCCTCCTAATATGATATTTTTTTTGTTTTTTAACAATTCATTATATGCTTCCTCTAATGATGTAACAGCTAAATAATTCTTAAAACTAAACAAAGCTGACCTCCTAATATTTATAATTTTTATATTTATAATTTTTTATAACTACACTGAATAACTTAAATTATATCTTATTTTTCAAGCAAATTATTTGTTCTAATTGATTAAATGATTAATAGAATTAATAGAGTAATTTTTATCCTGTATGATAAATAAAGTGATTTGATAAGTTAAAAATATATGTCTGTAATTTTTCATACCTACAGATACAATATAATGATTTTAGAAAGGATTTTTTAGATAGTATTTTGTTGCTTTGATAATCAAAGACAAAATTTTTTTCACTTTTCCTCCTAAAACTTTATATCTCTTTTAAATTTAGTTAGGAGCAAAACAAGTGAAATAAATTTGAATAAAAATTATTCAAATTCATTTTTTACTCATAGCGGCTTGTTATAGTGGCAACCCGTAGAAACTCCTGACCATATTACAGGGATATATGAGATATTATTTATAAACTATTTATTTTCAAATACTTTTAATATTATAATTTTGCTTTTTGCACTTAAAACACACTTTTAAATTTTTTTGATATTTTTTAAAAATTTAAACATGCTCATTTATTTCTAATATATCATAGATTATACAATAATTCAACCATTTTTTATAACATAAAATTTAATTTTTTCCATTTAAAGATTACAAACTATTATAAATTAAAGTTTTTTAAAAAAATAAAGAGGAAATTTTTTTGTTATTACTATCACATAATTTGAACAAAACTTTTCCTCTTTGTATATATTATATTATTTTTATAATTTTGCTGTATTTTCTATAATTTTTACAATTAAGTCCCTTGCTTTTTCCATTGATTGAACAGAAATATATTCAAATTTTCCGTGGAAGTTATGTCCCCCTGTAAATAGATTTGGACATGGAAGCCCTTTATATGAAAGTCTAGCTCCATCAGTTCCACCTCTTATAGGTCTAATATGAGGCTCTATTCCTAATTCCTCCATTGATTTTTTAGCTAAATCAATTACATACATTACTGGCTCAATTTTTTCTCTCATATTATAATAGCTATCTTTTACTTCTATCTCTATACAAGCATCTTTATATTTTAATTGAAGATACATTACAGCAGCTTTTATAAGATTCTTTTTCTCATTAAATTTTTTCATTGAGTGGTCTCTTATGATATAGTTCATTGTTGTATCCTCAACAGTTCCCTTCATATCATTTAATAAGAAAAATCCCTCATAATTTTCTGTGTGTTCAGGTCTTTGCTCTGGTGGTAACATAGAGTTTAATTCCATAGCTATCATTATAGAATTAATCATACTATTTTTTGCTGTTCCAGGGTGTATATCTCTTCCCTTTATTTTGATTACAGCTGAGGCAGCATTAAAGTTTTCATACTCTAACTCTCCTAGCTCCCCACCATCTACTGTATAAGCAAATTTACAATTAAATTTTTCTACATCAAAGAAGTTAGCTCCTCTTCCTATCTCCTCATCTGGTGTAAACCCTATTTTTATCTCTCCATGTTTTATCTCTGGATGCTCTTTTAAATATTTTATAGCTTCAATTATCTCTACAATACCAGCTTTATCATCTGCACCTAATAGTGTTTTTCCATCTGTAACTATTAAATCTTGCCCTATGTAATTATTCATATGTGAAAAATCTTTTGGAGATAAAATAATATTTAATTCCTTATTTAAAACAATATCTCCACCTTCATATTTTACAATTCTTGGATTAACTCCTATTCCATTATAAGTAGGTGCTGTATCCATATGAGCTATAAATCCTATTGATGGAATCTTTTCAGTACAATTAGCTGGAAGAGTTGCCATAATATAACAATTTTCATCTAAAGAGATATCTTCTAAACCTAACTCTTTTAAATCCTCTACTATGACTTTTCCTAAATCCCATTGTATATCACTACTTGGACATTGAAGATTTTCTGGATTTGAATCAGTTGCAATCTTTACATATTTTAAAAATCTGTTAATCATTGTATTCCCCCCATATGTATGATAACTCTATTGTAAAACTTTTATCAATTTTTTTCAACTATTTATATATTTTCTTTTTTCATACCCTTTTCTAACTCTTTAAGATGTTTTAACTCCATCTTTATAAATATAAATGTAAGAACAGTTGCTATAAAGTCAGCTGTTGGTCCAGCAAACCAGATTCCCTTTACTCCAAATAACTTTGACATTATTAAAATACAAGGGATAAGAACTATAATCTGTCTAGTAAGACTCATAAAGAAACTCATCTTAGGTTTTCCAATAGCTTGGAAATAGATAGAAGCTATTATTTGGAATCCAACTATTGGCAACATAAAAGTTTGTATTTTAAGCCCAACTGAAGCTATTCTTACCAACTCTTTCTCTTGTGTGAAAATATTAATAAAATATTTTGATAAAAATTGAATTGCTAGAAAATCTATTACACATAAAACTGTAGCAGCAAATATAGCTTTAAAAAGAGCCTCTTTAACTCTTGGATATAATCTAGCTCCATAGTTATAACCTAAAATTGGTTGTAATCCTTGGTTTATTCCAAAAATTGGCATAGAGATAAAAGTAATTACTGCTTGAACTATTGCCATTGCTCCTATTCCCGCATCTCCACCATAGATTTTCAATGTGCTATTATAAGTATAGTTTACTATACTAGCTCCCATCTGTATTGCAAAAGGAGCACTTCCTAAAGAAGCTATACTTTTTATTTTCTCAAAGTTTAACTTTAAATTTTTAACATATAATTTCATTCCACTAAATTTTGAAGTAAAATAATATATAGCCCAAATTCCTGAAACATATTGAGATATAATAGTAGCCCAAGCTGCCCCTCTTACTCCCATTTTTAAATAGAATATAAATATAGGATCTAGTACTATATTAGTAATTGCTCCTATAAGTAGAGTTGCCATTGCCATTTTGGGATTTCCATCTGAACGAATAGAAGCGTTAGCTACATATCCAACAACAGCCGCTGGAAAACCAAAAGCTAGAATTTTTAAGTATTGAGCGGCATATATACCTGTTTTATCACTTCCACCTAAAATACTAACTAACCACTCTAATTTCCATAAAACAAGAACCATTAGAATCAATGAAACAATAAATCCAAAAAATATAGCTGTTCCTAAAAATCTCTCTGCTTCCTCTTTTTTCTTTCTTCCTAAGTTTAAAGAGGCATTAGTAGCAGAACCAAGACCAATCAATATAGAAAAACCAAATACAAATATTACAATAGGGAAAACTATTCCCACTCCTGCTATTGCTATATGCCCTACTTTTTCAATATTTCCAATATAAATTCTATCTACAATATTGTATAAGGCATTAACTAACATACCTATTATTGCAGGTAGAGAAAACTGAATCAAAAGCTTTGTAATTTTTTCAGTCCCCATAAGTTGATGTTTTTTTTCCATTTAATCACTCCTCGTATAATATTTATATAATAATTTACTAATTACTAATCTATTTTAAATTTTATGTAATATACTATTATTAGATACTGTGGATTAGTTTATCACTCCTACCATTTTAATGGTTTTATTAAGGCTCTAACCACAGGCTCTTTATTCATTTGTTAATTAGTTAGATACCACTTTGATGGTTTATTTAGAACGAGGTTACAATCTTAAAGAGTTACCGTGGTCTAAAACAGTATCAAATTCTTTTTTATTCAAGGAGGCTTGTATGATTTTTAG
>NZ_GL987991.1:199546-238201 GCF_000158195.2 Fusobacterium mortiferum ATCC 9817
AGCCATCTATGTAAGCTATTGGGAACCAACATTTTCTCAATATTTGAAAAAGAAACGAGTAGAAGGCAAACATTATTATGTAGCAATATCTCATGTAGTAAAAAAATTAGTTAGACTTATTTTTCACTTAGAAAAAACAAATGAAAGATACAGTACAGTAGTCTAATTGTTCATAAATTTTAATACTGTCAAAAGGTTCTAACTAAACCTTCATTTTGTGATGTAAATTTCTAAATTAACAAATTTAAATTAAATTTTTTTATTTTTGATTTGACATTTAATAGTTAGTCTTAAAATATTTTAAAAATTTTTAATTAATTTTTCCATTAAAAAAAATAGAGTTTCTATCTCCTCTTTAGTCAATATACTCTCTACTTTTTGATGAAAGAGTTTAGCCACTTGAAGTACAGTTTCTACTATCTCTTCTGCTTTATCTTCTAACTCTAAAAAAACTATTCTTTTGTCATTTTCACATGCAACTTTTCTTACATATCCTATTTTTTCTAATTTATTTACCAAACTTGTAACTGTTGATTTATCCTTACTTATTAGCTCACTAATCTCTTTCATAGAAAGTCTTTTATAAACGCTTAAGATAATTATAATCCTAACATGAGAATAAGCTAAATCTTTTATCCCCTTCTCTCGTAACAATACATCTATATAACTAGCTCCTCGATGATGAGCTCGACTTATATAGCTAAAAAGTGTATTTCTTATCTCTAAAGTTTCCATTACATCACCCTACTATTAGTTTATCATAAATTTAGTTTTATATCAAACTATTTTTTGTAAACTTTTTTATAGTAAATATTTATAAAAATAAAAAAGATTTTTCTTTTCTATGAGTTTTTGTTATAATAATATTAAGTTATATATTAGAGGAGGTTAGCCTATGTTTGACAAAAAAATCTATATAGAAAGAAGAGAAAAATTAAAAGAGAGTTTAAAAAATGGTGTTGTTGTATTCCCAGGAAATCAGGAATCTCCTAGAAATTACAAAGGTAACGATTACCATTTTGAACAAGATTCTACATTTCTTTATTATTTTGGTATGAATGTTCCAAATCTTATTGGGGTTATAGATATAGATAACAATCAAGAATATATATTCGGAACTGATTTTACTCTTGATGACATTGTTTGGATGGGAGAACAAAAATTATTAAAATCTTTTGCTCAAGATGCTGGAGTAAATAATTTTATTGAAATGACAGAGTTTGAAAATTTTGCTAATAATCTTATCACTGAGAAAAGAGAACTACTATTTTTACCACAATATAGAGCTGAAACTGTTATCCAATTAAGTAAAGCTTTCAAATTAAATCCATTTAACTTTGAAGAAAATATATCTGAAGAACTTATAAAAGCTGTTGTAGAACATAGAAATATAAAATCTCAATTAGAGATAGAAGAGATAGAAAAAGCAGTAAATATAACTAGAGAGATGCACCTAGAAGCAATGAGAGTAGCAAAACCAGGAATGAAAGAGTTTGAAGTAGTATCCGCTTTAGAAGCTATTGCTACAAAGTATAACGCTTCTACATCTTTCCATACTATTTTTTCAAGAAATGGAGAAACTTTACATAACCATTATCATGGAAATACTCTACAAGAGGGAGATATAGTTGTATTAGATGCTGGAGCTAGAAGTGAAAGTGGTTATTGTGGAGATATGACTACTTCTTTCCCTATATCTTCAAAATTCTCTGATAGACAAAGAGATATCTACTCTCTACTTATTGAAATGTTTGAAAAAGCTGAAGAGTTAATAAAACCAGAGATTACATATAAAGAGGTACACTTAGAAGTTTGTAAAGTTCTTGCCAAAGGAATGAAAAAAAGAGGATTAATGAAGGGAGATATTAACGAAGCTGTAAAAGCTGGTGCTCATGCTATATTCTTCCCTCACGGATTAGGACATATGTTAGGTCTTGATGTACATGATATGGAAGCTCTTGGTGAAAATTATGTGGGATATGATGAATTTGCTAGAGATATGCAATTTGGTCTAAAATCTCTAAGACTTGCTAGAAAATTAAAACCAGGGTATGTATTCACTGTTGAGCCAGGAATATATTTTATTCCAGAGCTTGTTAAAAGATGGAAAGAGGCTGGAAAATTTACTGAGTTCTTAAATTATGAAGAGATTGAAAAATATCTAGATTTTGGTGGTATGAGATATGAGGGAGATTTCTTAATCACTGAAACTGGTGCTAGAAGACTTGGTGAAAAAATGCCTAAATATTTCGATGAAATAGAAGAGTTAAGAAAATAGTTTATTTCAATATACTTTGTCATATTATTGCAACTTTTTATAAAATATAGTATAATAAATTTAAGATATATTTATATAAAATAGAGGTGGAATATGGAAAGAAATAAAATTATTTTAGGTATTTTTGCTTTAACTCTTAGTGCTTATGGAATGAGTTTTAAAGAAGGAACTTATGCTGGAGAGGCTAAAGGATATCGTGGAGATATTAAAGTAGAGGTAAAGGTTTCTTCTGATAAAATTGAAGAGATAAGAATTTTAGAAAATGGAGATACTCCAATTCTTTCAGATTCAGCAATAAAAAGAGTAGCTGAAAATGTTTTAAAATATCAAAGTACTAGGGTAGATGGAGTTGCTGGAGCTACTGGAACTTCTAAAGCTGCTCAAATGGCTATAAGAAATGCTTTAAAATCTTCTGGTGTTGATGCAAAAGAACTAAATAGAAAAGTAAAAACTGAAGAAGTTAGAACACTAATGAAAAAAGAATTAAAGGAAAATGTAGTAGTTATAGGTGCTGGTGGAGCTGGACTTGTTTCTGCTATTGAAGCTAAATTAAACGGTGCTGAAAAAGTAGTTGTATTAGAAAAAATGGCTTTTGCTGGAGGAAATACCTTAATTTCAGGAGGAGAGTATGCAGCTCCTAATAACTGGATTCAAAAGAAACAAGGTATTAAAGATAGTCCAGATACTTTTTATAATGATATATTAAAAGGTGGAGATAACGAAGGAAATCCAAAACTTATAAGAGTTTTAGCTGATAATGCACTAAAAGATGCTGAATGGTTAAAAGATTTTATTGGAATGGAATTTGAAGATAGACAATTATTCTTTGGTGGACACTCTGTTGAAAGAAGTTTAGTACCAAAAGATGCCACTGGAGTAGAAATGATTAAAAAACTTTTAGCTAAAGCTGATGAGTTAGGAATAGAAATCTATTATGAAACTCCTGCTACTGAACTTATAATGAAAAATGATAGAATAGTAGGAGTAAAAGCAAAAAGTTCTACAACTGATTACACTTTCTTAGCTGATAAAGGTGTAATTATTGCTAGTGGTGGATTTGGTTCTAATGTTGAAATGAGAATAAAATATAATAAAGATGTAGATGAAAATATCTTATCTACTAATACTGTAGGTATTACTGGAGATGGAATAGTTATGGCTGAAAAAGTTGGAGCTAAACTAGAAGATATGGAGTTTATTCAAACTTATCCTACTTGTGACCCTATAAGTGGAGCTTTATTATATTTTGGTGACGTTAGACTTGCTGGTGGAAGTATCCTTGTCAACCAAGAGGGAAAACGTTTTGTTGAAGAATTAGAGAGAAGAGACGTTATCTCTATGGCTATCAAAGAGCAAACTGGAAGTGTAGCATATCAATTCTGTGACGAAGCTCAAGTAGAATTAAGTGGAGTAGCTAAACATCATGCTAAAGAAGTAGAATACTTATTTAATAATAAGCTTTTAGTTAAGGCTGATACAATAGAAGAAGCTGCTAATTTCTTTGGAATAGATAGCAAAGAATTAGAGAATACAGTAAAAAAATATAATGAGTATGCTAAAAATGGAAAAGATTTAGAATTTAATAAGAGAGGAAAATTAACTCCATTTGAAATGCAAGGTCCTTTCTATATTATGAAAGCTGTACCAGCTGTACATCATACTATGGGTGGAATTAAAATTGATGAAAAAGCTAGAGTTATTGATACAAATGGAAATGTTATCAAAGGATTATATGGAGCTGGAGAAGTTACAGGAGATATCCATGGAACTAACCGTTTAGGAAGTGACGCTATAGCTGATATTACTGTATTTGGTAGAATTGCTGGTAAAAACGTAATGTCAGAAAATTAATAAAAAACTATAATTTAAGAGGGGTTGTCATAATAAAGCAACTCCTCTTTTTTTACTTTTTAATTTAATAGATTTATAGATCTAAATATGGTAAAATTAAATTGAAACTCATACTAGAATAACATTAAGCACTTACTTAGGAGGAAATTATGAAATATATAGACCATAAAGTTATCAAAACAGCTATTGGAACTTTTATATCTATCTATTTAGCAGATTTATTAGGAATAAAATTTGGAGTTACAGCTGGAATAGTTACTATTATTAGTATTCAAGCTACTAAAAAAGAGTCTTTAAAAATCGCTTTAGAAAGATTTATCGCTTCCTTAGTTGGACTTTTTATAGCAGTTATATCCTTTGAATGTTTTGGATATACACCTTTTATCTTTGGTATATTTGTTTTAACATTTATGCCTATATGTCTGAAATTTAATTTATTTCAAGGTTTTTTAGCTACTGTTGTTTTAGCTACACATATTTTAAGTTTAGGTACTGTATCTTTAGATATAGTTAAAAACGAAATATATATTCTTCTTCTTGGAATAGTTGTAGCTCTAGTTCTAAATTCATATATGCCTGATATGAAAAAAGAATTAAGAGAGAAAAAGAAAAATATTGATACACTTATGAAAACTCTCTTTAATTATTTTGGAGATGTATTAATAACTGGTTCTGTTTTTGTAGATGAAGAAACTCTATTTAAAGAGTTAAAAAAAGAATTGGATACAGCTAGAGATATTGCTTTTAAAGAGTATAATAATGATATCTTTTCTAGTTCAAGAGAAGAAGTAGAGTTCTTTCAAATGAAAAGAAATCAATATAAAGTTATGCTAAGAATGAGAAATCACTTCTATAGATTCTATATAAGTAGTGAACACACACATATTATTTCTGAGTTTACTAGAAAAGTTTCTGACTCTATTGGAGTGGATAAACTCTATCAAGAGGTTCTTATAGAATTAGAAAGAGTTAGAGGCGTATTTGAAAGTATGCCTTTACCTAAAACAAGAGTTGAATTTGAAAGTAGAGCTATGTTATTTCAATTTTTAAATGATATAGAGGAGTTTTTAGAAATTAAAAGAGACTATATGAAAAAAGTAAGAGGGAAGTAATCCCCTCTTACTTTTTTTACTAGAACTATTCTAAATAAAAATCTCTCATTAATACTTATAAAATAAGCTTTTCTACAATTCAAATTATTTTTTGAACATAAAATATACTGCTCCTATTAAGCAAAGGAAAGCATATATATAATTTAATTTAAACTCTTGTTTAAGATAAAGAACAGAGAATCCAGAAAAAACTACAAGAGTAATAACCTCTTGAATAATCTTAAGTTGTGCCACAGTAAAAAATTGAGAACCTATTCTATTAGCTGGAATAGAGAAACAATATTCAAAGAAAGCTATTCCCCAGCTACTAACAATTGCAAACCATAGAGCACTATGAGTATTTTTTAAGTGTCCATACCAAGCAAAAGACATAAAAATATTTGAAATAAAAAGCAAAGCTATTGGTAAAAATTTCATAAATTTTCCCCTCCTAAAAATTTTTTCTTAACTTTATGATTTTATAACTTTTTCAACTAAAAATCAAGATATTTATAATGTTTTTTCAACAAGTTATACTATTAATTAGAAAAATATGATAAAATATCAACATAGTATAAAAAATAATTTTGAGGTGAGAGAGATGTTTATAAATGATTATCATATTCATAGTGAATTTTCTGGTGATTCTAGCCAAGATTTAGTAGAAATTTTTGAAAAAGCAATATCTTTAGGTTTAGAAGAGATTGCTATCACTGACCATTTAGAGTATGATATAGAGGGAATGGCAGATAAGTGGATTTTAAATTTAGATAAATATACTAGTAAAATTTTAGAATATCAAGATAAATATAAGGGGAAATTAAATATAAAATTAGGAGTAGAGGTAGGAGTACAACCACATACTAAAGATTATTTAGAAGAGCAAGTAAAAAAATATCCTTTTGATTTTATTATCGCTTCTACTCACGCTATAAATAGGTATGATTTAGCTTGGGGAGAGTTGCAAAAAACTAGAAATAAAGAGCAGTTACAAAAATATTATTTTGAAACTGTCTTAGAAAATATAAAAAAATATGATAAATTCTCTGTTTATGGACATATGGATTTTGTTACTAGATATGGTGGTAATGAATACAGAGGATTAGAATATAAAAAAAATCAAGATTTAATTGATGAAATTTTAAAAACTTTAATTTCAAAAGGTAAGGGTATAGAGATAAATACTTCTGGTTATAGATACAAAGAGGATAGATTTTATCCTTGTACTGATGTAGTGAAAAGATATTTTGAGTTAGGTGGAGAGATTATTACAATAGGTTCTGATTCCCATATAAAAGAGTATATAACTATGGATTTTGATATTGTATATGAATTTTTAAAAAGTATTGGTGTAAAATATATTTGTGGTTTTGACAAACTAAATCCTGTATTTAAAAAGTTAAAATAAAGTTGATAGTTTTTGTTAAATATGCTAAAATAGAGCTATTAAGACTATATCACAGAGTAAAAGGAGATAATATTATGAAAAAGTCATTAATTATATTAACATTAGCAGGAGCATTATTAGGAGGATGTACAGCTTTGGAAAAAACAAGTGAAACAGCTGAAAAAGTTAACAATGTAACTCAAACAGCTCAAACTATGTTAAATATTAATTCAATCAGTGGAGTAGAATATACTCTTGAAAATTCTGATATAACTATTACATTTGATAATACTAAAATTTATGGATTCTCTGGAGTAAATAGATATTTTGGTGCTGTTAAAGTTCAAGGAAATAATATCACTATCGAAAATGTAGCTTCTACTATGATGGCAGGACCTCAAAATAAAGTGGAAGAGGAATCAAATTATTTAAAAGCTCTAGCTGAAATGACTTCTATGACAATTGGAGATAAAACTATTACTTTAACAGGAAATGGAAAAACTCTAAAATTTTTCACAAAATAATTTAATTTTAAAAGGAGCTGTTGCAAATTCTTAAATTGCAACAGCTCCTTTTTTATTTTTAATCTTTAATTAATTCAAATAGTTTTTGAGCAGCCTTCATAGGTCCCTCTTTTTCCATTCCTTTTATACCAAGCTGAGTTTTTATTTGCCCTACCTTTACTCCCTTAGTAAACATCTCTTTAAAGAATCTATCTATTAATACATCTGTTTCTTTTTGTTTTTGTACTGGTCCAAATGGGTTAGCAAAATATGAATCAACAATTCCTACTTCACTTGTAGTTCCCTTAGCCATTCTTCTACCTGCTTTAAATATCTCGATAGCTTCACTTGGATTAGAGAAAAACTCTAACTCATCATTTTCAGCCTTATCATAGTTATTAGCATAGAAGAAGAAATCTACTGGATAACCTTTCATTATGTCATTATATGAAGCTATTGGAATAATAATTCTTGAGTTTTTCTTATCTGGGTTCATAAATATACTTCTATCTATCTCTTTATAAGCATATCCTGTATCTAGGTCATCTAGTCTGACAAAAGCTCCTATCTCCGTTCCTACTCCCAATGGAGCTCCACCTTTTGGATTTAGAAGAAGTGTTCCCATATCATCAAAGATTACCTTCATATCTTTTACATACTGTTCACTTAAGTTTCTAAAAGCTTCCAAACTCTCTGATTTACCAGCACCACTATCTCCCATAATAATTATATTGTATTTTTTACCATTTTTCATAATAATATTTACCATAGCTCCATGTATTGGCAATCCACCTTTTTGTATCATTCTTAAGTTATGAAGAGTTAAAATCATCTTTTTCATATATCCAAAGTAATCAATATCCTCTCCATAATTAGCATATCCTACTATCATATTATTCTCTTTATCATCATAGAAAACTGTTTTCATCTCAGTATCGTAATCTTTTACTCCATATACATAGATAATATCTGGTTTTCTATTTTTATATTCTTCTTCTCTTGCTAACTCAAATAAGTTACATAGAGCTATTCCTTGTGACATAAAAAATCTATTAAAGTAGATAAAAGCTAATGATTCACCAATTTTTGCTGGATAACAGAACCAGTTTTCCTCATTTATACATACATCTTTTAAAGGATTTTCAAAAACCTCTTGGAAAATTCCTGTTCTAGTATTTCTTTTAGGATAAGTTATAAATGGTGGTTGTAAAATAATTGTCTCTATAAAAGGAACTCTCTCTAAAAAAGAGTACTCAGCAGGACAATTTCTATTCATATCATTTAATATAATTCCAGCATTAATACCAGCACTAAGCTGTCTATATACTCTATGCTTATATCCCATTACTGTTTCTTCTATTTGTCTATATGTACTAAGAATTAAATTTTTAAAATTATTTATAGCTTCAATAAAGTTAACATTTTGAAGCCCTTCTCCTTTTTTACTATTCCTTACTATTGCATATCTTTCATACTTTCTCCAATAAGTATAAAGTCCTTCAATGAATTCTACTAATGTATTTCTATCTTCTAATAATTTAGCATATTTCTCATCTAATTTTGCTATCTCTTCTCCTTCTAGTACAATAAGAAGTTTAAAGAATTTTGTAATTTCTTGAACTAAGTTTGAGTTTTTTCCACAACAATCTTTTATATATACATATACTGGTGCCTCTTTTTTCTCAATTTTTTCAATAAAAGCTGTTAAAACTCTTTTAAATCCATCACTATCTAATAATGACTCTGCGTTGTTACAATATTTTACTGTAAAATTTATTGTGATACTATTTCTGTTGATTGTTGCTTCTTGTCTCATTTAAAATCCTCCTAAGATATATATTACAAATATACATTATCATATAAAAAGATTAAAGTCAAGAATAAAGATTTAAATATTTTTATTTTTTATTTTTTTAAAAATATTTTTTTAAATACAAATGATTGATTTTGATTGTTTTGAAAGAAAATGATTGATTTTTATAAAAAATTATGCTATATTTATATTGAAGATATAGAGGTGATAATGTTATGAATGTTCGTAGATTTGACACAATACTCAAACTTTTAAATGAAAATAAAAATATAAAAGTTCAAGAGCTAATGGAAAAATTGAATGTTTCTGAAGCCACAATTCGTAGAGACTTAAATACTCTTGAAAAAAAAGGGAAAATAAAAAGAGTACATGGTGGTGCTATTTTAAATACACCTTCTGAAGAGGATATAATTTCTAAAAAAACTATTCACTCTAAGGCTAAAGAAAAAATTGCTAAAATTGCTAGCGAATATATAAAAGATGGAGATATCATCTATCTTGATGCTGGAAGTACAACGGAAATTCTAATTAAGTATCTTGAAGATAAAGAAAATATTAAAGTTGTAACTAATGGTATCTCTCATTTAGAAGAGTTAAATAGATATGGAATCGAAACTTATCTTCTTGGTGGTGAAGCTAAATTTACTACTGGAGCCACTGTAGGAATAGGTGCTGTAACTTCTTTAAGGGGTTACAATATAGATATAGCTTTTATAGGAGCTAATGGAGTAACTAGCGAAGGGTATTCCACTCCAGATACTAAGGAAGCTATGATAAAAAGCGAAGCTATCAGTAGGGCTAATGAGGTTTATTTCCTATGTGATTCATCTAAATTTGGAAAAAAATCTTTCGTAGTCTTTGCTACTCTAGAAGATGGAACTCTTCTAACAGAGGGAGAGGTTCCAGAGGAATTTAAAATAAAATAATTTTAGGAGGGAAAAATGATATATACACTTACACTTAATCCTGCTATCGATTACTATATGAGCATGGGAAATTTTCAACTAGGAAGCCTTAACTCATTGGAAGAAGGGTATACTTTACCAGGTGGAAAAGGAATAAATGTTTCTAAAGTTTTAAAAAATTTCTCTGTTGAAAGTAAAGCTCTAGGATTTGTTGGAGGATTTACAGGGGATTATATTAAAAAACACTTAAATGAATATGAAATAGAAAGTGATTTTATAGAACTTCAAGAAAATACTAGAATAAATATTAAATTAAAAACTAAAGATTCTGAAACAGAGATAGCTGGAAAATCTCCTACTATTTCTAGAGAAAATGTAAAGGAATTATTAAAAAAATTTGAAGAAATAAAAAAAGATGATGTAGTAATATTATCAGGAAGTGTACCTAATTCTATTTCTAAAAGTATTTATGCTGATATTATAAAACTTTTACCAAAAGATTGCAAAGTTATATTAGATACTAGGGGATTACATTTTGTAGAAGGATTAAAAGAGGGAGTATTTTTAACAAAACCAAACAATCATGAATTGGAAGAGTTTTTTAATAGAAAATTAAACAACATAGAGGAAATTATACAAGCTGGAAAAGATTTACAAGCTTTAGGAAGCAAAAATGTATTAATCTCTTTAGGAAAAGATGGTTCTATATTAATTACAGAAAAAGAGGTATATATAGGAAATGCTCCACAAGGTAAACTTATTAGCTCAGTTGGTGCTGGAGATTCTATGGTGGCTGGAGTTGTATACGGAATAGCAAAGGGAATGACTCTTGAAGATAGTTACAAATATGGTATAGCTTCTGGAAGTTCAACAGCCTTTTCTGAAGGACTTACAACTTTTGAAGGAATGAATAGTTTATTAAATAAAATAGAGATAAAAAAATATTAAGGGAGGCTCAAATGATAACAAATTTACTTACACTTGAGTGTATCAATTTAAACTTAAAAGGTCAAACTAAACAAGAAATCATTGATGAAATGGTAGAGATTCTTTATCAAGGTGGAAAATTAAATGATAAAGAAGAGTATAAAAAAGCTATTTTAGCAAGGGAAGCTCAAAGCTCTACTGGATTAGAAGAGGGAATTGCTATACCTCATGCTAAAACTTCTGCTGTTAAAATACCTAGTATAGCTTTTGGATTATCAAAAAATGGAGTAGATTATGAATCTTTAGATGGAGAACCATCAAAACTATTTTTTATGATAGCTGCTCCAGCTAATGCATCAGACACTCATATAGAAATTTTATCAAAACTAACAACTATGTTATTAGATGATGAGATAAGAGAAAAATTATTAGAGGTTAAAACTGAACAAGAGGTAATAGATATCCTTACTTCAGATATAAAAGAGGAAGAGAAAAAAGAAGAGGAAGTATCAGATGAATTCTCAGAAGTTTTAGCTGTAACAGCTTGTCCTACTGGAATAGCTCATACATATATGGCTGCTGACGCTCTTATAAAAAAAGCTAAAGAGATGGGAGTAAATATCAAAGTAGAAACTAATGGTTCTACTGGTGTAAAGAATGAGATAACTGCTGAAGAGATTAAAAGAGCTAAAGGAATTATAGTAGCAGCAGATAAAAATGTAGAGATGGAGAGATTTGCTGGAAAACATGTAGAAATTGTACCTGTTAAAGAGGGAATAAAAAATCCAGAAACTCTTATAAAAAATGCTTTAAATCAAACAGCTCCTATTTACACTGTAACTACTAGTGGAGAAAAAACTCCTGCTAAAAAAGAAAAAACAGGATTCTATAAACACTTAATGTCTGGGGTATCAAATATGTTACCATTTGTTGTTGGAGGAGGTATCTTAATAGCCCTATCATTCATGTTTGGTATTCAAGCTAGCAATCCTAATGACCCATCTTTCCATCCTGTAGCAAAACTACTTAGTGATATTGGTGGAGGAAATGCTTTCTTCTTAATGATACCTGTTATGGCTGGATTTATTGGAATGAGTATTGCTGATAGACCAGGATTTGCTCCTGCTATGGTAGGAGGACTTATCTCTCTAAATAATGGTGGTGGATTCTTAGGAGGACTTATTGGTGGATTCCTAGGAGGATATGTTGTAGTTTTATTAAAAAAATTATTTGCTAAATTACCTAATAGTTTAGAAGGGTTAAAACCTGTTTTATTATATCCTCTATTTGGTATATTTATCACTGGTGCTTTAATGTATGGAGTTATTATCAATCCAATAGCTGCTCTTAACAGTGGAGTTACTAACTTTTTACAAGGACTAGGAACAGGAAACTTAGTTCTATTAGGAATTTTAGTTGCTGGAATGATGGCAGTTGATATGGGAGGTCCAGTAAATAAAAGTGCCTTCACTTTTGGTATTATGATGATAACAGCTGGAAACTATTATCCTCATGCAGCAGTAATGGCTGGAGGAATGGTTCCACCTTTAGGAATAGCTTTAGCTACTACTTTCTTTAAAAATAAATTCACTCAAGATGAAAGAGATGCTGGAAAAGTTTGTTATGTAATGGGATTATCATTCATCACAGAGGGAGCTATCCCATTTGCAGCAGCTGACCCTATTAGAGTTATCCCAGCTTGTATAATTGGTTCTGGAATTGCTGGAGGATTATCAATGTTCTTTAGAGTTCAATTACCAGCTCCACATGGTGGATTATTTGTATTACCAGTTATGACAAACCCTATTATGTATCTAGTTGCTATAATAGTAGGTTCTGTAGTTACAGCTTTAATCTTAGGATTTATTAAAAAACCTGTTCAAGAATAATATTATATTAATGTAAGAAAAAGACAGACTAATTTATTGGTCTGTCTTTTTTAAAAGTTAAGATGAATAAAAACTTCTCTCTCTTCATTTACTTCTATTTTCTTTATTATCTGTTTTAATATCTTATTAGCTTCTTGCTTACTCTCAGCATTCTTTAAATTACTTAAAGCTTCTATAAACATTTTCTTAAAATCTAAATTTTGTTTTACTTCATTTCTTTCATTCTCTAATTCAATAATTTTAGCTTCTATATCAATTAATGAATTTTGTATATCAACTTTCTTACTTTTAAATTGCTCTTTGGTAATATCTCCATCTGCATAAAGCTCAATTAAATTTTCTTCTCTTGTTTTTAATTTACTCTTTTGAGCCTTTAATTTCTTTAATTCACTATCTTTATTATTATTCTCAAGTGGAATTTTATTCAATTCATCTAAAAATTCACTGTTAAAAAGCTCATCTAAAACTTTCTTATCAAGAGTATCACTCTTTATACTTCTACTACACCCAGTACATCTATAATAATATGTTCCTTTTCTTCCAGCATTACCTCTAAATTTAGAGCCACAAGTATGGAAAAGTAATCCTGATAATAAATAGGAAGTCTTCTCTATATTTCTCATTCTTAATTCTTGGTTCAAAGACATTCTATTGGCAACTTTTTCCCAAGTATCAATATCTATAATAGGCTCCCAATCTCCTTTAGCTTCTACTATTTTAGTTTCATCAGGATTTTTCATTGGTTTAAATGTTGTTTTGTTCATTTTTCTTTTTCCAAATATATTATATCCAGCATATACTTTATTATTAAGCCATTGCTTTATAGTACTTCTATCTTTTCCAGTCATTCTCTCAAGAGCTACTATTCCATGACCTTTTAAATACTCCTGATAAATATATTTTATTAGTTCTGCTTCTTCAGGAACTATTACCATTTTTTTATCAATAATCCTATATCCATATGGAGCATTATTCATTCTTTTTCCTTCTTTTACTTTAACTATCATATTATCTCTTACTCTATCAGCGTTATCAAACCTAAAAAACTCAAATATGGCAGCTAGTATTGTAAGGATAAGTTTTCCCATTGGGCTATCACTATCTAGTGTAGGATTATTTATTAGTTTTAATTTAACATTTAAAAGATTAAGTTTATTAAATAGTGAAAGAAAAGCAAAGGCATCTCTTGCTATTCTAGAAACATCATAGGCTATAAAGTAATCAATCTCCCCTTGATTTTCTTCAAGATATTTTTGAGCTTCAATAAAACCTTTTCTATTTCTATTTCCTCCACTCATAACATCAGTAAATTTTTTTACTATTTCTATATTGTTATCTCTAGCAAAGATTTCCCCTCCCTTTTCTTGAGTTTCTAGGGAGAGGTCCTCTTTTTGCATATCTGTACTTACTCTAAAATAAGCTATTGCTTTCTTGACCTCTCTCATCTAAAGTTATTCTCCTTTTTGTTTATCATATAATTTCTTTATATTATCTTGAATCTCCTTTAAAGTTTTATCATTCAATACTTCTTTACTTCTTATAATCATTTTCTTACCTCCTATCCTAAAACAATTATAATATCAACTGGCTTTTCACTGTCTATTCCCTTGTAAATTTCTACTATCATATTTATTCCTCCTAAGCCCCAAGTATTCTTTTGAAAAGTCCTCTATGCTTTAAGCTATAATTCTCAGCTTTCAACTGCTCAATCTCTCTTTGAAGTTTATGCTCTCTTTCTCTATGCTGTCTTAGTAATATTCTCATTTCCTTATATTTATCTATCCAACTTTCATTAAGGAACTGTTGTTCTGCTATTATGAAATGTAATTTAGCTATTTCAACTCTATACTTATTAATTTCTCTTTTCTTTGCTTGTTTGCTCATATAACCAACTCCTAATTTTATCGAATAAAGATTTTTTCTTATTTTGAGATATAACATTTTCTTTATCTTCAGATTTAAAATTTATAGAAAAATAAACTTTATATAATCTTCCATTATCATTGAAACTATTGTATGTTATATAATATTCTTCAAATTCAATAGAATTAACCTCTTTTTTCAGTCTATCCAAAATATCATCGTCAACACTTTTTATATCTTTGTCATAGACTGATACACTATAATTTTCTTCTCCTGTTTTTATGTACCATTCTTCCATATGTTCTTTTTTATTTTTTATCTCCTCACAAATACTAGCTATAAAAAACTTTATATCAATTTCTCTATTTTTCAATTCTTCCTCTAAATACTTTTTTCTTTTCTCTTTTAAAGTCATTTATAACCACCCAAGTTCTTTGTAAGCTTCTTTTAATTGCTTTGGTATAATTTTTTCTTTTGTTAATGTTTCTAAAACTGTATCACATATATAAATGAAATATACAGTAAGAATGTCTTTGTGAATGGATACAAATCTTTTCCATTCCTCATCACAGTAATCATAACCTAAATAATCGTTTGAAACATCTTTTGTAAAATCAGCAGGGCTTAAATTTTCTTTTAAATAATTCACTAAATCAAAAGGTTTTTCAATAACTTCTTTAAATCCTAAACTTTTTAAAAATAAATTAATCTCATCTAAGTTGTTAAAAAAAGCTGTAATAGTATTGCTAGTTATGATATCTACACATATACATTTTTCTTTTGTTCATTATAACCAAAGTAAATTTCAGCAATAGCCCCTAAATTGTTAGCTAATTTAATTTCTTCGCCTGTAAAATATATTTTTTCTTCTACTAATTCCAAGCAATTAACAAAAACAACAATTTCTTCAATTCCGTCTTTTATAATGCAGCTTTCATTATTATTTTTAAATTCTTTCAAAATATATTCTTTAGTACTATTTTTTATTTTTACTCTATCTCCTATTTGAAACATTAATATTCCTCCTTAATAACTCTTCCTTTGAATACTTCCCAGTTTTCTTCTCTAATTCTTATTCTATTTCTTACAGCAAATATCCAAGTTCCAGCCATAAAATATATTGATATATTATTATCCAATCTATATCCTCTTTTCTTTTTCAAGATATTATTTCTATACTTTTCTAAGTTATCTATATTAAATTTCACTCTATTTCCTCCAATAAAAAAATCCCCAGTAAATTAATACTGAGGATTAATAATTATTCTTCTTCTATTTTTTCTATTTTGGGTATATCAACTTTAACTATCGGAACTTCAACTTCTATTTTAGGTACTTCAACATCAATTTTTGGAACTATGATTTTTTCCATAATTATATCATCTGTAATTGAGTATTCTCTATTCTTAGTTGATATGGTTCTATCCAATTAAAAATATATGGCATAACTGTTAGGTAATCTTTATATTTTAGTTCCACTAGACTATCAATACCAAATCTTGATTGAATATCCTTTACTAATTCTTTCTTTAATCTTAGTTTGAAAGTTCTATTTGATATACCTGTACTTTTCATTCTTCTAAGAACTGTTTCAGTAATCTGTTCTTTTACAACTTCAACTTGGCTCCACGTCATAGGTATTTGATTTAACTCATTCTCTAGCTTTTGAATTTTAGTAAGTAACTCTCTATTCTCAATAAACTCTTGATGATAAATTAATTTTTCCATCTCTTCAAATCTATTGATATAAGCAACATTCAAATCAAAAGCTTTCTCTACTGCTGAACTATATCCTCCTATCAGTTGAGCTATTCCTTTTTTAGTGATTAGATAGTTTCTATAAGTTCTAAAATTTCCATTTACTTTATAATAACTTGGAATATAGAACTCTTTTATGAGGGCGGAACTTTCCGCTTTCGTGAATTTTCCTACATAATTATCAATTTTCTCTAATAAATCCTTATGTAATACTCCTAATTCTTCTGCTACTCTGTTACTTGTTGTAACCAAGATACCATCTACTTTTTCAACCACTACATTAAACATTTTAATATATCCTCCTAAAAACGTTTGATTTTATGGAGTTAATGCAGTATAATATGATTGGCTAGGTCGTATTATACGGCTAACTCCTGTTGGAACTCGTAAGGGAACTGACAGGAGATTTTTTTATTTCTTTTTTCTTATAATGATTTCTTGAGTATCCTCATTTACTTCGATTTCTATTTCTCTTTCTTCTTGGTTAACTCCAATTTTATCAAGAAATGTTTTTGGGATATTAAGTTTTGGAGAAATACTACCAGAACCACTTTTAAAGAAAGAAACTTTTAAAATCCTTTTTTCCATAAAGTTCTCCTTTGTCGTTCTGTTATAATTCTATCACAAGACAGAACGACAGTCAAGATATTTTTATTATACTCCACTAGCTCCATAAATCTGTTTTTAGGTAAATAAAAACCTCAGAGTTATTTTTCTGAGGTTTAATTGCATTATTTAAAATAAATCACTATGAGTTCCTGTTCTTGATAAAGTTAGGATTAATTTATTTTTTTCAATTTTATATATTAATAACCAATCAGGACGAATATGGCACTCCATGTATCCTATATAATTTCCAATTAATTGATGATTTCTATACTTAGCTGGTAACACTTCTTCATTTGCTAATTTTTCAACGACTTCTTGAAGAAGCTTGAGATTATATCCCCTTTTTTTTAAAAGTTTATAATCTTTATCAAAAGCACTAGTAGTTATGATTTCTAACATTAACTTTAATCCTCCTTATCAAGAGCATCAAAAAGTTCTTTGGTATTTTTATAAGTAGGACGTTTTACTTTTCCATTGATAATATCTTCTGTTTCTTGAATAGCTTTTATAGTTTCAACATTATAGTTTTCTATTCTTGCCTCAAATGGTAATCCACCTGTTCTAAGCATAGATTTGACAAACATATTAAAAGCTGTTGACATATTTAAACCTAACTCATTACATAACTCATTAAAGGCTTTTTTATCTTCATCATCTAATCTTACATTGATAACTGATACTCCCATTTTCAAACCTCCTTAATATCTTTTATATATTAATTATACATATAATAGATAATAAAGTCAAGGTTATTATTTTCCTCAGTATTATTTACTTGCCAATGTCCAATAATTATCCTATACTAATCTAGCTTGTATCTGTGTAATATGTAGATACTTGCTACCAACTCTCTTTTTAATCTCAAGCCTATTTCCCCATTTTTCTATTAAACTTGGAATCATAGCTCTAAATCTTCCTCTAGTATGGAAGTTTTCTCTCATTACTATATATACACAAAGCTCTCCTTCATACTCTCCAAGTTCTCTTACTTCTGCTATATATTGAGGTTTAAGTTCATGGTCATATTTAAAACTAGTCTTTTTAATATCAACATATTAATCCTCCTATAAGGAAGAGGGAGAACTCCCTTTTATTCCTCCATCTTTCTATCTATCTCTTTATCTATCCATTCTTGAATAGTTGCTACATCTGTTTTTGTCATATTATCAAAATCTATCTTTAATTCTTTTTTTACTTCTTTTTTCAAATCTATCTTGAGTATATCTGAATTTCTAAGAAGTTCTAGTCTATCTTCATCAGTTGCTGGAATATCAGTTATAACTTCAATATCCTCTCCTGTGTTATCTGCAAATTGTCCTATTATAGTTCCATCATCTTCTACTTCTTTAACTACTAGTCCATCTGTTTGAAGAGCTTTTTGAACTTCAACAGATAAAGCTCCAAATTTACTAAGATTTAATTTCAATACTGTTTTCAATGCCATAGCATCAAAATTTTTACTCCAGTTAGACATTGTATATCCTTTTCTTAAATCATATTGATATGACTGACTATACTTTTCAGCATGATTTTTTACCTGGCCAACTGTCATAAAAAGAGTGTTTCTAAAACCATTGTTGAACTCTATATAAGAAGCATACCCAACTGTCTTAGCTTCTAATCTTTTATCTAAGTCTTCTATAAATTTAAGATTTAATTCTCCAGTAAGAATGTTATATCCTTGGATTTCTCCTTCTTTTATTTCTATTGCATTGATATATTTATACTCTCCACTTCTAAGGGCTAACTGTATATACCCTTTATATCCCATTTGAAATTGTGCAAGTGTTCCTTTGTTTTTATCATTGTATGGTACTATATATGCAAATCCTAAATTTTTCTCTATTGGAAGATTTAGAACTGCCGAAGCAATAGCAGCATTTATAATACTTTGAGGGTCTGCCTGTTGTAGTTGAGGTGTACCCTCAACTACTTGTATTATTGCCATCATAAAGTGGCCAGCTCTTTCTCCTAATAAAGATTTAAGTTGTTTTTTTATAGCTTGAGTTGCCAACATACTTTTTAAAGCTGGAACTCCTACATTACTTTGAATATCATCTTTTGGTACTAAATCATTTTTCACTTTTGCCATTAATTTTCAACTCCTTTTTCTTTTAATATACCTTTTTCTTTTAACAATTCTGCTATTTCCAATAAATTCCTACTTACAAAATATTTTCTTTGAACTTTTGAAAAATCAATAGTACATCTTCCACTATCATTTATTCCTTTAAAACAAGCTATCATTGAGCTTATACTCATTAATTTTGGTTTATTATACAGTATCTTCCACAACTGTTTTTCAAAAGCAAATTTTTCAGAAAATCTACACTTTAGAAGTTCAATTTTATCCTTTCTTGTTAGTTTAAAAGCGCTGTGAATATTTCTTTTTATTACATAACCATCATTTATTACATAACCATCATCAAAAGTTAAATTAAATTTTCGTTTAGTTAAAGCTATCTTTTGCCCTTTTTTTCTAAACAAATATATTTCTCTTGGTGTCTTTCTACTGTTATATGCTCTCATTAAATCACCTCAAAATGATATATGGTATTTTCAGTTGCTATTGAGATAAGTTCTTCAACTATTTCAACACTTTTTATTTTAGAAGTTGATAGAGTTTCATTTGAATTTACTTTTTCAAATATTCCTCTTTCTCCTATTACAGCTCTAGTTATTTTAAAAACTTTTCCAACTTGCATTCTAGCTGGTGTTACGTAATTTGATTTCAATTCTATAACTTGTTCCAATTTTGCTGTTGTCATTATGCCACCTCTTTAATTATTTTATTTTCAGGAAGTTCTTTTAGATTAAATCTCTTAGCACCTCTTGAATCTACTTTCCAAGTCGCTAAGTATCTTCCATTAATTAATAAGCTTTCTGTTTCTAGTTCTATCATTTTCTTTTGAATTTTCGCTTTTGTTAAATCTAAGTCAGTATCTATATCTTTAATTTCTTTAGATATTAGCTTTTTAGTATCATTCATTGAGAAATAAGCTTCCATTTCTTTATCTTCTATTTTTATTAATGGGATTTTTTCATACTTATTCTCAAATCCTTGAAACTCTTGCTTTAGGAACTCACATTCAGCTGGACAACCATTTAGTTCAGGTTCTATATTTTCATCAAGACACTTTTGAAATCTCTTAGTAAGTTCATAAGCTAAAGATATTAATTTATCATTTCTTTCTATCTCATAAACTCGAGTAAATCTATTATCTACAAATCCTACTAGGAATCCTTTATTTTTTCCTAATACTGCAAGTTGTTGCTGGACTTGAGCAAAATATTTATTAGGAACTTCCTCTCTTTCCCATTCATATGAAGTGAAACTATTACCTGTCTTTAGTTCCACTGGGAACCATTCTCCATCAATCTTTACCCAACTATCAGGAGTACAACTCCATAATGGATATATTGGATTTCCTACTACTTGATTTCCTTTTCTAGTTGCTTCAACCTTTAGACCAAACTCTTTTTCAAAGAGTACTGGAAGATGAGCAATTATAAAATCCTCTGCATAGTGTCCAAACTCCATAGCTATTTGAGAGTTAAAGGATATATCACGACTGTATATTCCTTTTCTCTCTGCCCACATCAAATATGGAGAAGTATATCTATCTGGTTGGTCTATTAGCTTTTGTCTAAAAGCATTATCTACAACTAAGATTGATGTGTCTGTTGCCCCTATTCTTCTATGATTTAACCATTCTCCATCGCCACTACATTCTCCAGCAAATAATACTTCACTAGTATGTAATGTATTCTCTTCTATAAATTTTTCTAATTCTGCTTTTCTCATTTTGCTATATCCACTAAGTCCCATTGACTTAGCTTTTTCTTTTAACTCTTTTACAGTCATCAAGACCACCTCTTTTTAAGTTTTAGAAGCAACTTCCAAAGTTTTTGGAAGCTACCCTTAAAACTCAAATTACTTATCCATCATTACTCCAATAAGCCACATAAAAGCACTTATTAGAATTATTTCAATTATTCCTATCATCTTTACCCCTTAACAAGCTATTTGTTCCCATTTTTTTGCTATTTCATTCTCTTCTTTATATTCTTTACTATGACTTTTTTTCTCTTCTTCAATCCATCTTGTAATAGTTCTTATTGCTTTGTCTAAAACCTCTTCCCAAGTATTAGCTTGGTATCTATCTCCCATTACATATACTGTTGGTTTTCCCTCTTCAACTGTTAAATTAATATCTTCATCAGAATTTTCATTGTATTTTCTTGATAAAAATATTAAGTTTGTTATTTTAGATTCCATTCTTCTTCCTCCTCATCTTCCTTATAACTTAAAGCAGTCTTGAATGTATCAAACTCTTTTATAAATATTCCTATTATTCCAGCAAATATTAATAAATTAACTATCATTTTCCCTCCCTAATATTTTCATTGATTTTCTTTTCTACTTCTTCCAACTCTTCTGTATCAACTTCAATCTTTGGTACTTCTACTTTGATTTCAGTAATCTCTACAATTATCTTTGGAATTTTTATCTTTTCCATTATTCCTCCCTTGACAGTTCAAGGGGAAACTTGATATAATTTTTATATGTGGATGTCAAGTTCCCACCAAGAACTTTTCATCTTGAGAGTAGTGTTGCAGCACTACTCTTTTTTTATTTTTCTTACTCTGTTTTACAGAGTGAATTATTTAAAAATATAAAGATATCGCTTTTTTATGATATCTCTTAAAATTATTATACTCTGTTTTTCAGAGAAAGTCAATAAATTTATTAAAAATTATCGTATTTTTATATAAAATAGAGTATAATACTCTTATAAACAGAGTGAAAGGAGCAATTAAAATGGAAAATTTTGCTTTATTAATAAAAAAATTCAGAGAGGATAGAGGACTTTCACAAAAACAATTAGCAGAAAAAGCTGGAATAGGTTCTGGAACTATTGGAGATATTGAAAGAGGAGATAGAAAAGGAAAAATTTCTACATTAGATAAAATTTCTAAAGCTCTGAATTTAACTAAAGAAGAAAGAGATAGATTAGATAATGCTTTTATGGGAAGAAATATTACTTCTTCTTCAATTGACCCTAGAGTTGAAATCTTAAATAAAAAAGAAAAAAATCAATATGAAAAAACTATGAATGAAGCAGCTCTGTTTTTTAATGATGAAAACATTTCAGAAGAAGATAAACAAAAATTATTATTAGCTATGAATGAAATGTTTTTTATGAGTAAACAAATAAATAAAGAGAAATATGCCAAAAAGTCTGACAAAGATAAAAAGTAGTGATGAGTATGGACATAAGAAGAAGGGTTGTAAATTTAGAAAAAAAATATGGGACTAGAAATCCGTATAAGTTATGCAAAATAATGAAAATAAATATTTTGTATATGGATTTAGGGAATATAAAGGGGATTTATAAAAAAGTAATTACTAATAAATTTATAGTAATTAATGAAAATTTAGATAAGTTTTGTCAAAAAGTTGTATTATCTCATGAACTTGGACATGCTATATTACATCATTCTAAAGAGATACAAGCATTAAAAGATTATGACTTATTTCCACAATTTAGTAACCAGATAGAAGTAGAAGCTAATACATTTGCTGCTGAATTATTGATAGATGATGATTTTGACAATGATGAGTACATAGAAAATCCTAGTATTGATATTAGAATATTAGAGCAATTAAAAGAATTAAAATATAGAAAAAAATAAATTAATAAATTGGGGGATTTAATGAATAAAAAAATTTTGATATTTTTTATATTTAGTACATTTTTATTTTCACATCCTGGAAGGTTAGATTCTAATGGTGGGCATTGGAATAGAAAAACAGGAACTTATCATTATCATAGAGTTAGACCTATTAGTTATTCTACTTCAACTACTATTTCAACATCAACAAAACCTAAAAAAACTATTGTAAAAAAGAAACAAGTATTAATGAAAGAAGATGAAATTTATACTCGCTTACTTTGGCTTGGATTTTCAGGAGAAAATGCAATAAAAAATTTTCAAAAAGCAAATAATTTAACTCCAGATGGAATAGCTGGTCCTAAAACTATAAAATTACTTAAAGATTTAACAAAATATTATTAACTTATAACTAATAATAAAAAACAATAAATTTTATACTACACCAAAAATCTTAGATACCTAAGATGGATGATGTAGTTTTTTTATTTGTAAAAAATTAATAATATAGTTGACTTACTCTGATAATCAGAGTATAATATAAAAAAGTTTTGGAGGTTAAAATTGAATATTATTAATCAAGAAGAAGATATTTCTTTAAAAATTTCTTCTAAATTAGAATATTTAATGAAAATTAATAAAGTAAAAGCAAAAGACTTATCAGATTTTATTGGTATTACTGAGGTTAATTTTTCAAGAATCAGAAATCGTTTAAAAGAAGGAAAATTTCCAACTTTTACATTCATAGCTGGTGTTTCTAAATATTTTGATACAAATTTTTTTGAAAAATAAACTCTGTAATTCAGAGTAGAACATTGGGAATTTAATAGGTGTGATTGTGAATATAGCTTGATTTTTATCAAGACATAAGTTATACTTTTAGTAGTAAAATATGGGAGGGATAATTTATGAAAAAGATAGTTATTGTTAGTTTTCTTTTAGTTACAACTTTATTACAAGCTGGATATTATAGAAAAGGAGAAAAACCAACAGATAGTTCTTCAGATAAACCAGTAGTTGTTGGAGGAGGTTTTTCTTTTAAAGGAGAGAAGGGAGAAGTTGCTTCTGAAAACAAAGCAAAAAAGGTTGAAGCAAGCTCAAATTTTCTTCATCCAATGGATTTTAAAAATACAGATGAGCAAAAACAACAAGTTATAAATTATATTAAAGTTCAAACTAAAAAATCGTTAGAAATGATAGATTCTTATAATAATATATTAGCAAGAGAAATGGAACAACAAGAATTAAATAGCTTTAAAGCTCTTACTCAAGCTAAAGACAGACAAGTAATGGATAATCTAATAAAACAATTAAAAAGTATAAATAGTCTTAATTATATTTTATTGAAAGAAATGTATGACCAAGAAATGATGGCTAGTAGTCAAGAATTAACTTGGTAAAAAATTTAGTAGTTATATTTAGAATCACACCTATTAAAAGGGTGTGATTTTTTATTGCCAAATAAAAGGAGGGATATGAAAGAGAAAAAAAGTATTGAATATCAAAAGGCCATAGAAAAGCTTGGAGTTGCTATTAAAAAGAAAAACTTTTAAAGGAGGAATTATGGAATTAAATGAAAAGAATTTAGATCCAATGAAATTTTCTTTTTCTTCAAGGTATAAAACAATTGAAGAGTTTATGGTTCTTAATTCTATTCTTATTTCTTTATGCCAAGAAATACAGAAATTATATTATGAAGACTATGATTTTATGGATTTTATTTATGAAAGACAAAACACTTCTAAAGAATATAAAAAACAGTATTTCAAACAACTTCTTATAAAAAAATTAGAAATTGAAAAAGATATGCATGATATTTCAATAAAACTAGGTGTATTTCAAAAGTATATTGCAGGAAAAGGCTGGAAATATTTTGATGATGTAGAAGACTTATAAGTCACTTAATATTCCTCTGTCTTTATCATCAATATCATCAAATCTATCTTCTAGTTCATTGTTTAGATATTCTTTTAAATATTTTTTTAGAGGTAAGGAACTTTGAAGCAAGGATTTAAGCTTTATCTTTTTTATTGTAAATAATAAATCAATATTTAGATTTATTTCATTACTAATTTCTTTAAAATTTTTTAACTCTTGGTCTTTAAATATAATAAATATTTTAGATACTATAAAAGGTTGTAAATAAAATGAACTTTTAAATAAAGGAAAAGTTTTATCTAAAGAAGTATGGGTATAATCTATTCCTATGGTTGATTCAGTTATTTGCCTTACTGGATTAAATTTATTCTTACCTAAAGTTAAAAAAATATTATTTATATTTATTGGTTTTTCAGAAACTATATTTAAATATAAAATAAAACCTTTATCATAATGATTATATGTTTCACAAAATACTTTTAAATAATTTATTTTTTTATCATTATAAATTTTAATTAATCCTTTTATTAAAATAAAGAAAAAAGTACAAAGGTTAGTAATTATTAAAATAATATCAAAAGTTGTTTTCGATTGAAAACTAATCATTTTTATCCCTCCTTTCCATAAATATTATAGGCAAATATATTATAACTTTTTGGAGGGATAAAAACAATAAAAGAATAAATAGAGAGCTTTTATAGCTCTCTACTCCACTACTATAAACTTAACAATATATTTAAGGTTTATCCAAATAGTATTGTTCTCAGTTTTAAATTCTATGAAGTCTTCTACTTGAGAAAGGATAGTTCCCTTATAAGTAGGAAACAAAGTTCCATTTTGAACTGTAATAAAAAGTGTTTTATCTTTGAATTTTTCAAATAAAGTCATTATATCAACCTCCATATTTAGAGTATATATTATCGGAGGAATAAAGGCAAGTAGAAAAGAAAGGAGAACTAATGAAGGAAAAGGAAAATGAATTAAAAAAATTTAAAACTTATGAGTTAGTTGAAGAACTTAACAAAAGAGAAGGAGTAGAAAAAATATATATAGAGCCATATCAAGAAAGTGAAATTAAAGTAGAAGGTCCTATGATTATTCTAAAAGTAATTGATTAAAGTTTTTTATATCTGTAATTTCCTTTTTTTATATAGGTATCCAAATATCTACCCACAGAACTTGCAGATAATAAGCCATTATAATGTCTTTCAGGAACATTATAGTAAATATAAGTTGAGTTATTAAGAAATTTTACATACAGATTTTTATTTATTTCATCATAACCAACTGAATGTACATTTGAAGAAGAAACTTTATGCATTGTTATCATTATATCACTTACTCCTTTGGCTATTTTTCTACTCCACATAAAGTATATCATAAAAATAGCTCTCTTTGAAATAACTTATATACACGGAACCGCACATGCGGTACTTATGGAGATATTGCCTAATGGTATGGCGGTAGATTGCTAATCTACCGAGTTAATAGTTCTTATGGGTTCGAGTCCCATTATCTTCGCCATTATGGGAATGTAGTTTAATGGAAAAACTTAAAAACTAAGGTTATAAAATGTTGGTTCAAGTCCAGCCGTTCCCTTTTCATAAAACTTTCCCCCTGAATACAGTTGGCAGAGCTGTAAAACTGCCATAAATAAAAAAAGACCCCGTAGGGTATGAGGTCAGAATTATCTGTACTTTCTCACTAACCATACAATAATGAGAATGAGTAATCCACCTAGAAGAATTACTCCACCATCAAGATTGATAGTTAGATTTTGAATTGTTACAGTCATTTCTGTACCTCCTTGATAAATTGTTTGTCTGCCTTGTTCAAGGGCAGAATAAAAGCTCTAATAAAAATATTAGAGCCTCCATTCTGAACTTAAACAAACAACTTATCAAGTACCCATACGGGTTTCTAGGTACTTTAATTATAACAAAATAATATCAAAAAGTCAAAGATAGTTTTTATTTTATATCTGTTCATCATTTCCAAGCCACTAGGTCATAAGGACTTAGGAAATGGTGGATATTTATAAAATAAAAATAAATGAGGACCTAGTGGCATAGTTCCTCAAAGGAGGATAAAGATGAGTAATAGTATTAAAGATGGAAGCTATATTAATATACAAAGTTTTATGGTTACAGAACTAGAACTAAAAGGAAATGAACTTTTAGTTTATGCTATTATATATGGTTTTTCACAGACTAATGGAACATACTTCAGTGGAAGTACTCAATATCTAGCTGATTGGACTAATAGTACAAGGCAAGGAATAATGAAAAATTTAAAATCTTTAATAGATAAAGGGCTTATAGAAAAAGTTGGAGAAAATCAACAAGTAAATTATTATAAAGCTCTTAGACCTGTAAACAAAGTTAACCAGTCAACTGAGTTAACACGTAAACAAAGTTTACAGGGTGCTAAACAAAGTTTACAGGAAGAGGTAACTGAGTTTACAGGTACATGTAAACAAAGTTTACACAGTAATATATATAATAAACTAGATAATAATATAAATAATAATAGTAGTAGTGTTGATGAATCAACTCAACCACAACACCTTGAAGAAAAAGCTATTGAATTTAGAAATGATATTATAGAACTAAAAGACATCATAATAAATTCAACTGGAGAGAATCCACAAACAGTGGATATGGTATTTAAACCTGTTATGTATAGGGATATAATAAAACCTTTACTTGCTAAGATAAAAGCTAGTAAGTTTTTAATGGGAGAAAAGGACATAAAACCTAAACTATATACTTTTGTTAGACAAGATAGAATCAATGAAATTTTAGCTGGACTTTATGATGACTTTGAAAAAAAGAAAACTGTTGAAGTAATACCTGTTGAAAATTTAAAAGATAAAGCTAGAAGAGAAAAAGAGCAAGAAGAGTTTGAGAGAATGTTAGGATTATAAAGGGGAATAAAAAATGGAAATAATGGGAAATAAAGTGCCTGTATGTAAATATTGTGGAAAAGAATATATTGAGAATAAAGATATTCCAGCTAATTTTCCAGAGTTCATAAGAGAAGCTATGAGATATAGACCAGCTTGTAATTGTGAGGAAAAACAAGAGAAGAAAAGGAGAGAAGAGCAAGAGAAAGAAAGACAAAGACAATGCTTGATGAATAAAGTCAAGAGATATAAGGACATATCTGTTATAGACAAAAAGTTCTTAGATAGCAGATTTGACAACGCAGATATGGCTGACAAGCATATGGCTATGGCAAAAAAATATGCTGAGAACTTTATCAAGTATGGAACTGCTGAAGGAGGTATCTTGCTATATGGTGGAGTAGGAACAGGAAAAACATATGCTACTGCTTGTATTTGTAATGAACTAATGAGTAATGGAAAAACAGTATTAGTTATGAACTTAGGCTTATACTATTTGAAACTCAGAAGAGAATGGGCAGAGGCTGAGAATGATGTTCTTAACTATGTCAAGACTTGTGATTTGTTGGTTATAGATGACTTAGGAACTGAAAATGTATCAGAGTTTACAAAAGAAAAGATGTTCAACCTGATAGATACAAGATATAGAGCTAATAAACCTATGCTTATAACAACTAACTTGACTCCAGATGAGATAAGAGAAAAACTTGGAAGTAGAATAGCAGATAGAATAGCTGGAAGTTGTCTTGAGTATGAAGTCAAAGGAGAATCTAAAAGAAAATTTGATAAAAAAGCATTTGCTGAATGGTTGACTGCTTAGGGGAGGAATATATGATTAAATATAATCCAGAGATAGAGATCTTACTAAAAAATCAAAGTGCTGAAGTTAATAAGACAATAGTAATAGAGGAACTGACGGAGTTACAAAAAGAAATTTGCAAAGATTTAAGAGGGTACAATAGGAGAATTGAAATCAAAGAAGAAATGGCAGATGTTTATATCTGCCTACAACTTCTGAAAGAGATTTATAACTTCTCTGATGAAGACCTTGAGAAAATGTATAAAAGAAAAATGATGAGGAACTTAGAGAGGATAGAGGTAGAGTAGATGACAGATGAAGAGTTTGAAAATTTAAAAGCAGGAAAAATTTTTAAAATGGGAAAATAAAAAAATAATAGTAAAATTGGCAGAAACAGACACAAGTTGTAAAGGTTGTATATTTTACCATTCTAAAAATTATAGTGGGTCGTTATGTGTTGCATTAGAAAAAATCGGGGCTATACCCGAGTGTGATATACTATTCAGAAAAGACGGTAACAGCGTCGTATTTGTAGAGGTAGAAGATGAAAAAACAAAGTAAGAAAAGAATCTTAAGACTTCCAGTTAAAGAGGTGGTTATATGAAATTGGGTTAGGAATACTTGTACTTGTAAGTTTTTACTATGGGATAATACACCCCAAAAATAAATAAAAAATGAGAGGAGAAATTATGGATAACAGAAGAGATATATTGAAATCTGAAATTACTGAACTTCAAGAAAGATTAGGAATAAAAGTAATTACTACTAGAAATTTAAAATCTATAGAGGAGTGTAGAAAGGCTTTTGTTGAAATAACTAAACACTATGCCTCTATTTCTCAAGGCAAATTAGTTAATCCAGGATTAGATACTGAAGTTGATATTCTAAGAAAAAAAGTTAAAGTATTGCAAGAAGAGAAAGCAGAATTAGAAAAAACTAATCAAGCATATTCTAATGATATAAAAATACTTCAAAATACAACTAAAAATTTAAGAGAGGATAGAGAGGACTTAATAGAAAAGAATAATATCCTTTATTCTGTAATAGATAAACTAAATAATAAAAAGTGGTGGCAGTTTTGGAGGTAAGAAATGAAAAATGGAATAAAATCTAATAAATGTGTAACTTGTAAGCATTGTCTATATCCAGAAGGGAATGATAAAGCTTATTGCGGTCAACGTGGAGATTATATTGATGAACAATATCCAAGCTGTGAAGGATATCAGGAGGTAGAAACTAGATGAGAGAAACAAATATTCAATCAACTATAATTAGATATTTAGCAATCCTTGAAACTCAAGGAAAACTATTTTTTAATAGAACTAATAATATTCCTCCAGTAAATAAAGATAGTAAAGGGAAGGTAATAGGTTTTAGAAAATTACCAACTGGAGCAAAGAAAGGTATTCCTGATATATGGGTAATTATCAATGGAAAAACTATAGGTTTGGAAGTTAAGACACCTACGGGAAAACAAAGTAAGGAGCAAAAAGAAATTCAGGAAAAATTTATAAAAAATGGTGCTGACTATTATGTAGTTAGAAGTTATGAGGAAGTTAAGAACATACTAAATAAGTATTTAAAGAGTGCATAGGAAAAAAGGGAGGGAATACTTAATATGAGTTCTCAAATGAGCTTCAAAGATTTTCTAAATGGCGACTCTGTATTCTCTCATAGGGAAGAGAGCGAACTCTTACAAGCTAAGAAAAAGATTAAAGATTTCTTTTTAAATAATATTTTTGAGATTAATTTAAGTAAAAGAGAAAGGGAAGTCTATTATTTAAAAAATAAAAAGTATTTAACACATACTGAAATAGCAAAAAGGCTAGGAATTACAAGAAAAACAAGTAGAAATATTTTAAGTAATGCAAATAAGAAAATTTTAAAAATTAGTAAAAAATTTCAGGAGTATAAAAATGAGTGATACTAAAATTAATAAGATTGATTATAAAGATGAAAATATTTATAACTCTCTTAATTTAGAAATAATATACAATTCTCTTGAAGATGAAGAAGAACTAATTTTTTTTAATATAGAAGAGAGAATTATTTTCAATAAATATATGATGTATCTTAATTATTTAGAGGCAAATAATCTCATCAAGTTAAAAATATATGAATCATGTATAAACAAAATTAGAAAGATTAAAATAATCAAATTAAAAGAAGGTGTTGAAAATGAGAATGAGAGTAACAGGAGTTAATGGAGATGAAATATTATTAATGAGTACACCTAGAGGAACAGCAGTAGAAATTGGAAAGAAAATCTCTTTTCTCCCAATGGAAATAAACAAAGCTAAAGAATTTTTAAGAAAGATAGGTTTAATAAAATAGCATATTTCCTAAAGGTATTTTTGGAGTGAATGGAGTATAATAAAAAAATATCTTGACAGTCAGTCACTAACGTGATATTATAAAAATATGTTAGTGATTAACGAGGAGGAATACTGTGGAAAAGAGGACAGCAAATGTATCTTTTTCTAAAAGCGGTAATGGGATAGGAGCCAGAATAATATTATCTGTTCCCCTTTTAAAAAAGCTTGGAATAACTCAAGAGAACAGAGAAGTTGAAGTTATTTATGATGAAGAAAAGCAAACCATTACAATAAAGAAAAAGATATAAAAAAATCCCCTTAACAATCCACTAACATGAACTGATAAGGGGTTTTTGTAGTACAATAAGTACCGTAGCAAGTATATTGTACTACATTAACTCCAAAAATACAAGTTTTTAGGAGGAAAAAATATGCTAAGTGAACAATCAAGAGGAGTAATTGAGTTTATTGATGAGTGTAGAGCTCAAGGTATGATAAAAGATGAATTATACCTAAAAGAAGAAGAGATGTGGAGAACTTTATCAGATTTAGAAGTAGTAATGAAAAGAAGTCCAGAGGATAGAGCACTATACTGGAAACTTGAAACATTAATATCTGAAGCTATCGTTCTTGTAAAAGATACTTACTTTGAGTATGGAGAAAACTTTGAAAGCACTCAAATGAATAAACTCATAGCAAAGGTAAATAAGGAGGCAATGTAGTATGAATGATTTGATGGTAAGAGAGAAAAAAGAAGAAATAACAAGTCTTGAACTTGTAGAACAGATAAATGTATTTAGAAAACAAGAAGGAAAGAAAACAGAATTACAACATTTTAATTTGTTGGCTGTAATCCGTGATGAATTTGAAGAAGAAATTAACGCCCTAAAAATTCAAGCCGTTGAATATAGAGATAAAAAGGGAGAATTAAGACCTATGTATATATTAACTCTTAACCAAGCTAAACAAGTTTTAATGAGAGAAAGTAAATTTGTAAGAAAAGCAGTTATACACTATATAGAAGAATTAGAAAAACAACTTGGAACAATAGTTAGTTATGAAGACAGATTAAAACTAGGCTTATTTTCAAAAGACCCTGAAGTTGTAGCTCGTTCTCATAAAGCTTTACTAGAATTAGAGTTAAAACCTTTAAAAGAAGAAATTGAGAAAAAGACAAAAGAAATAGAGTATAAAGAAGATGTAATTATTGGCTTAACTGATAAAATTGATTTAATGGATATGAGACAAATTTTAAATACAGTAGTTAGATATAAAGGAGCTAACTATCAAGAAAGATGGAGATTATTGTATTTTGAATTTGAAAAGAAATATCATCTTGATTTGAAAAGAAGAATAAATAGTTACAATAAAAATCATAAACCCAAACTGAAAAATAAGTTAGATTATATTGATATAGAAATGAAAAAACTTCCTCAATTATATGAAATAGCTTGTAAATTATTTGAAGGCGATATTAATCAAATAGTAGAAAATTATAAAAAAGTATGTTAATAAAAAAATCCTCAGTTATTACTGGAGATTTTTTTATTTTATTTACTTGTTGCACCTTTACCCCAAAGATATCCTAAACTTAATGTAATAAAGTTAGAAAAAATTTGAATATAATTAGTTATCTCAGCATCTTTATTAAGACAATAAAAAACTATATTTGTAATAATAAGTAGTATTAAAGTAAAAGAAAAGAGTGTACATAAAAAAAAGTTTTATTTATTATTAACAATTCTTTTTCATGTTTATGTTCTTCTTTTTTTATATCTAGTCCTTGGCTTCTACTTTGATTTCCTTTTATTTTATCATTACTGAAATTTTCAGTTTTAGAACTTTTATTAGAATTCATTTTGCTAACCTCTTTATATTTCTATATAAAAATTATATATTAATTTTACTTTAAATGGTTCTAATTCAGCAATCTTAAAGATAAATAAAAATCCCATATTTTTATTTTTATCTAGAGCAAAATTATCGTTTTTTAAATACATATTTCCAATAGAAGAAGAATTAATATATATTTTTCTCAAAGTATTGTCTTCTGAAAATTCTTCTCTAAAATTTCCATCTATTTTCTCATCTGTAATTTCTATATTAACTTTTAAGTTAGAACTAATATCAAATTGAATATTTTTGTTAAAATAAGAAATTCCTGATTTTAATTCTCTATATTTGTTATCTGTTATAATATTCATTATATTTCCTCCTTAAATTATCCCTTTTATAGTATATACAATTTATTTTTTTTAATCAAGAAAATATTTAATTAATAAGAAAAAAATAATAGTAAGAATTTATTATATTTTTAATAAAAGTATAAAAATAAAAAAGAAAATTAGTATTTATGATAGTATAAAATGATATATCATAAAAATATGGAGGAAGATTATGAATTTTAGACTAAAATTTTACACTGAAACACGTCCATATCCAGAAGGAACATATGTTAATTTTAAATTTATTGAAGATGGCTGGAATATACATTGTGAAGTAACCCCTACATTAGAAGAATTAAGAAAATGTTTTCCAAACGGAGAAATGGATAGTCCTTATGAAGAGGAAGATAATTATGGATTAAAAAACATCTTAGAACATATGGGTTGTTTTTATTATCCTAATAATATTGGAAATATAATTGGAAAAATTTGGGAAAAAATAAAAGATTATCAAGAAAAACAAGTAGAATATGAATTTATTCAAGAGAATATAGATAAAGATTTTGAGAAGTTAGAAAAACTTTTGAAAAAGATTTATGATGTTGAATGTGAAATTATAGAACAATAGTAAAGAGAAGTGTTTGATATATAATTAAAATTTTTATAGAGAATCATTAATTTGATTCTCTTTTTTTATATATTTTTGAAAATGTCCTAAGATTTTTTGGGACATTTTTTTATTAGTGTAGAAGAAAATTAAAAAGGAGGTGTTAAGATGATGTGACTAACTATCAATTAGCTGAAAAAGATTATAAAGCTGGAATGAAATATAAAGAGATAGCTCAAAAATATGGAGTTACTCTCAATACAGTAAAGAGTTGGAAAACTAGATATTGGAATGATGAAAAAAAGAAAAAAGTGTGCACACCTAATAAAAAAAGTATGCATACAAAAAAGGTTAAAGAAATTGCAAAAGAAATGATAATAGCTGGTGCTAGTATTAGTGAAACAGTGGAACAAACTGGAATACCTAGAGCAACTGTAGGAAGATGGAGTTCAGAGTACAATCTCCAAGCTAAACAACTAGAGTTTTTAAAAGAATTTAGAGATAAGCAAAGAGAAAGAATATTACAAAACAAAACCAAAAGATTAGAAATCAATGAAGAAGCTTTAAAGGCTATCTACTATGAAGTAATGAATTGGAAAGAGAATGGAAAAATTTCTAAAGCACTTATGGAAAAACTAATTATGAATGAAGAATTAGAACAGTTAATATTAGGCTTGGATAGAATAGAAAGATTAGAAAAATTAGAAATAGAGAGAGCTAAAAATAAAACTGAAAAAACTGAAGATAAAAAACCTATCTTTATAGCAGGTGGTGGAGAACTTGAGGACTAATATTTCAAGTAATTCTGAATATGTTTATCTCCCTGATATTGTAGGAAAAAGATATGCAACATTTTGGAATTTTAAAGGAAGATACAGAATAGTAAAAGGTGGAAGAGGAAGTAAGAAAAGTTATACCACAGCTTTATGGTATATAACTAAACTTATGGAACTTCCTGAAAGTAATTTACTAGTTGTAAGAAAAGTATTTGATACTCATAGAGGAAGTACCTTTGCTCAACTAAAAACTGCTATGAAAAGATTAAAAGTCTATCATCTATGGAAATGTACTACTTCACCAATGGAAATGACATATATACCTACTGGGCAAAAGATTATATTTAGGGGATTAGATGACCCATTAAAAATAACTTCTATTACAGTAGACGTTGGATATTTATGTTGGGCTTGGTTTGAAGAAATGTACCAAATAGAAAATGAAGATGACTTCAATAAGATAGATGTTTCTATTAGAGGAGCTGTTCCAAATCACTTATTTAAACAAATTACTTGTACTTTTAACCCTTGGTCTGAAACTCATTGGTTAAATGATAGATTCTTTAAAGGTGGAAAAGAAGATAAAGATAATCTTTTAACTAAAGGATTAGCAATTCATAAGAATACCAAGGATATATTAGCTATAACTACTAATTTTAGAGCTAATGAGTTCCTTGATGAAGCTGACCTTAATGTATTTAATCTGATGAAAGAAGAAAATCCAAGAAGATTTGAAATAGAAGGAAATGGTAATTGGGGAATATGTGAGGGAACTGTCTTTTATAGGTGGGAAGTATTAAACTTTGATATTAATACTCTTATAAAAACTGGTAAATATCTAACTTGTATAGGACTTGACTATGGTTTTACAAATGACCCTACTGCTTTAATAGTTAGCTTAGTAAATGAAGATGAAAAAGAAATCTATATTATAGATGAACATTATCAAACAGGTATGTTTAATGAGGATATAGTGGAACTTATTAAATATAAGGGATACTCAAAATCAGTTATAATAGCAGATTCTGCAGAAGAGAAATCTATTAAATGGATGAAGAAAAATGGAGTTCCTAGAATTAAAAGTTCTGTCAAAGGGCCAGATAGTATTATGTTTGGTATTCAATATTTACAAGGATATAAAGTCTTTATACATCCTAAGTGTAAAAACTTCATCATAGAGATAAAAAACTATGTATGGGATACAGATAAAAAAACTGGTAAATCATTAAATAAACCTATAGATAATTACAACCATTTAATAGATGCTTGGAGATATTCAATAGAACCACTATTGATTAGAAATAATGTTAATAAAGATAACTTTAAATTTATTACCAATAAAAAATAAAAGGGGGTGTAAAAAATAGAAAAAGATATAAAAAAGGCTAAAAAAGAACTACTTATATCAGGTGTAGTTAAGTTATTCCAAGAATCTAATACTTATGATGAAACTCTCAATAGTGAAAGTGTAAAAAGGATTATTAAAGATATAGATATAGCTTCAGCACTTCAAAAACTCGAAAGAGCAGTAGCAGGGAGAAAAATACTTCCTTATGCTAAAAATCCTGATATGAGTGATTTAGAAAAAGAGATTCAGCAAAGATTTTCAGGTATTAAATTCAATAGAATTATAAACCATTTAATCACAGCTAGGTATTTTGGATATAGCTGTTTTGAGATAGTCTATAATGAAGATTTTTCAATAGATACTCTTATCCCTATTCCTTATGACTATATCAATTATGATACTAGAACTAAAGAATGGGAAATAAAGGTAGGTTCAAATAAAATTCCTTTAACTAGAGAAAAATTCCTTTTATGTATACATAAGTGGAATCCAGCAAAAGTTACTGGAACAAGTATATTTGAGTGTTGTCAACAAGCTTTCTTAGATAAATCTATGTTTCAAAGACAGCTTAGAGAGATAGCTGAAAAGTATGGGGACCTTATTGTTATCTATCCATATGATGTAAATATGGAAGAAAAGGAAAGAGAAGTACTTAGAAAATCTGTTGAAAATATAAGAGGAGCTTCTAGTATAGGAGCACCTGTTGACTTTAATGAAGAGTTTGACTTAAAGAAAGTTATAGACTTTATAAAGTTATCTGACTTAGACCCTAGCATTTATACAGAGTTAGAGAATAGAGAAAAAGAAAAGCTTATTCAAAATATACTTGGTTCTACTCTCACTATGGATAATGGTGGAGGAGCTGGAAGTTATTCTTTAGGACAAGTACACCAAGATGGATTTGAGCAAGTAGTAGAAGAGATATGTAAATTTGTTACAGATTCATTATTTCAACTTTTAGAGATTGATTCTATGTTCTTTGGATATAATCCTAAAGATTTTGAATTTGTCCTTGAAAAGATATATACAGAAGCTGACAAGGTAGAACAAGAGAAAGAAAAAGAAAATTTGAAGTCAATAAAACTTGATAATATGTTGAAATTATCAAATATTGGCTATAAGCTCTCTAAAGTCTATTTAGCTGAATATTTGGGTATAGACGAAGTTTCATTCGAAGAAAGTTCTGTACCTATGCAAAATGGAATATTACGAGGTGAGTTTTCAAAAACTAATAATGTAGATGACCGACTTTTCAATACTGTTGAAGCTCAAAAGAAATTTGAGGAATATTTAAAAAAAAAATTAGATAAATTTACTGAAAATGTCGAAGAGCAAATTATAGAACAGTTAAAAAATATTGAAGAGGGAGGACAATTTACATTAAATATTGACTACTCTGAACTAGAAGATGATTTAATCTTATCTCAAGTAAGAGCATATGCAACAGCTAAAACTATTATTTCAGGATTATCTCTTGATGAGTTTGACCCTTTCAATATGCCTTTCCAAGAAGCTATTAAATCTTTTATAGATAAAACACCTATTCTTTATGAAACTATTGAAGAGATAACAGAAGAAGTAAGAGCTAATTGCTTTTGGTTAAAGAAAAGTACAGACTTAGAAATGACTTCAAGACTTTTTGAAAATATGAAAAAAAATCTTGAAAATGGTGGAACATTAAAACAATGGATAAAGGATAGTAAAGAAGCTATTGAGAAGTTAGGACTAGGAAAGCAAGGATATTATCTTGAGAATGTTTATAGAACTAATATGTTCTCACAATATAGCATAGGTAATTATAAACAACTTAAAGAAGATGAAAAGCTATTCCCTTATTGGCAATATCATGCAATAGAAGATAATAGGACAACTTCTATTTGTAGGACTTTAAATGGAAAAATATTTAAGTCTGATAATCCTTTTTGGGATATCTATTATCCACCTAACCATTATCAATGCAGAAGTACTGTAATATGTCTATCTAAAGATGATATGAAAGAGTATGGATATAAATTATCAAAGTATGATGAAACTATGACAGGAGAAGAGCTTGGAAGCTTTAAGGGAAATCCAGCTAATAAATATTGGGAAGATATGGAGAAAAGAGCTAATGAAAAACAAGGTGTATTTGTATGGGAGTAAGAACTACTAATAATACTTCAAAAAGAATAAAAGATATTATAAAAAATTGTAATGATTTAAGAGATCCTTTAAAAATAATAGCTAGAGATATGAAAAATGAAACTTTAAGAAATTTTGATAATGAAAAAAGTTATCTAGGTGTAAAGTGGAAAAAGTCAAATAGAGCTAAAAAAGATAGAGGAAAAACATTACAAGATACAGGTAGACTATATAACTCTTTTACAAGATATTCTGATAACAATGTAGCTAGAGTTGGAACTAATGTCATCTATGCTAGAGCTTTAAATAATGGACTAAAAAAAGGAGAGAATGGAACTGTCAATGCAGTAATTAGAACTCATTATAGAAGAATTAGATATAAAAAGAAAAATGGCGAATATGCAAAAAATAAGAAAAGAGTAAAAGTAAGGGCTCATGTAAGGACTATAAAAGTACCTTGGGGAGATATTCCAGGATATAAATTTTTAGGAATATCACCAAGAATGAGAATGAAATATAAAAATATACTTTTACAACATGTTTTAAAAAGGAGATAGCATGGGTAATAATATTTTAGATTTAAGTAGATGGTTTTGTATAGGACAAGGAACTTATGCTAAAGGTATTCCATGTTCATATTTTTATAGAAGAGGGAGGTAAAAAAGATGATAACACCAGTAGGATTTTTATTTCTAGGAATAGTAGGAGGAGTAACTGTAGGTTTAATTTGGGGAGTAGTTAGAGAAAGAAAAGGTAAAAATAAAAAATATATCTTTTGGGGACCTAAATTAGAGAAAAAGGAGGAGAAAAATGCCAAAAAGAATATTTAAAGCTGGTAATTATGGAGCAAAGGGAAACTATACAGTAGAAAACCTTAAAAGCTGGATAGGTAAAGAGTTCTCAATTACAGCTGGGCATATAGGAGATTGGCAAAAGAATGGCTATCCTATAACAGCTATTCCAGTCGCTGGTACTTGTAAAGTAACTGATGTAGATGAGAACGGATATTTAATAGGAGAGTTCAATTATAACTCTTTTGGAGAAAGTATTAAGAAGCAATATCCTAATCTTTCAATAGGAATAGGAAGTGATGGTAATCCTAACCATTTAGCAATATTAGGATATGCACCACCTCATTTAAAAGATTTAGATAAGTCTTTTAGTGAGTTCTCTCAAGACTTAACTTCAATA
>NZ_GL987991.1:238301-250110 GCF_000158195.2 Fusobacterium mortiferum ATCC 9817
GATTGGAACTCAAAAAGTAGAACTTCTAGTAAATGCTAAAGGAACTGATGATAAAGAGATAGATACTAAAAATCTAATTATTTTATCTAATGTTAATAACTTAGCAGTTGGATATGGTTGTCTTACTTATGGAGATGTAGCAAAGAATGAATCAGTTTTAGTTAGATCCAAAGTAATAGCTGGAGATACTAAAGTAGAGGAAACTACTGGTAGTAAAGGACTATGGGGTAAATCAGCTCCAATGCCTCTTGTATTATCAACAACTAAATTTGAGAGATATAAGGTTACTATATCTTAATTTAGAGGTGGACATTCCCCTCTCCTGAAAAGGAGGATAGATGGAAAATAATAATATTCCTATTATTACAATAGATTACTTTGAGGAAGTATATATTGAACATGTGATAAATACTCTTAGAATTTCAAAAGATGAATTTAGAGCTAAATTAGAAAGCATAGATTCAACTTCTATCAATAAAAAAGCTGATAGATTTATTACAACATATTTAAAAAATCGTACTGATAAATTAACAGAAGATAACTGGATAGCAGCTAAGGAATTATATATACAGTGGAAACTTTTTGAGGGTATAGAAAGAGAAGAGGAAAGTAGAGATAAAAAAGAAACTTTAATAGAACTCTTAGAACTTTTTAAAAATGAAGTAATAGAACTTGAAGATGAAGAGATAGAAAGTCAAAAAAAAGTAGCAAAAATTATAGTACATAGTAGAGGTGTATAACATGCTATTAACTAAAAGACTTGAATACTTCAAACAAAAATTTGAAAATGAAGAGAATAGAAAAAGATGGAGAGTGTTTTATCAAGATGAGTTTGATGACGAAAAGATAGATGGAAATACAGTCTATTTTGTAATCACAAGAGAAGAGGAAAATAAAAAAACAAAAAACAGTTGATTTTTCAATATTCTATTCTAAATCTAGTTCTAGGTATGAGTTGTTAAATTTTAGAAATGAAGTAAAAGATTTTCTTAAATATCTTAAAGAAAATTTTGAAACTTCTAATTTTTACTGTATTGATAACTCATATAGAATTGAATATTCCACTATAACAGATAGAGGAGGAATAAGAGTAGCTGAAATTCAATGTACTTATGATTGTACTAGAGATATTTTAGATGAGGAAAATATTGAAGAAAACTTAAAGAAAATGGAAATTTTAAAAGATAAATATATTTTAAATGAGTAAAGGAGGAAAAATGGCAGGATTAAATGGAAAACCTAAGTTCAAATTTCTCTTTGAAGAAAAGGCAGCCGTACTTATATCAGGAGCTATAAGAGGTGTCTTAGGGGTAATCATGTTCGATGCCACTAAGGAAGACTTTACAAAAAAAGAGTACTATTCAGCTGTTGAAATAAAAGAAGAAGATTGGACAGCTGAAAACTTTAAGGCTTTAAAAGCTATGGCATTTAGAGGAAACCCTTTTAAAGTTGTAGTATATAAGGCAACTAAAGAAAACATTAATGATGTTTTAAAAGAAATTAAATTAGATGAACCTAATTATTTATGTTGTCCATTTGTTAGTGGAGAAGATAAACCAGAAACTTTGTTAACAGACTTAGAAAGTTGGATTAATTCAATTAGAAATACAGAAACTATCAAACTTGGAAATGATACTTCTACAATTAAGTTAGTTGTATCTTCATCAGCTAAACCTGATAAACCTTGGATAATAGATTATGATTCAAGACAAGTAGCACATACAATAGTAGATTTTGAAGAGAAAGCTTATACAGCTCAAGAATATACTTTATGTATAGCTTCTATGTGTGCTGGAGTAGCTCTCAATGCTTCTATCACTAATATGGAGCAATCTTGGTTAAAATCATTTAAAACTACTGTTGATGATGAAAATACAGCAATAGGGGAAGGAAAGCTATTAACTGGATTTGATGGTAATAAATACACTATCATTAGAGGTGTTACATCATTTACAACAGCAACCGACACTATGAATAGAAGTTTTAGTAAAATTAGAAAGATGGAAATTATGGATATTCATCAAAAGGATATTAGAAATGTCTTTAAAGAAGCTTACAGAGGAAAATATCAAAACTTCTATCCTAACAAATTATTATTCTTAGGTGCTGTAAATGCTTATCTTAAAGAATTTGTAAAAGCTGGACAGCTTGACCCAGCTAATGAAAATAGAATGAAGATAGATACAGAAGCAACTAGAGATTATATTATTTCTAAGGGGACTTACAAAGGAAAATCTATTACAGAAGAGGAAGCTAAAAAACTTACTGAATATGAGTTATTAAGAGCTAATACTGATGATATCTTATTTGCTTATATTCCTGACTATAAACCTACTGATGTAATGGAAGACTTTGAAGGAAAAGCTTATTTATAGCGGTAAAATTGGACATTGGAAATTGAATATTATCTGAGTAAATTTTTAATTAAAGTCCTTGACTTTTATTAGAAGATATGATATTATATACTTGTAGGGAGGAGGTGTAAACGTGCTTGATTTCTTACTAGACCTTTCTCAATTAATTATAAATCTTATAATAATATATAAGTTTATAAAAAAGAGAAAGTAAGCTGCAAGGGAGGGAGAGCTCCTCCCACCCTCTCCCTTAATTATTTATAAAATGTAGGAGGTGTTACAATGGAATGGTTAGATTTATTAGTTAAAATCACAGGAGTAATAGCTTTTATATGTATAATTATTGATTTTATTCAAAAAAGGAAAAAATAAAAAGGACTAATCAAATAATGATTAATCCCTTTTAAAACGTGCTTGATTTTCTTAATTTAATTTTATCATTATTTCTATTAAAAGTCAAGGAGAGTTATGGAAGATAAGAAAAAGGTAGGTAGACCTACTGGTATAAATAAAAGTGTAAAGTACTTAGGATATAAATATACTCCTGAAGAACATCAAAAAATGGTAGAAGCTCTTGAAAAGTATAAGGCAAAGCACAACTGTACCACTTCAAAAGCTTTATATGAAATAATATTAAATTCTATAAAATAAATTATTAATCCTCAGATGATATTCATTTGAGGATTTTTTATATACAAAATTTTAGGAGGTAGAGAATGGCTGGAGATTTTAATTTTAAACCAAGCGATGTCGTAAGTGGTAGCTTTGGTAAAGTGTATAGAAATGGAAGATGTATAGCTGAATTATCAGAGTTTACAGGTAAATTAAGTTTAGAAAGTAAAGATGTACTACTATCTAATGGAGAAACTGGAAAGAAAAATACAGCTGTTTCTTTTGAGATAACAGTAAAAGTTCAAAAGGTTTTTTCTTATGAATTAGAACTTTTAAAAAATATTAAAGATGGAAAACTTAATAATTATTGTGATATTAATGTTGAATTAGATGACCCTGAAGCTTTAGGAGCTGAAGCTATTGCAGTAGCTAATTGCTTACCTACTGGAGATATAGATATATTATCATTTACAAAAGGGGAACTAACAGAAAGAGAATTTACATTCTCTGCTCAACCAAGCAATATTGATATTTTAGAGAGTATTGCTGATATATAGGAGGTAAAAATTAATGGATATTAAAACACTTATAGACAATGCAGAGAAAATAAAAGATAAAGGAAATATTAAAAGAACATCAATAACAGTTAAAATTCCAAGATTTGAGGAACTAGGATTTGAAGAGCCTTTTGTTACATTAGAAAAGCCAAACTCATCTACATTACTAGCAATGACAGAAAGAAGTGATAAATTCTACTTACTTTCAGAAGCTATGATTAATCCTGATTTGTCTAACAAAGAAGTTCAAAAAGCTTTTAAAGTAAATAATAGATTAGCACTTTTAAAGAAAATATTTACAGAGGAAGAATTAGATGACCTTTTACAACATGTTGGAAGACTAAATTTAACTCAAAATAGAGCAGTATTAATAAGTGATATAAAAAACTAATTAAATCTAATGGTAGATTATATGGACTCTATCATTGGAGTTTAAAAGGGCAAAATATATTTTCTAAACCTCTTATAGAACTAAATAGTATAGAACAGGCATTTTTAGAAGCCTGTTTTATGCTAGAAAAGGAAGAAGAGAAACAAGGTATAAGAAATAGGAGGTTATATGGCTAGAGAAGTAGATTATATTGAAATCGTAGCTCAAGCAAGTGGACAACAGGAACTACAAAAAGTTGGTGGAATAGTTGATGAGTTGATGAAAAGAGCTAAAAATGCTGGAGTAAGTGTAGATGATTTAGCTGAAAAAATGAAAAAGCTTGGGAAAAAAGCTGAAAATACTCAACCTTATAATGCTTTTATAGGAAAAATGAAGCAGATAGCTGGAATTACAGCAGTAGGAATGGGAATAAAGAAATCTATTAGTATGTTTACTGCCTTTGATGATGTAGCTCGTAGAGTTCAAGGAACAACAGGAGCTAATGCTGAAACTATGGAGTTATTAAGATATCAAGCTAAAGAGCTTGGAAGAACAACTTCTTGGAGTGCTAGTGAAGCTGCTGAAGCTCAATTTGAATTTGCAAAAGCTGGATTTAGTAACAATGAAATTCTAGCAGCAACTCCGGGAATATTAGATACAGCAACGGCAGCTCAAATGGGATTAGCAGAAGCTACTGAAATTACAGCTGGAGCTTTAAGAATGTTTGGATTAGATGCCAGCAAGTCTATACAAGTAGGAGATATGCTTACTAAAACAGCTAGTTCAACTACTACTGATGTTAGAGATTTAGCTGAAAGTTTGAAATATAGTGGAAATGGTGCTAAACAATTTGGACTTAGTTTAGAGCAAACTTTAGGAATACTTGGACAATTAGGTAACTTATCATTAAAAGGCTCTCAAGCTGGAACTGCCTTACAAGCTGTATTTTCTACACTACAAAATAGTAAAAAACAAGAAATGTTAATGAATATAGGAGTACAGCTTACAGAAGATGGAAGCTATAGAAATATCTTAGATATTATTGAAGATATAAAAGACAAAACTAAGGGAATGGAGAAAGCCCAAAGAGAGAGTTTTATAAGTCAAGTATTCCAAGAACAAGGTTCTCAAGCTATGAATAGACTACTAGATACTCCTAAGGAAGAGTTAGATAAACTTATAAATGAAGTCCAAAGTTCAAGTGGTTTTGCTAGTCAACTTGCTAAAATACTCGGAGCTGGTGTTGGAGGAGCATTTAAAAATTTAACTTCAGCAACTGAGGGTTTGGGTATATCATTTGGACAATATTTAACTCCAGCAATAATAGATGTTATAAATATAGCAACACAACTTATTTCAGCAGGTACAGGGTTTATTGATTGGTTAAACTCTGGAAGTTATGTAGCCAATGCTTTAACTTTTACTATCTCAGCTTTAACTGCTGGTTTCTTAGCTTATAAAGGGGTTTTAATTGCTACTACTATATGGGAGAAAGCTTTAACAACAGCTAGTGCTATAAAAAATGGTATTTTATTTGCTGGAAATATTGCTATGTCAGCAGCTACCATTGTAACTGCTCTTTTCACAGGAAATATGTTTTTAGCAACAACAGCAACTACTGCTTTAACCACTGCTTTAGCAATTTTAACTTCCCCAGTAGCTTTAATAGTAGGAGCTATTGTAGGGCTTGGAATAGGTTTTTATATGCTATATAAAAAATCTGAAAGATTTAGAAAAGGTGTTGATGCTTTAATAAGTCCACTTAAAGAGTTATGGGGCTGGATTAAAAAATTTAGTTTTGTTGAGGGAATAATTGATTTTGGAAAAAATGTATATAACAAAGCTAAAGATTTTGTTACTGCTGGAACTCAAGGTAAAACAAATGAAGAAACAGAAAAAGAGATACAAGATAGAGTAAATCAAGTAAAGAATAACCCTAACCAAGCTTCTAATGAGGTAAGTGCTGGAACAGGGCAAGGAGTAAATACAGACTATTTACTAAGTGGTAGTGGCACAGGTAATGGTAAGATTAAACACAATGGTTACTATCTAAAGGGAACTAAAAATAGTGGAACTAATGGAAGTGTTTATAATAATAGTTCTAGTAGTTCTAATTCAAATAATGTTTATACATCAGCACCAGTTGAAAAGACTATTGAAGAAAAAATGTTAGATACTCTATTGGCCATAAAAAATCTTTTAAGTTTTAAAGGAGAAAAGAGCAATAATACAGCTACTAACAACTCTCAAATAGTTATAAATATCAATAAAGGGGATAATATAAGTGATATTATTTCCCAAGTAGTAGAAGATTTAACAGTAATATTAGGAAATATATAGGAGGTGGTAAATATGATGACAGAAGTACTTGAAAAACTATTACAAACTAGTTCTCTTGCTAAAATTGACCCACAAACACAACTTTCAGAGTGGGCAACAGATAAAATTACTGGAGGAATAGCAAGTAATATAAATCAACTTACTCAAAATAATCCTGTACTTAGAAAACTTTATTCTTTCTCAAGAATATTAAAAGAGATAAAAGTATCAATAGCAGAAGAAAAGAACGGAGTAGAGTTATCTATATTTACCTTTCCTGTTACTCCAGCAAATATTAAATTTATTGGAAATGATAATATTATTGAGGAAGTCGATACAATAGCTGGAAAAATAAACTACAAGAAAGATATAGATTTTAGAATAGTTAGTTTTTCCTCTTTTTTTCCTAATAATTACTACTCTTTTTCTAATGACTATAAGTATTTTGGAATAGATTGTGTAAATAAGGTTGATGAATTAAAACTAAAAGAAACTCCTATAAAGCTTGTAATCACAGGTATAGGACTAGTTCTCAAGTGTTATATTTCTAAGTTTGAGCCTAACACTACTCCTGAAGGGGATATTGAATATACTATTGAATTTAAGGAAGCTAAAGACCCAAGTATTTATGAAACTCAATCAAAACACTATGTATTTAAGCCTGAAGCTTTCAATTTAAGCAAGTAGGTGTTTACAATGATAACTACATATTGTATAAAGAATACTTCAAGCCAAATAGTAGATATTTCAAATATAGTCAAAGCTGAAATGAAATTAAAAAAATCTATAAGTGAGTTCGCTTGGACCTTAGACTTTAATATAACTAAAAACCCTCAATTCTACAATGTAGAGATAGGAGATATTATAGTTATAAAACTTGATGGTAAAGAGATATTTTCAGGAATAATTATTAATGGAGATATCACTAATTTATCTTTTAAAGCTGTTGATTATGCTTGGTATTTTTCAAAGAATGAAGAAATTTATCAATTTGAAGATATAGAAGCTTCTATTGTTGTAAGAAAGCTTATAGAAACTTTTGGAGCTAATACTGGAAATATAGAAGCTACCAATACTATGGTTGATAATTTCTATTTTGGAAAAACTTTAGGAGAAATTATCAAAGAGATTATAAAAAATATTAAGGACTTAGAAAATCAAGAGTTTAGATTTTTTTATAAAGAAACTAAATTTCACTTTGAAAGAAGTAAAAAGAACAAATATAAAAGAGGAATATATACCCCTCTCAGCTCATTATCTTCCATTCTGAACGGTTATGAATGTAATGCCTTGAATTACATCAAAGAACCTAAAAGAACACTGGATATAGAGGGAATGAGAAATTCAATTAGAGTATATAAGACATCAGGAAAAGAATATATTCAAGTTAGCACAGCAAAAGACAAAGGGAATATTGAAAAATATGGACTTATGCAAAAATTAGTATCTTATAAAGATAATGATTTGAATGGTGGAACTATTACAGCTACTAATCTACTAAACCAAGAAAATAAAGTTAATGAAAAAATCTCTTTTGAAATTCCTCTATTGAGTGAATTTATAAGAGATGGAGAAATTTTAAAATTATCTTATGATAAGTATGGAATAAATGGAGTATTTGAAATCACAAGTATTACTTATAACTTTAGTATGCATAAAACAATTTTTACAGCTTCATTAGAGCTAGAAAAGGTGGAATAAATGGTAAAAGATGAAAGATATTATAATGCTCTAACTAAAATAGCTCTAATTATAAAAGCTAGGGATAATCCTAAGTGGCTTGGAGCTGTTACAGGAGAAGTTGTCAAAGCTCCTCCTGAATTAGAGGTTAAATTAGAAAGTGGAATTATTATAAAAAATAAAAAAATTATGATTAGTATTGAAAAAATAATAGGGTATAAAAGAACTTATTCTCTTGAAGGAAATATTACAGAATATTCTTTTGATAATACCACTAAAACAGATGGTGTACCTCAACACCCTCCACACCCAATTTCAAAACTTGCTGGAAGTGGAACTTATAAAGCAGAGGGAAGTATTGAATGGACTGATACCTTAAAAATTGGAGATACAGTCTTAATGCTTCCGACAAATGACCATAAGTATTTTTATCTTATAGATAAGGTGGTGAGATTATGACATTACCTATTAGTTATTTAAGAATCAATAGTGATGTACAAGCTATTGAAGAGCAAAAGGAATTACAAGTTCAAGAAACTATAAAAGAAAAGGATGTTCTCTTTGATTATACAACAGGAAAATTCTACTATGATGGATTAGAACCTAGAAAAATCTACAATAAAGTAGAAATTATAAAAGAATGGATTAAAAAACTTTTCTATACTGAAAGAGATAGGTGGAATGTCCATATTAAAGATGTAGGTTACCCCTTTGGATTAAATATCTACAAATATGTAGGACAACAATTATATCCTAATACGGACCTAATAGAACTTATCAAAGATGACATTTATAATTCCTTGAAAAATCATAAGGATATTGAGGAAATACATTGTTTACAGCTTATACAGATTGATGACAAGATGTATTGTGGATTTATAGTTGAATTAAAAGAGAGTGCTTTTGAGGTAGAGGAGGTAATAAAAGTTGAGTGATGAAAGAATAAATAAAAAAGTCAATGATATGGCTGAAATGATTTCCTATAATACCTCAACTGGAAGTTTTGCTAGAGATATTATTACATCAGTAGCTATAGAAATGGTAAAAGAGGAAGATGATTATTCAGAACAACTTGATAAAAGACTTATAGATACAGCAACAGGAACTGACTTAGATATTTCATGTGCTGATAAGGCTTTAGATAGGCTTCAAGCAACTAAATCAACTGGTCAAGTAAAAATAACAGGAGTAAATGGAAGTCTTATTAAGAAAGGTTATATAGTTATAAATTCAAGTACAGCAACAGAGTATGAAATCTTAGAAGAAAAGACAATAGAAAATATCTCTACTACTGTAAAAATTCAATGTACTAAGGCTGGAACTGTTGGTAACTGTGAAGTAGGACAAATTAATAAATTTGGAGAAGAATATACAGGACTTTCTAAGGTAGAAAACTTAGAAAATATTACTAATGGAACAGATATAGAAACAGATGATAATTTCAGAAAGAGAGCTTTAGATTATATCAGAAAGCCAAGAATGAGCTGGAATAAATATGTATTTGAGGATAAAGCTAAGGAAGTTAAAGGAGTTGAGCATTCTCATTGTATTCCTAGATGGAGTGGTGCTGGAACTGTTAAGCTAGTTATAACAGAGCAAGGGAAAGAAGTAGTATCTTCTGAACTTAAAGAAAAAGTGAAAAATTATATAGATTTAGAAATTATTTCAGATATAGATTTAACTGTTGAAGGAGTTGAAATCAATAGAGTTGATATTGTAGTTAAAGGAACTATATCAAGTGATTTTAATGAAGAAGCAGCTAAAACAACACTAACAGAAAAATTAAATAATTTTTTCTTTGAGAATTTATTCCAAGAAAAGATTTTTTATTTTGATATTGTTGAAACTATCCAACATGCTGGGTGTATTACTAAGATAGGAGATATTACAGTAGCTGGAAGTAGAAATGATATAGAACTCAATGAAAATAAACTTTGTAAAGTAAATACTATTACTATAAACCCTTTAGAGTAGAAAGGAGGATTTAATGGCTGGATTAACACATTTAGGAGAAAATCTAATTATAAATGAAGTTTTTAGAAAAGAGGGAAAAAACTATTATTTGGGATTACTCAAAGCTGACCCTACTGACAATGCTTCCAATATTCAGGAGGTAGAGGGAACTTCATATGCTAGACAACAAATAACATTTGAAGAGCCACAGAATGGAGAAACCTATAATAAAAATGATATAAACTTCCCTGTTGCAACAGAGAATTGGGGCTGGATAACACATATAGGATTATTTGATAATGTTTCAGGGGGAAATCTTATAGCTTATTCCGCTTTAGATTATAGAAAAGAAATAAGAGCTGCTGACATTTATAAAATACCTAATGCTTTCTTTATCTTCAAGATTGATTAGAAATGAGGTAGGAAACAATGTCAAAAATAGCTCTAAAAAAATATGTTGAGGAAAATCTAGAATTTGACCTTGAATACTATCTAAATTATATTGGCCATGAATTTGCTTTTAACTGGATAGATAAAGAAATAGTAAAATCAAATGTTACAGCTCATCAATTAATAACTATAAAAAAAGATTTAGTAGAGTTAAAAGCTAAAACCCTTATTACAGTTTTAGGTGTAGCGGTATCTAAAGACTTTGTTGAAAGAATACTTAGTAATCTACCTTTCTTTGAAAGAAAAGAACCTTTAATAGTTGAACTTGCAAAGGCTATCTCTAGAGAATTACAAAAAATAGAGTTAAAGAAAAGTGAATATATTTCAAGCTTATCTATTACAACTGCTAATGCTATAAGTCTAAAAAGACTTGAGAAAATCTATGGAGTCAATACGGCTTATGAATTAGGAGTGAAGTTAAGACAAAATATATTAATTGCTAGAGAAATTACTAAATATAGTATCTTTAACTTTGCTTATATATTGAAAATGTGTGAACTCTTTGAAATAGGAAAAGTATTAGATATTATTAATGATAAAGAAAATAAGACTATAACCATTATTTTAGAAGATAATATTAATAATATTACATCATTACAAGAGTTCTTAAATCATATGAATGAATTAGGAATAGCTTTTTATGAAATAATAGTTAAGAATGAAGAAAAAGAGGAGGGATAAGATGAGTCAAATAATCAAAAATGAAGAAGAATTAAATACTGCAACTGACCCTGACTTAATAACAGAACACTATAATCTTGAAATACTAGGATTAAAAAGTCCAGTTGATTTTAGAAAATTCTCTCGTTCATTTATGAGATTATCTAAAATAGTATTTGGAATAGAATCTAAACTAGAAACAACTACACCTCAAGAAATGACAGCTTTAGTAGATAAATATAAGGCTAAGGAGGAATGAGAAAATTGAAAGAAATGTTAGTTAGCTGGGATATACTTAGAAATGCAAATTTCTCTCCTATCTTTTTCCTCCAAGGAGATTATGGAATAGGCTCTTTAAAAGTTGTATTAAGAAGCTTAAAAGACTTTCAAGGTAATATTAGGGCTGTATTTTGTAGTTCTAATAATCCTACTGAGCCTTATGTAGTTGAAAAGGAAATAGATAGTACAATAACTACTAATATAGATATTGCTATTCCTAATGAAGTTTTACAAGGCTTCGGAAAAGTATTTTGTAGATTAGTTCTTAGAAGTTCTGATAGAGGAAAAATAGTAGGAAGTATTCAAGAAGTATATTTCCATGTTGTTGAAAAAAAAGATTGGGAATTTCTAGAGCCTTTATTACCTAGTGATGAAAAAGAATATGTAAAAGATATAGTAGATGAGTTATATGAGATTTTAAAAAATTCTAAAAATGAATTAAAAGAGTATGCGGACCAACTTAAAGATGATATGCAAAAGGATATCATTACTTTAGAAGAAGCACAAGCAATAATAAATAAGTATAAAAAATAGGAGTGATGAAATATGGAAAAATTAGTAAATATGCTAGCAAA
>NZ_GL987992.1:0-10628 GCF_000158195.2 Fusobacterium mortiferum ATCC 9817
CCGGTATTAGCATTCGTTTCCAAATGTTGTCCCAGACTGCAGGGCAAGTTCTTTACGCGTTACTCACCCGTCCGCCACCATCACCCGAAGGATCAAGTAGACTTGCATGTGTTAAGCATTCTGTCAGCGTTCATCCTGAGCCAGGATCAAACTCTTCGTTCAATCTATATAACTCAGTAAAATTTACTGATTGTTTTACACCAATTTATTGTTGTGTTTGCATTAATTGTCTTTCTCTATTCTGTTGCTAATGTCCTTTTATTATTAGTTGTTTGTCACGCTTTCTCGCGGACAAGGTATATATTACCACAAATAATATTTTTCGTCAATACTTTTTTTAAAAAATTTATAAAAATTTTAATTTTTATAAAAACTATAATTATTTTTGAATTTTTATTGTATTATTATCAATTTTTCTTTTGAAAGTATCTTATATTTCCCTTTTTCAAGCTTTTCTATTACTTTATCTTCAATAAACTTCTTTATTACTCTTGATAATGAAGGACGACTTACATTAAAATATTCTGCCAAATCTTTTATTGACCTATCAAAAATAAATACTCCATCTTTTTCATTTTTTAGTATATATTCAACTAATTTTTGATTTATTGTTTTATTACTTAGACTTTCCCATAAATTTTTCGATAAAAATTGAGCTTTATTACTTATTTCATCTAAAAATACTTTTAAAATTTCGCTATTCATTTTTAATAGTTCTATTACTTCATTTTTTTCTATAAATAAAATTTTTACCTGTGATTTAGCTACTAAATCTACAGGAAATTTATTTACATCTCCAAAAATAAATGCAGAAGCTATGATTTTTCCTCTCTCCAACTCTTCTATTTTTTTTACATTTCCATCATCTTTCAACATTTCAGCTACTAAAGTTCCTTGAAGATTAATATAAATACCTTTTATTTCATCTCCTCTAAAAGCTACATATTCATCTTTTTGGTAATTTAAAATTTTATAGTTACATTTTTCTATAATTTTATCAAATTCATTTTCTTCCAACCAAATAAATAAATCAGTATTTTTTATTGCTCTTCTTTCTTGCACTTTTATATTCTCCTTATTAAATATTTATGATATAATATTTTTTAATTATTATATCATTAGTTTTAGGAGTTTAAAATGAAAAAATTTATTATTATTTGTCCTGCTTGTAAGAAAAAAATGAAAATTTCTGATAAATCAGCAAAATATAAATGTCCTCATTGTGGAGAAATTTATAAATATAATTTCCCAAAACGAATTTTTTATAATACAAAAGATATATTTGATGGAATTAAACAAACTTTTTCTGATATAAAATTTAATATCAAGAAAAAATATTCTGATGCTAAAGCTACATATCAATATATGAGCCAACTTAAAAAGCATATGAAAAGCGATCCCAATTGGTCTCAATATAGAAAAGAACAGCAAAAAATGAAAGATGTTTCTCCTAAAAAATCTTTTAAAGATTTTTTTAAAAGAAAATAAGATATTATAAGGCTATTACAACATATTGTAACAGCCTTATTTTTAATTTTACCAATCTCTCTCATCAAAAGAAAGCTCTAATTTTCCTATTTTAGATTTTAGCTGTCTAAATTTTACCCCTGCTGAAGTTAACATTTTTTTAGAAGCTATATTTGATTCTGTCCCATCATATTTATCTGATAAATATACCAATTCTCTTATACCACTCTGAATTATAGCTTTACTACACTCATGACATGGAAATAGTGCAACATATATAGTGCAATTCTTTAAACTTTTAGTACTATTTAATATTGCATTTAACTCTGCGTGACATACAAAAGGATATTTTGTTTCTAAAAATTCTCCCTCTCTTTCCCACGGATACTCATCATCACTACATCCTATTGGAAGTCCATTATATCCAACTCCTACTATTTTCTTTTCTTCATTAACAATACAAGCTCCCACTTGAGTATTTGGGTCTTTACTTCTTTTTCCTGAAAGAAGTGCTACCCCCATAAAATATTCGTCCCATTCTATATAATCTTTTCTTTTCATCTTACCACCATTCCTATTTTTTATTTATATAATATCAATATTTTTAAACTTTTTCAAAATTTTATTTATCTAAAATATAAAAATTTGATAAAATATACTTAGGAGGTTGTTATATGAAAAAAATCATTTTACTTTTCTTAACTATTTATACTTTTAGCTTTTCAATTAGAGATTTTAATGGAATAAATTGGGGAGATAGTAAAGAAAATTTAAGTATTCTTTTTTCTAATTTAAAAAAGGAACCCTCAATTAATGAAAATGTGAATATATTCTCAGTTAAAAATCCTAAAGAAAATATAAAAAAATATGAATTTTATTTACAAAACAATGCTTTAAATAAAATAAGAGTAGTCTTTGATAAAGAAAGCATTGGTAAAAGAGAATTACAACAAATCTATAACCAACTTACTACTACTATAGGAGTTCCTGTTTTAAAATTACCTATATATAAAGAGATTGATAATTTAACACTAAAAGGAAATACTTTAAAATTTGTTCCTGATACTCAAACTCTTATTTATTTTACAGGGATTGATACAATTAATGAGTTAGGAAAAATGACGGATTCAAATCTTTATCTTGATTATATTCCTTCTCAAAATGAATATATTTTTTAAAAACAAGGAAATCCTTAAATTTTGTAGTAAAATAAATATATAACAGTCATTTAAGGAGGAAGATTTTTATGAAATTTGGTGCTATTGATGCTGGTGGTAAAAAATTTATTTGTGGAATAACAGATGAGCAGGGAAATACTCTTGAAAAGACTAGTTTTTTAACTGAAACTCCAGAAAAAACTATTCCTTTAGTTATTGATTTTTTTAGAAACAAGGATATTTCAGCTTTAGGTGTAGGCTGCTTTGGCCCTTTAGACTTAAATCCTAATTCTGATACATATGGATATATTACTTCTTCTCCTAAAACTGATTGGAAAAATTATAATATTTTAGGTAATTTAAAGTCAGCTTTTAATATTCCAATATTTTTAGATACTAATATGAACGTTGGAGTCTTAGGAGAAGCTATGTGGGGAGCTGGAAAAGGGTTAAAAAATACTATTTTTTTAACTATTGGAAACGGAATTGGTGGAGGAGCTATTGTTGAAGGAAAAATTGTTCATGGAATGCTTCACCCTGAAATGGGTCATATGTTTGTAAGTAGACACCCAAGAGATAAATTTGCTGGTACTTGTCCTTTTCATGGTGGAAACTGTTTAGAAGGTATGGCATCTGTTCCTGCTATTGAAAAACGTTGGGGAAAATCTTTGTCTTCTCTTCCAATTGAACATCCTGCATGGGATTTAGAAGCTTTTTATATTGCTCATGCACTTGTAAACTATATTTTAATTCTTTCACCTGAAAAAATTATACTTGGCGGAGAGGTTATGAAATATAAACAACTACTACCAATAGTGAAAAAAGCTGTTATTAAATTACTTAACGGTTATATACAAACAAATCAAATTTTTAGAGAAATTGATGACTATATAGTGCTTCCAGATTTAGGAGAAAACTCTGGTTTCTTTGGAGCTGCTGCTCTATGTATTAAAAATTTTAAATAATAAAAATTAATAAAAAACTCAAGAGGGATTCTTTTTAAATAAAGAAAACATTCTTGAGTTTTTATAATATTTAAATAAATAATCTATCTATTCATTGCCATCACAGGATCTTTTCTCACAAAATTTCTATACATATAAATTGAAATCATACAAGTTATAACTTCCACAGTAGGAAAAGCTAACCAAACTCCAGTAAGTCCATAAATCCTTCCTAAAATATAAGCCATTGGTAACAATAAAATTAGTTGCCTTAACATAGTTATTGTAAGAGAAGGAATCCCTTTCCCTATAGCTTGTAAGAAACATGAAAAGATAAAACAAATACTTCCAAAAGAGTAACTTGTTGAAATTATTCTAATTGTTCTTACTCCTATTGACATCATCTCATCAGTAGCATTAAAAAAATGTAATATTTCTTGTGGAAATAACCAAAATAACACACTTCCTAAAAAGTTAATAGCTACACAAATTATTATTGAATAGTTTAAAACATCTGACAATCTCTTTGAATTTTTAGCTCCATAACTATATCCCATAATTGGCATAGCTCCTTGTGTTACTCCACTAGTAGGCATATATATAAAAGTTTGAAGTTTAAAATATATTCCAAATAATGATACTGCCAAAGTAGATATTCCTGAAAGTATAAAGTTTATTCCCATTACTAAGAAAGATCCTATCGACATTATGAAAAAAGAAGGTATTCCTACACTATATATCTCTCTTATAATTTTATTATTCCATACAAAATCTTTTCTCTCTATTTTTATCTCTTGTTTCATAAAAAATAAAACATAAATAGAACATAGTAGTGCTGTCATTTGACCTATTATAGTAGCAATTGCAGCTCCCTTTACTCCCATAGCTGGAATACCAAAATATCCATATATTAAAATAGGATCTAATATTATATTGGTAACAGCTCCAATTATTTGTAAAAACATTGGGGCTAATGTATTTCCTGTTGCTTGCAGTATTTTTTCGATAGCAATTTGAGCTATTGTTCCTATACTTAAAAACGTCACTATATATGTATAGTCTATTCCCATTTTTAAAATATTACTTTCTTTTGTAAATAAGAGAAAAAATGGTTTGATAAATATAACTCCCAATAAAACCAAAATTAAATAATGTATTACTGATAAAGTCAATCCACTTGCTGCTGTTTTATTCGCCGTTTCTAAATCTTTTTCTCCAAGCTTTCTAGCAATATACGAATTAACTCCAACACCTGAACCCACAGCAATAGCAAGAATTAAATTCTGAATAGGAAAAGCTAAGGATACTGCAGTTAATGCTTCTGTTCCTAATTTCGCAACAAAAATAGAATCAACTATGTTATATAGAGAGTTTATAAGCATAGATATAGTTGGTGGTATAGACATTGATAATAATAGCGGCAGCATTTTATGGGTTCCCATTTTATTCTCTTGTTTTGACATATTTACCTCCTAAAATAAAAAAACACTTTTTACTGTTTTAATATATAAACTGAAAACAATAAAAAGCGTTTTTATTAAATTTTATATCTTTTATAATATCATACTCCTATAAAATATTCAATAATTTTATACAACTTTTTAGACTTCTTTTTTTAAATTTTTTTTACAGTTTTTTATATTTTTTGATATAATATAATTATAAAATTTTGAAAGTGAGGAGTTTTTATGCAATATAAAAGTAAAGATATAGCTAAAGTGTCTGTTGAAATGGCTATGAGTAGTAGAGAGGAAGAACAGGAGTTAAAAGATAAATATTCAAAAAAAGGAATAAAAACAGCTGCTGTAGATATTGGTGGAAATGTAGTAGAATCTATTCCTAAAATATTAGAGAGAACATTAGTAGCTGCAAAAAGAAATGGACTGATTTCTGAATCACATGTATATGAAGGAGCTGTAACAGGAGCTACTAGAGAAGCTATTGATCAAATTTTAGATAAATCTGTTGGTTTTAATGTAGGAGGAAAAATAGGTATAGCTAGATGCCAAGAACACTTATCTGTATGTATATTTTTAACTATTGGTATGTTTAGACTTGATGAAGTAGTTATTGGACTTGGGCACAGAGCTGTTCCTAATGAATAAATTTTATATTGACATTTAAAAAAATTTTATATATAATCAAATAAAATAAATGTAGAATAGTAGTATAGTAGTAGGAATAAAAAAATTTTGTAGGATTGTAGGATAGTAGGAAAATAAAATAAAAAAATAGTTGTAGGAATTTCTTCCTATACTTTTTCGTATATTTTGTTAATTACCTTTTTACAATTCTTGTAAAAAGGTTTTTTTATTTCCTCAAAAGGAGGAATTATGAAACAAATAGTAGGACAGGAAACAAAAAAATTCTTTGGAGTAATAGTATTTTTAATACTTAGTCTTTTAAGTTATGCCAATGAAAAAACTTTTGAAATTGGTATTTCACAATTTGCAGAACACCCAGCACTTGATGCTGTAAGAAAAGGATTTGAAGATGAATTAAAAGAGCTTGGAGTTAAAGTTAATATTGATTATAAAAATTCTCAAGGGGATACTGGAACTACTGGAATGATAGCTCAAAAATTTGTTGCAGATAAAAAAGACCTTATTTTTGCAATAGCCACTCCATCAGCTCAAGCAGCTAAACAAGCTACTGATGATATTCCAATTCTATTTAGTGCTGTTACAGACCCAGTAAGTGCTCAACTTGTAAATTCTAATGAAAAGGTTGGAGGTAATATAACAGGAACTTCAGATGCTGCCCCTATTGAAAAACAATTAGCACTTTTTAAAGAACTTAATCCAAAAGTAAAGAAAGTTGCTATTATTTACAATACAAGTGAAGCAAATTCAGAAGTTCAAATAAATACTGCTAAAAAAGTTAGTAAAAAATTAGATATCGAAATTATCCCAGTAGGTGTCAATAATATTAATGATATTCCTCAGGCAGTTAATTCTGTTATAAGAAAAGTTGATGGTTTTTATACTATTACAGATAATATAGTTGCTTCAGCTATAAACTTAATCTCAAAAGCTGCTATAAAAAACAAAAAAATAACTATTGGAGCTGAAGAAGCTCATGTCCAAGGTGGAGTATTAATGACAGATGGTCTTAGTTACTATGAACTTGGAAGACAAACAGGGGCTATGGCTAAAAAAATTTTAGTAGATAAAGTTGCTGTTCAAGATATTCCAGTTGAGATTTCTAAAAATACTAAAAAAGTTGTAAATAAAAATACATTAAATAAATTAAAATTTTCAGAAAATTCAGAAGCTTTTTCTGGAGCTACATTTATAGAATAGAAAGGAGAAAAAATGGGAGCATTACTATCTATATCACTAGAACAAGGACTTGTATTTGCAGTTCTTGCAATAGGTGTATTCATAACATATAAAATACTCGATTTTCCTGATTTATCAGTAGAAGGAACATTTCCATTTGGGGCATTTATATTTTCTAAATTTATGTTACTAGGACTAGACCCAATAAGTAGTACTTTGCTATCTTTTATCTTTGGTTCATTAGCTGGTATTTTAACTTATGCATTACATATAAAAATGAAAATAGCTCCAATATTAGCAGGAATACTTACTATGACTATTCTTTACTCTGTCAACTTAAGAGTAAATGGAAAAGCTAATATTCCTCTATATAATTACTCTTCTATTTTTGATTATGGAAATATAATTTTGATTTTGATAGTAATCGTTCTTTTAATTAAATTTCTAATGGATATGTTTCTAAAAACAGAAAGAGGATATCTATTAATTGCTACTGGAGATAATGAAACTCTTGTTAAATCCCTAGGTGTTAACTGTAATACTTACAAATTATTAGGACTTATGTTATCAAATGGAATTGTTGCTGTAAGTGGGGCTCTTATGGGACAATTACAAGGATTTGCTGATATAAATATGGGAGCTTCTATAATTGTTTCAGCTCTTGCTTCTATTATAATAGGAGATACTTTTTTAAAAAATTCAAAAAAACTAAATGGAACAACTAGAGCTATTTTAGGAGCTATTTCTTATAAAATTATAGGTGGATTAGCATTAGAAATAGGACTTGCTCCTACAGATTTAAAGGCTATCAGTGCTATTATTGTAATTCTATTTATTGGTTATAATAATCTCTCTATTTTAGAATTTATAAAAAAAGGAGGAAAAAAAGATGCTACAAATAAAAAATTTATCCAAGAGTTTTAATATTGGGACAGAGAATGAAACAACTATATTTGAAAATTTTAATTTTACAGTTAAGGATAGTGAATTTGTAGCTGTCTTAGGTTCAAATGGATGTGGAAAATCTACTCTTTTTAATCTGATAAGTGGTTCACTAGAAAATGATGGTGGCTCTATTCTTTTAGATGGAATAGATATCAGCAATCTAAAAGAAGAAAAAAGAGCTTTTGGAATTAGTAAAATACATCAAGACCCTTCTAAAGGAGTTTCTCCTTCACTTACAATTTTAGAGAATATCTCTTTAGCTAGCAAAAAATGTGAGAAATTCTCTCTTAAAAGATTGATACAAAAAAATAAGATATCTGACTTTATAACTTTATTAAAAGAAGTTGATTTAGGACTAGAAAATAAACTAGATACTCAGGTCAAATTTCTTTCTGGAGGACAAAGACAAGCTCTCTCTCTTATTATGGCAACATTGAAAAAACCTAAACTTTTACTTTTAGATGAGCATACTTCTGCCCTAGACCCTAAAACTTCTAAAGTTATTATGGAAAAAACTAAACAATTAATAAATAAACAAAGAATTACTGCTTTGATGGTATCTCATAACCTAAGAGATGCTATAAAATATGCTGATAGAATTGTTATGCTAGATAAAGGAAAAATTATTTTAGATATTCCAAGTAAAAATATAACGGAGGAAGAATTAAGTAAAATCTATACTCAAAAAATGAATAATTCTCCTATATCAATTGCCATCTAAATATTGTTAATTTAAATTTGACAAAAATATTTTATAAGTGTATGATTTATCTAAGGAATTAAAATATTAAGTAGGAGGAAATTTAAATGGCAAATTGTAGTACTTGTCCTTCAAATGGTACATGTTCTAAGGACAAAGAAAGTTGTGGAATTGTTAACAATCCATTAAATCATATAAAAAATGTAATTGGAATTATGAGTGGTAAGGGAGGAGTTGGAAAATCAACTGTTACTACTTTACTTGCAAAAGATTTAGCAAAAAGAGGATATAAAGTTGGTATATTAGATGCCGATATCACTGGACCTAGTATTCCTAGACTTATGGGAGTAACTGGACAAATGGCTATGGGAGATGGAACAAATATTGTCCCTGTAACTTCAAAAGAAGGAATAAAAATTATCTCTTTAAACTTATTACTTCAAGATGAAAGCCAACCAGTAGTATGGAGAGGTTCGCTTATTAGTAGTGCAGTAAAACAATTCTGGGAAGAAGTATTATGGGAAGACCTCGATTATCTTCTTATAGATATGCCTCCAGGAACAGGAGATGTAGCTCTTACTGTTATGCAATCTACACCTATAAATGGAATTGTAATGGTATCTGTACCTCAAGATATGGTTTCTATGATAGTTGCTAAAGCTGTAAATATGACTAAGAAATTAGATGTTCCTGTATTAGGAGTAGTTGAAAATATGAGTTATATTATATGCCCTGGTTGTGAAACTAAAATCAGTTTCCACGAAGAGTCTGGAGCTCATGATTTCTTAAAAGAGATGGGATTACCTCTTCTTGGAGAATTACCTATGACTAAAGGTTTTGCTAGAATGACTAGAGGAGAAGAATCTGCTGATTCATCAGCAATGTTTACTCCTATAACTGATAAAATTTTAACTGAAATTTCTAAATTATAATTTTTATTAAAATATTTATAAACTAAAATAAAAAAAGAAAGTTTTTTTATAGTATATTTTTACTACTCTAAAAACTTTCTTTTTTATTATAATTAATAAAACTTACTATCTTAAAGTATATTTATAAGGATTAAAAGCCACCTGAACTAGCTTAAAATTTTGTATTCCAAAAGGTATCCCTATAATTGTACAACATTGAGTTATTCCTATCAATATATGGGATATTGCTAACCATATCCCAGCAAATATTATCCATAAAAAAGCACTAATTGGTCTTGCTGGTTCTCCAAAATTGCTCTTTAACTGTACCTTTTTTCCAAACGGTGTAAGACAAGAAGTTGCCATCTCAAAACATCCTCTTGCAAAAGGTATTGTAATTATAAATATAATACAAAGTATTCCTGCTATTACCCATTCTAATGCTAAAACTAATCCACCCAAAAAAAGCCAAATAATATTTAATAATGTATTCATTTTATTCTCCTTTTTAAATATAAAATTGTCTTTAAATATTATAACATCCTATGTAAAATATTATATTACTTTTATATGTAAAAAAAGACATACATAAGTATGTCTTAATAAACTAAATGGCGGGAGTGACGAGGGTCGAACTCGCGACCTCATGCGTGACAGGCATGCGCTCTAACCAACTGAGCTACACCCCCATTATGGTGGTCTCAACAGGACTTGAACCTGTGACCCCCTGCTTGTAAGGCAGGTGCTCTCCCAACTGAGCTATGAGACCTTTTCAAGTGGTGCCCAAAGGCGGAATCGAACCACCGACACGGGGATTTTCAGTCCCCTGCTCTACCGACTGAGCTATCTGGGCATATTTTATGGCGGAAGACCAGAGATTCGAACTCTGAAGCCTTACGGCGCCGGTTTTCAAGACCGGTTCCTTACCAATTAGGATAGCCTTCCAGCCTTAGAAACACTTATTTAAATAATGGTACCCCGTAGGGGAATCGAACCCCTGTTTCCAGAGTGAAAATCTGATGTCCTTACCACTGAACGAACGGGGCAGTGGTGGATCCAGCTGGAGTCGAACCAGCGACCACTCGGTTATGAGCCGAGTGCTCTGACCAACTGAGCTATGGATCCAATTTTTTATGGCGTGTCTGAAGAGATTCGAACTCCTGACCCACGCCTTAGAAGGGCGTTGCTCTATCCAGCTGAGCTACAGACACATAAATGGTGCG
>NZ_GL987992.1:10728-11908 GCF_000158195.2 Fusobacterium mortiferum ATCC 9817
TGCGCTCTAACCAACTGAGCTACACCCCCATTATGGTGGTCTCAACAGGACTTGAACCTGTGACCCCCTGCTTGTAAGGCAGGTGCTCTCCCAACTGAGCTATGAGACCTTTTAAGTGGTGCCCAAAGGCGGAATCGAACCACCGACACGGGGATTTTCAGTCCCCTGCTCTACCGACTGAGCTATCTGGGCATATTTTATGGCGGAAGATCAGAGATTCGAACTCTGAAGCCTTGCGGCGCCGGTTTTCAAGACCGGTTCCTTACCAATTAGGATAACCTTCCAACCTTAGAAACACTTATTTAAATAATGGTACCCCGTAGGGGAATCGAACCCCTGTTTCCAGAGTGAAAATCTGATGTCCTTACCACTGAACGAACGGGGCAGTGGTGGATCCAGCTGGAGTCGAACCAGCGACCACTCGGTTATGAGCCGAGTGCTCTGACCAACTGAGCTATGGATCCAATTTTTTATGGCGTGTCTGAAGAGATTCGAACTCCTGACCCACGCCTTAGAAGGGCGTTGCTCTATCCAGCTGAGCTACAGACACATAAATGGTGCGTCATACAGGATTTGAACCTGTGGCAACACGATTAAAAGTCGTGTGCTCTACCAACTGAGCTAATGACGCATCTTTGGAGCGGGAAACGAGGGTCGAACTCGCGACATTCAGCTTGGAAGGCTGACGCTCTACCAACTGAGCTATTCCCGCATATCTTATTTAATTTTTGGTGGCGGGGGAAGGATTTGAACCTGCGACCTTCGGGTTATGAGCCCGACGAGCTACCAGACTGCTCTACCCCGCGTTATAAGTGGTGCCTAGAGCCGGAATCGAACCGGCACGGTAACTAAATACCACAGGATTTTAAGTCCTGTGCGTCTACCTGTTCCGCCATCCAGGCATTTGTAAACGCTTAAAGCTATTATGGCGGGAGTGACGAGGGTCGAACTCGCGACCTCATGCGTGACAGGCATGCGCTCTAACCAACTGAGCTACACCCCCATTATGGTGGTCTCAACAGGACTTGAACCTGTGACCCCCTGCTTGTAAGGCAGGTGCTCTCCCAACTGAGCTATGAGACCTTTTAAGTGGTGCCCAAAGGCGGAATCGAACCACCGACACGGGGATTTTCAGTCCCCTGCTCTACCGACTGAGCTATCTGGGCATTATTTTATGGCG
>NZ_GL987992.1:12008-20341 GCF_000158195.2 Fusobacterium mortiferum ATCC 9817
CTAATGACGCATCTTTGGAGCGGGAAACGAGGGTCGAACTCGCGACATTCAGCTTGGAAGGCTGACGCTCTACCAACTGAGCTATTCCCGCATATCTTATTTAATTTTTGGTGGCGGGGGAAGGATTTGAACCTGCGACCTTCGGGTTATGAGCCCGACGAGCTACCAGACTGCTCTACCCCGCGTTATAAGTGGTGCCTAGAGCCGGAATCGAACCGGCACGGTAACTAAATACCACAGGATTTTAAGTCCTGTGCGTCTACCTGTTCCGCCATCCAGGCATTTTGCTCAAACACTTTTGTGTTTCAGAACATATATTATATTATCATAAGTTTCATTTTATGTCAACACTTTTTTTATTTTATTTTTTATTTTTATTTCTATGCCTAATTCTTCTTTTATTTTAAAAGAAAATATCTCCCTATTAAGAAGATAAAATTCCTTTTTAGCTTTTGATAGCTTCTTTATATAACTTTCTATTTTGCTTGCATCTTTTCTCCCTAAACATTGAAAAAAAATTTCTATTCTTTTTACTCCTTTAGCTCTAGTGTATTTAGCTCCTCTTCCTTTCTCATGTTCTTCATATCTTCTTACTATATCTGTTGTTATTCCAGTATATAAACTTTCATCATTGCATCTTAATATATAAATATAATAATATTTTTTATTTTCCATATATTTATCTTACTATATTTTCACTATTTTTCATAGTTTTTTCTAAAATCATCATTTGACTTTTCTAATAAAAAATAATAATATTTAATTAAGAAATTTCATTTGGAGGATTTAATGGATAATTTCAATAGCAATCATATTAATAAAATTAAATTTATATCTTTTTCTTTAATAATTCTTATCATTTTAGGATTTATTGGCTATGTTATCTACGAAAGAGAAAATGTTTTAACTGGAATTTTAAAAATAATAACTTCTCCTGCTGTTTTAATTACTGATTTCTTAGTTATTGGTGGAATTGGTGCTGTTTTTTTAAATGCTTTTTTAATATTTATATTTAATTTTACTCTAACTAGATTATTAAAAATTGAAATAACTGGTTTAGTTATTGCTTCATTCTTTACTGTATTTGGTTTTTCCTTTTTTGGAAAAAATATTCTTAATATTCTTCCTTTCTATTTAGGTGGAATTTTATATAGTGTTTTTGAGCATATTGATTTCAAAGAAATCTTTGTTACTATATCTTTTTCAAGTGCAATGGCCCCTTTTGTAAGTGAAGTTGCTTTTAGAGTTGATACTACGGATACTTCATATATTAATGCTATTGCTTTAGGTATAATAATAGGATTTATTGCTACTCCTCTATCTAAAAAAATGGCTGGATTTCATGAGGGGTTTAATCTTTATAATTTAGGTTTTACTGGCGGAATATTAGGAGCAGTTATAACTTCTATTTTAAAATTATATAATTTCCAGATTACACCTCAAAGAATTATATCTACTGAATTTGATTTGGCTTTAAAGGTAATCTGCTCTTCAGTTTTTTTAGCTCTTATCATAATTGGTTTTTTTATAAATAATAGCTCTTTTAAAGGTTATATGGAAATTTTAAAAGATAGCGGTTTAAAGTCTGATTTTGTAAAAAAATATGGATTTGGACTTACTTTTATAAATATGGGAATCATGGGGTTTGTTGCTACAGGATTTGTAATTTTAATTGGTGAAACTTTAAATGGACCTCTTCTTGCTGGTATACTTACTGTAGTTGGTTTTTCTGCCTATGGAAAACATTTTAAAAATACTATTCCAATTTTAATAGGAGTATATATTGCAGGCTTAGGAAGCTCTACCAATGGATTTACAGTAGCATTATCCGCTCTATTTGGTACCTCATTAGCTCCTATAACTGGTGTATATGGAATTATTTGGGGAGTAATTGCTGGTTGGCTACATCTTGCTGTTGTTCAAAGTATTGGAACTGTTCATGGTGGATTAAATTTATATAATAATGGATTTTCTGCAGGTATTGTAGCAAGCATTCTTCTTCCTATCATGGATATGATAAAAGACCATAAAGATAAGGAAAGAATAAAATATTTAAAAAGAAAAAAACAACTTTATGATGCTATTACTGAACAAAGAAAAAAAATGGAAGAAATGGAAAATGATTTATAAAGGAGAATTTTTATGAAACTAGAAGATTTAAAATTTTTAAAAATTGCAGTAGAAAAACATCCAACTACACAAACAACTCTAGAGTACCTTATTAAACAAAATGCAATTGGAGCTTTAGTTGTAAATGCTAATGGAACTAAAACTTTATTAGTAAAGCAATATAGACCTGGAATAGCTGGAGAGATGTATGAGATTCCAGCTGGACTTATTGAAGAGGGAGAGTCAGCTATCTCTACTCTTTATAGGGAGCTTGAAGAAGAAACAGGATATCTTCCTGAAGATTATAATATACTTTATACTCCTAAATATCCTCTTACTGTTTCACCAGGGTATACTCAAGAAAAACTTTATCTATATGTAGTACAATTAAAAAATGATTCTATTATACCTCAAAATTTGAAATTAGATGAAGGAGAAGATTTAAGTGGAACTTGGTTCAACTTAGAAGAAGTAGAAAATATATCACAGGATATGAAAACTATATTAGCCTTACATCTTTTTAAGAGCTTATAGTATAAATAAAAAAGATGAGAGTGTTTTATAACATTCCCATCTTTTTTATTATCTTATTCCTTCTAACAAATATTTCCCATATTCACTTTGTGGACTAGAAAAGAATTCTTCTGTTTCTCTTATCTCTTGAATCTCTCCTTTATACAATACCATCACTCTATCTGAAATATTGTATACCACTCCTAAATCATGAGATATAAAAATAAACGTTGTTCCATATTCCTTATTAAATTTTTTTATTAAATCTAATATTTGCTTTTGAACTCCTAAATCCAACGAAGCTACTGGTTCATCACAAACAACAAGTTTAGGTTTTAATATCATAGCACATCCTATAACTATTCTTTGCCTTTGTCCACCACTTAACTCATTGGGATATTTATTTTCAAATTCCTCTCCTAATCCTACTTTTTCTAAAATATCTTTTACCTTTTTAGAAATTTCATTTCTATTTTTTTCTCCATTAGCCTTTAATGGTTCTGCTAATATATCCTTTACTTTCATGGCTGCATTTAGAGAACTATATGGATCTTGAAAAACCATTTGAATATCTCTTTTTTCTCTCTCGACTAGTTTTTTTCCTAAAAATAATATCTTTCCATAACTTTCTTTTTCAATACCCAAAATAATTTTCCCAATAGTTGATTTTCCTACACCAGATTGTCCTATTATAGAGAATATTTCTCCCTCTTTAACTTCAAAAGATATATTTTTTAAAACCTCTTTTTTCTCTTTAGAAAAAAAACATCCTTTTACATATTCTTTTGATAAATTTTCAACTTTTAAAATCATTCTTCACCTCTTATCCAAAGACTTTTAGAAAGATTTATTAATTTCTTTACATAAGGATGTGACTGCTCTTGAAATATCTTCTCACAGCTATTTTTTTCAACTATTTCTCCCTTATACATGACATATACTTTTTCTGCAAAATCATGTATTGATTCTAAATCATGAGATATAAACAAAATAGATACTCCAGTAGCCCTCTGTACCTCTTTAAAAAGCTTTATAACTTCTTTTTTAGTCTTAAGATCTAGTGCAGTTGTTACTTCATCTGCTATAAGCAATTCTGGACGTCCTATCAAAGCTCCTGCTATAACTACTCTTTGTCTCTCTCCTCCACTTGTTTCATGAGGATATTTTTTTAATATTTTATCAGGCTCTTTTATTCCTAATTTACTTAATAGTTGAATTACTTCAGCTTCCCACTCTTTTTCTTTTCTATAATGTCCTTCGTATATTTTTTTAATTGATGCCCTATTTTTATGGTTGGATTCAATGAAGTAAAAGCATTTTGAAATACAGCACCTATTTTACAATTTTTTTCAAATCTTTGGTAATTAATTTTACTTCTTTCTGGTAAGATTCCTAATATAAATTTGGTTGTCAATGTCTTCCCACTACCTGATTCTCCAGCTAATGCTACTATTTCACCAGAATTTATAGAAAAATCTACATTTTTTAGAAGTATCTTATCGTCAATTTCTAAATTTAATTTTTCTATTTCAATTAGCTTCAATATTTTCTACCTCTTTTCTCTAATTTTTTAATCTGATATATAGTAAAAATTATTGCTAATCCTGGAGCTATAGTAAACCAAGGAGCAGATAAAAAATATGATTGAGATTGATTTAACATATTTCCCCAAGTGGGATAAGGAGGCTGAATTCCAAGTCCTAAATATCCTAACCCTGCTTCTGTTAATATAGCTCCTGCAAACCCAGTTGTAAAAGATACTGATACAGACTTTAAAATATTTGGTAAAATGTGTCTATAAATAATTCTTAAATCAGATACTCCATAAGTTTTTACTGCTATTACATACTCCATATTTTTTTCTTTCTTTACTAGTCCTCTCACTACATTTACACATCTTGGAATATATATTACAAAAATGGCTACAATTAAAGAGTGAAATCCTGTGCCTAAAATTATTATTATTCCAAGTGCAATCAAAATTCCAGGAATAGACATGATAACCTCTACTATTGACATTATTATTACATCTATTCCTTTTCCAAAATATCCTGCTAAACTTCCTATTATTGTTCCAGTTATCACTGATAAAGATATTGATAGAAAAGCTATTGCTAATGTATAGAAACTTCCTAATAAAAGTCTACTGAAAATATCTCTTCCTAAATTATCACAACCTAAAATATTTTCAAATGTTGGAGCCATTAATATTTTACTTTCTTCCATAGCATAAGGGTCTTGATAAAAAAATATACAAATCATTATAACTATGATTAGTAACAAGTATCTTATTTTTTTCACTATCTCTCACTCCTTATCCTTGGGTCTACTATGGAGTACAATATATCTATCATAAAATTGATTACAACTAAAACTACTGAAGTATAAAAAATCAATCCTTGAACTAAAGGTAAATCTCTGTTTATTACTGCTGTTATCATCAATCTTCCTATTCCAGGTATTGAAAATATCTGCTCTATAATTACTACTCCAGTTATTAAATCAATCAACATTATTCCAATTAAAGGAATAACTGGAATAATTGAATTTTTTAAAATATAGATATTCAACCAAAATTTTTTTACTCCATTTACAAAAAGATATTTTATATATTCTTCTCTTAACTCTATCTCTAAATTATTTTTTATATAACTAGTAAAAACTCCTATGTTTGGAATTGCTATCACTATACAAGGTAATAATAACGAATATAAAGTATTGTTATATCCCACTGAAAACCATCTCAATATAACACTAAAAATAAACATAGATATTATTCCTAACCAAAAAGAGGGTATTGAGATACATAATCCTATTATAAAATCAATTACTTTTTTTATTCTTTTATTTCTTAATTTATGTATAATAAAAGATAGAGGAATTGATACGCCTAAAACTATAATAATTGTCAATATAGCTATTTCTAAAGTCAATGGTAATCTTTCTAAAATTAAATTAGAAACTGACTCTCCATATTTAAATGAATTACCAAAATCTCCCAAAATAACTCCTTTTCCCCACTGAAAATATCTCTCTCCTAAACTTTTATTTAATCCTAAATTCTCTCTTAAAATCGCTATATCTTCTGGAGAACTTTCCAATCCTAATATTGCAAGAGCAGGATCACCTGGTATTAATTCCAATAATAGAAAAGAAATTGTTCCTATTAAATATATAGAAAAAACCATCTTAAATATTTTTTTTAAATAATACATTTTATTCTCCAATACTCATTTTAGAAAAATTAATATATGGTAAAGGATAATACTCAAATCCTTTTATCTTTTTATCTAAAGATGTTATAAGTTCAGGGTCCATTATATAAATTGCTGCCTGTTTCTCTCTTAAAATCTCTTGTGCTCTTTTATAATTTGCTACTATAATCTCATCATTAGTAGACTCCTTAGCTTTCTCAATTAACATATCATACTCTTCATCACTAAAATTAAAGAAGTTATTTTTATAATCATTAGTATATCTTCTTAAAATTGAATAAGGGTCTAACTTCCCTGAAAGCCCTACTATTGTTGCCTCATATTTTCTTCCAGAATAAACATCTGATAACCAGGTTGTCCACTCTATTGTTTCAATTTCTGCTTTTAGCCCTATAGCTTTTAATTGCTCAGCTATTATTTGAGCTGTATTTACATGCATAGGGTAATTGCTAGGAACTTTTATGGTAAATGTAAAATTATTTTTTCCTACTTCTTCTAAAATCTTCTTAGCTTCATCTATATTTTGTTTTTCTCCAAGATTTTCTATACAGTATTTTTTCATTACTGGACTCATATTAGTTTCAAGCTTTATTCCATTTCCTGCCATAACACTATTAATAATCTCATCTTTATCTAGAGCCATATTAATAGCTTTTCTTACTCTTATATCGTTAAATAGTTCAACATTATTATTTAAAGCAAATATTTGTACAGTGTTTTGTGGAGCAGATATATTATTAAAGTTTTTTAATTCATTTACTCTTTTAGAATCTACTCTTGAAAGCATATTTATCTCTCCAGAAAGAAGTTTTAAAAATGCTGTTTCACTATTTGGCACAATTAAAACAGTTACTCTATCTAGTTTTGTTTTTTCTCCCCAATATTCATTAAATCTATCCAATACTATTTGTTGTTCCCTATCATATTGAGCAACTTTAAATGGCCCTGTTCCAATAGGATTTTTATCCAAATCATTAGCATTTTCATCAGGAACAATACCCTTTATTAAAGCATATATAAAAGCTGAATCTGCTTTTTTTAACTTTATTTCTATTTCATCTTCTGAAACTACTTTTATCTTCTCTATCTCATTAAAAAGAGCACTAGCTGGTGGGAAGCCATCTTTACCAGCCATTCTATTTAAAGAAAATTCTACATCTTTTACATCTAATGGATTTCCATTGTGAAATTTTATTCCTTTTCTTATTTTAAATGTGTATATTCTTCCATCTTCTGAAATTTTGTATGATTCTGCTATTGCCGGAGTTAATTCCCCTTTAGAATTTGGCATAAGCAATCCCTCAAAGACATTTAACATTATCTCCTCTGTCCCACTTGATACCATCTTATAAGGATTAAGGCTATCTATATCCATACTCATAGTAGTCTTTATTTCTTTTAAATTATTTTCTGTATCTTTTCCACAAGCTAATATTAAAATACTCAATATTGCTAAAAATATCACTTTTATAATTTTTTTCACTCTTTCCATAATAACCTCCAAAGAAAGTATTTGTTCACTTTTTCTATATAATATTTTAAATATAAATTAACATACTACTATTGTATCATATTTTTTCTATAAAAAAAGAGTATAACTAAAATTATTTTATAATAATCTAGTTATACTCAAATTATAGTCAATTAATTATCATTTTTAATAAATTATGTAATTTTTTTATTTTCTAAAATATTATATAGTTATATCTCCTACTTCCATCTTTAAATAATTTATTAAATTTTGTGGTTCGATTATTATTTGTAGACCACGAACACCAGCACTTATCATTATATAATCTTTAGTTAAAGCACTCTGATGGATGAAGCTTTGATGTCTCTTTTTTATTCCAATAGGAGAACATCCTCCTCTTATATAACCAGTCATATTAAAAAGTTCTTTTAACTCTAGCATCTCTACCTTTTTTGCCCCTGCAATCTTAGCTAATTTTTTTAGATCAATAGTATCAGCTCCTGGAATACAAGCAACTATCATCTCTTTTTTTTCATTTAAAAGAACTAGAGTCTTAAATATTTTAGTAATATCTTCTCCAGTTTTTAAAGATACTGCTATCGCACTTAAATCATTTTCATCAACTTCATACTCTTTAAATTCATATTTTATTTTATTTTTATCTAATTCTCTCATAGCATTTGTTTTTTTCATATTTCACCTCTTGTAAATTTATAAAATTTTTACAAAAAATAAAAAAAATGGCGCTTCCTAATGGACTCGAACCATTGACACTGCGGTTAACAGCCGCATGCTCTACCGACTGAGCTAAGGAAGCACTCTTATTGAGAGCTTGGCAAGTTCCTATCCTCCCAGGAGGCTTCCCTCCAAGTACTTTCAGCGTTTACGGGCTTAACTTCCAGGTTCGGAATGTTTCTGGGTGTACCCCCGTAGCTCTTCTCACCAAGCATTATTAACTTCTTTTAATGTAGCACAGATTTCTTTCACTCATCTGTGTCTCATTTAATATAATCGTAACTTTGTTA
>NZ_GL987993.1:0-66844 GCF_000158195.2 Fusobacterium mortiferum ATCC 9817
ACGACTATGATTATTTAGACGCAGATGACTGAAAGGAATCAGCGTTACCTGATATTACTATATAGTTTTGAATGTTCCATTAAATAAAGAGTAACAAAGTTACGATTATATTAAATGAGACACAGATGAGTGAAAGAAATCTGTGCTACATTAAAAGAAGTTAATAATGCTTGGTGAGAAGAGCTACGGGGGTACACCCAGAAACATTCCGAACCTGGAAGTTAAGCCCGTAAACGCTGAAAGTACTTGGAGGGAAGCCTCCTGGGAGGATAGGAACTTGCCAAGCTTTTTTTATTTTTTGTAAATTTTACTGTGTTTTATTGTTTAATAAACTATGGTATAATAAAAGCTAACTAGAATTTAAAAATATAGAGAAAAAAGAGGTAAAAATGAATAAAGCTATTATTTTAGATAGAGATGGAACTATAAATATAGAAAAAGATTATTTACATAAAATAGAAGATTTTGAATTTGAAGAGGGAGTAGTAGAAGGATTAAAAATTCTAGCAGATTTAGGGTATATTTTTGTAGTGGTTACTAACCAATCAGGTATAGCAAGAGGATATTATACTGAAAAGGATTTAGAAATTTTAAATAATTATATTGGAAAGATATTAGAAAAAGAAGGAGTAAAAATAGAAAAATTTTACTTTTGTCCACATCATCCAGAAAAAGGAGTTGGAAAATATAAGGTATATTGTAACTGTAGAAAACCTAATCCTGGGATGTTAGAAGAAGCTATAAAAGAGTTTAATATAGATAGAGAAAAATCTTTTATGATAGGAGATAATATAAGTGATATTGAGGCTGGAATAAATGCCAAAGTTACTCCTGTATTAGTAAAAACAGGTCATGGAATAGAGCATATAGAAAAAGTAAAAAAACTAGGAGTTGCTAACTTTGATAATATTTTACAATTTGCGAAAAGTTTAAGTTAAATTTATAAGAAATTATAACAAGTAGGATTTTTATATTGTATTCTACAAGCATTAATGATACAATAAAATATTGGTATTAAATACAAAGAAAGGTATGTTAATTTTTAAATTAATTTGGTAATATTTATGAAAATTCTTACAAAATTATTAAAAGAAAAATTTAAATTAGATAAGTTAGATGAAATTTTAAAAGTTGTGATGGATAGTAGAAAAATAGAGAAGGATTCTCTTTTTTTTGCTATCAACAATGGAAATAAATATATAGATGAAGTATTGGAAAGGGGAGCTACTTTAGTTATAGCAGATGATTATTCTGGAGATGATAGTAGAGTAATTGTTGTAGAGGATACCATAAAAGCTATGCAAGATTTAGCTCAAGAGTATAGAAAAGCTTTAGGAGTAAAAGTTATAGCTATAACAGGAAGCAATGGAAAGACAACTACAAAAGATATGATATATTCTGTCTTATCACAAAAATATAGGTGTAAAAAAACAGAGGGAAATTATAATAATCACATAGGATTACCATTTACAATTTTACAATTAGATGATACTGATGAGGTATCAGTTCTTGAAATGGGTATGAGTGGCTTTGGAGAGATAGATAGATTATGTGAGATAGCTAAACCAGACTATGCTCTTATAACTAATATAGGAGATTCTCATTTAGAGTTTTTAAAGACAAGGGAGAATGTTTTTAAAGCTAAAGGAGAGATAATAAAATATGTAGTTTCTGAAAATTTAATTATTTTTGGAGATGACTACTATTTAAAAAATCTTTCTGGGATTACAGTGGGATATGAAAAAAATTGTAAAAAAAGAATAGAAAATTTTAAAGATACAGATGAAGGAATAGAATTTTCTTTAGAAGGAAATAACTATAAAATAAATCTTAATGGAAAACATAATTGTATAAATGGAGCTATGGCAGTAGTAGTTGGAATGAGTTTAGATTTAACTTCTGAGGAGATTCAAAAAGGGTTTGATAACTTAAATTTAACTCCAATGAGATTTCAAAAAATTGTAAAAGGTGAAACTCTCTATATAAACGATGCTTATAATGCTAGTCCAATATCTATGAGATACTCATTAGAAACTTTTGATAAATTATATAATGATAGAACTAAGATAGCTGTTTTAGGAGACATGTTAGAATTAGGTGATAAAGAGATTGAGTTTCATAGAGAGATTATAAAAAAAGCTTTAGATATAAAAGTAGATAGAATATATATCTATGGAGAGAGAATGCAAAAGGCTTATGAGCTTATGAAGCAAAATAAAAAAATAATAACTAGCCTAGATAAAAATTTTATAAGAGAGAGCATAAAAGAGAGTATTAAAGGCTCAAAAGCGATTTTATTAAAAGGTTCTAGGGGAATGAAAATGGAAGAGATAATAGAAGGATAGGGAGATAGATGTTTTATTTAATAGGAGAGTACGTACACAGTTTACAATTTTTAAAATCAATTTATTTAAGAAGTTTTATGGCTTTTATGGTAGCCTTTATAATAGTATTAATAGCAGGAAAACCTTTTATTAATTATTTAAAGATAAAGAAGTTTGGAGAAAAAATAAGAGAAGAGGGACCAGTAACTCATATGTCTAAGAAGGGCACTCCTACTATGGGAGGGGTACTAATAATTTTGACAATATTAGTTACTAGCCTGTTGATTTCAGATATAAGTAATAAGATAATAATATTACTACTTATAAGTATGATGGGATTTGCTGGGATAGGATTTATAGATGACTATAAAAAATTTACTGTAAATAAAAAAGGGCTTTCAGGAAAGAAAAAGCTGTTAGGTCAAGGGATAATAGCAGTTTTAGTGTGGGCATTTGTAAATTTCTTTGGACTTACAGGAAATAGAGCAGTAGATTTATCTATAATAAATCCAATATATGCAGAGAATATGCTGTATATTGGTGGAATAGGAATGTTGATATTTGTTTTGATAATATTGATGGGAACTTCTAATGCTGTAAATATAACAGATGGACTTGATGGACTAGCTATTATGCCAATGGTAATATGTTCAGCAATATTAGGTGTAGTAGCATACTTCACTGGACATATGGAGTTAAGTAGACATTTAAACCTTTTTTACATAGAGGGTTCAGGAGAGATAACTGTATTTTTATCAGCAGTGTGTGGAGCTGGATTAGGATTTTTATGGTATAACTTTTATCCAGCACAGATATTTATGGGGGATACAGGTTCATTGACACTAGGAGGAATCTTAGGAGTAGTGGCAATACTTTTAAAACAAGAGCTTATTCTACCTATTATTGGTGGAATTTTTGTAATGGAAGCATTATCAGTAATAATTCAAGTAGGTTCTTTTAAATTAAGAGGAAAAAGAGTATTTAAAATGGCACCAATTCATCATCACTTTGAATTGTGTGGACTTGCTGAAACTAAAGTAACAATGAGATTCTGGATAGCTACATTGATGTTTGGAATAATAGCTTTAGGAATAATAAGAATGAGAGGAATACTTTAAAAATAATATAACCACGGTAGATAAGCCGTGGTTATAAACATATCTAGGAGAGAAAATAAAGCGAGGTAATTTTTTATGAAAAAAGCAATGGTTTTTGGAGCTGGAATAAGTGGAGTTGGAGCAAAAAAACTTTTAGAACACTTAAATTATAATGTAATTTTAGTAGATGATAAATTGGGAGTAAGTTCAGAGGACGGGAAAAAATTATTAGGAGATATAGAACTTTTTATAAAAAGTCCAGGGGTTCCATATAATGAATTAGTATTAGAAGCTAAAAAAAATCAAATAAAAGTAATAGATGAAATTGAATTATGCTATGAATATATGGTACAATATAATGTTAATTCAAAAATTGTAGCTATAACAGGAACTAATGGGAAGACAACAACTACAACAAAGATAACTGAACTACTACAATATTGTGGGTATAGAGCTGAGTATGCTGGAAATATTGGAAAAAGTTTTGCTGAGCTATTACTAGAACAAAAAGAGTTAGACTATATTGTTTTAGAGTTAAGTTCATTTCAATTAGAAAATTTAATAGAGTTTAAACCTTTTATCTCTATGGTAATAAATCTTACTCCAGACCATTTAGTTAGATATAGCAATGTAGATGAATATTATGATACAAAATTTAATATCTGCAAAAATCAAGGAGAGAAGGAGTATTTTATATTGAATACTGACTGTGAAGAGGTAGTAAAAAGATTAAATTTAATTCCTACTAATAAAATAGAGATATCAGTAAAATCTAAAAAGGATTGCTATGTGGAAAATGGAAAATTATATTGGAGAGAAGAGGAGGTTTTAGAAACTGACAAACTCTCTTTAAAGGGAAGACATAATCTAGAGAATATACTTTTTATAGTATCGACAGGAAAACTTTGTGGTATAGAGAGTGAAAAGATAAGAGAGTTTTTATATCATACAAAGACTCTAGAGCATAGAATGGAAGATTTTTATAACTATGGAAAAATAAAATTTATAAATGACTCAAAGGCAACAAATATAGACTCTACAAGTTTTGCAGTAGAAGCATATAAAGATTGTACTTTAATATGTGGAGGGTATGATAAAAAATTAGATTGGGTACCATTGGTAGAGCTTATAAAAGAACACGCTAACTGTGTTTATTTAATTGGAGATATAGCAGATGAATTAAATAGAAGGTTGTTAGATATTGGATATAGCAAGGATAAAATATTCCTTTTGAGAGAATTAAAAATTTGTTTAGAAGATATGAAGCAAAGATTTTCAAAAGAGGAAGAAAGAGTGGTATTATTTTCTCCATCTACATCTAGTTATGACCAATTTAAAAACTTTGAACATAGAGGAAAAGTATTTAAGGAATTAGTAAGAGAGATTTTTGGTAGGTGAGATATTTGAAAAAAGTAATCTTAACAACAGGGGGAACAGGAGGACATATATATCCAGCTCTTTCAGTAGCTGAAGGTTTGAGAAAAAAAGGTGTAGATGTACTTTTTGTTGGAACAAGCCTAAGAATGGAGAAGGATATAGTACCTAAATTTGGATTTAAATTTGTAGGTTTAAATATAGCTCCTCCTAGAACATTAAAAAATATATTTGGTTATATTAGAGGAGTACTTCAAGGAGTAGCTTTAGTATTTAAAGAGAAACCAGATGCTATTATTGGATTTGGTAACTATATATCAATACCAGTATTAGTAGGTGGAGTGTTATCTGGGAAAAAAATATATTTACAGGAGCAAAATGCAAATTTAGGTGGAACAAATAAGTTGTTTTATAGATTTGCAAAGAAGATATTTCTAGCTTTTGAGAAAACTTATGATGATATTCCAATGAAATATCAAGGCAAATGTATAGTAACAGGAAATCCTCTGAGAGAAGAGATTTATAGTATAAAAAGCTATAAAGAGAGAGAAAAACTAAAGGTAGAAGCTGATGAAAAAATTCTTTTAGTAACAGGTGGAAGTCTTGGAGCTAAAGAGATAAATGATGCTGTTCTAAAAAATTGGGAAAGAATTTTAGAGAATAAAAATATAAGACTTTATTGGGCTACTGGAGAGAAAAACTATGATGAGATAGTAAAAAATATAAATAGAACTAAGATTCAAGATACTGTAAGACCATATTTTGAAAATATGATAAATATAATGGCAGCAGCAGACTTGGTAGTATGTAGAGCAGGAGCACTTACTATTTCAGAGATAATACAATTAGGGAAACCATCTGTTATAATACCTTATAACTCTATAAAAGTAGGACAATATGCAAATGGTAAATTATTAGAAGAGGTAGGAGCAGCTCTTATGTATAAAAATTCAGAGGCAACTCTTGCTATAGAAAAAGCTTTTGAATTATTAGAAAATAAAAATGAGCTAGACTTGATGAAAATAAATATTAGAAATTTAAAGAAAGAGAATGCTGTGGAAAAGATAATAGAATCTCTTGATATTTGGAGGAATTAAAGTGAAAAAAATTTATTTTATAGGAATAAATGGTATAGGAATGAGTGGACTTGCTAAGATAATGAAATGCAAGGGATATGAAGTAGAGGGAAGTGACTTAAGTCGTTCTTATGTAACTGATGAGTTAGAGAGTATGGGAATAGTAGTTCACAATGAGCACTCTGAAAAAAATCTAGAAGGAAAAAACTTTGATATGATAATAGCTTCTAGTGCTATAAAAAAAGAGAATCCAGAGTATATATATGCTTTAGAAAATGGAATAAAAGTTGTAAAAAGAGGAGAGCTTCTAGCTATGCTTCTAAATGAAGAGTGTGGTATAGCAGTAGCTGGAACTCACGGAAAAACAACTACTAGTTCGATGGCAGCCTCTGTAATGTTACCATTAGATCCTACTATTGTTGTAGGGGGAATATTACCAGAGATAGGTTCAAATGCTAAACCTGGAAAATCAAACTATTTTATAGCTGAGGCAGATGAGAGTGATAACTCTTTTCTATATATGAATCCAACTTATTCAATCATAACTAATATAGAAGCTGACCATCTAGAAAACCATGGTTCTTTAGAAAATATTATAAAATCATTTTCTAAATTTATTGATCAAACTTCAAAAGAGGTTTTTATCTGCTCTGACTGTGAAATATTAAGAGGATTAGCAGCAATAAAAGAGAATAAGAAGATAACAAGATATAGTATAAAAGATAAAACTGCTGATATATATGCTGAAAATATAGAGGTAGGAGAGGGAAAAACAAGCTATGATGTAGTTATTAAGGGAGAAAAAATAGGAAGATTTACCCTATATATTCCTGGAGAACACAATATCTTAAACTCTCTACCTGTTATCTATTTAGCTCTAGAGTTTGGACTAGAGGAAAAAGATATAGAGAGAGCTTTTGAAAAGTTTAGAGGTTCAAAAAGAAGATATGAGGTACTTTATAGTGGAAATGGTATAAGAATAATAGATGACTATGCTCATCATCCAACAGAGATAAAAGCTACTTTACAAGGAGCAACATCTATTGAGGATAGTAAGATAACAGTAATATTCCAACCACACCGTTATAGTAGAGTAAAATTTTTATTAGAAAACTTTAAAAATGCTTTTGAAAAAGCTGATGAAGTAGTTCTTTTACCAATATACAGTGCTGGAGAAAAGGATATATTTGGAGTAACAATTGAAGACTTACAAAATGTAATAGAAAATCCAAAAGCAGTTATAGAGAAAAATCCTCAAAATATAGATGATATGATAATGAATTTTGAAGGAAATAGAGTATTTATGTTTATGGGAGCTGGAGATATTTCTAAGATAGCCCATAGAGTTGCAGAAAAATTAGAAGGGAAATATAGATAATGAGAATACTTGAAAATCACAGCATGAAAAATCACTCTAATATGAAAGTTGGAGGGGTAGCAAAAAGATTTATTGTAGTAGAAAATAAAGAGGAGTTAAAAGATATATTCGAAAAATATAGAAATATCTTTTTAATAGGAAATGGGACAAATACTCTTATTGATGAGGGAGATTTAGATATAACTTTTGTATCTTTAAAAGAATTAAATAAAATAGAGGAGCTAGGTGAAGGAATAGTAAGGGTAGAAGCTGGATTGGATTTTAATAAACTTATAGCTTTTATGAATAGAAATAATTACTCAGGATTAGAGAACTTAGCTGGAATTCCGGGAAGTGTAGGAGGACTTGTCTACATGAATGGAGGAGCTTATGGAAGCGAGATATTTGATTGTATTAAAGAAGTAGAAATATTTGATGAAAATCATCAAATTAGAACTTTAAAAAAGGAAGATATAAAATTTTCATATAGAAGTACAGAGATACAGGATAAAAAATGGGTAATTATAAGTGCTACTTTTGAATTTAAAAGAGGTTTTGATTTACAAAAAGTAATAGATATACAAGCTCTAAGAGAAAGTAAACAACCACTAGATAAACCAAATCTTGGAAGTACATTTAAAAATCCAGAGGGAGATTTTTCAGCAAGATTAATTTCAGAAGCTGGTTTAAAAGGGACAAGAGTAGGTGGAGCAGAAATATCTTCTAAGCACCCTAACTTTATAGTAAATCATGGAGATGCAACATTTGAAGATATTTCTAAAATATTAACTCTTGTAAAAGAGAAAATAAAAAAGTTATACAATATACAACTTGAAGAAGAGATAATCATATTAAAAAATAATAGAGTATTATAGAGGTGGGAAAATGAAAATAGCAGTGTTTATGGGAGGAATATCTTCTGAAAGAGAGGTATCTTTAAGAAGTGGAGCAGCTATACTAGAAAGTTTACAAGCTCAAGGATATGATGCTTATGGTGTAGATGTAACAGAAAAAAATTTAGTTTCAGCTTTTACAGAGAATGAATATGATTTAGCATATATAGCTTTTCATGGTGGATATGGAGAAAATGGAACATTTCAAGGGTTACTTGATATGCTAGGAAAACCATATACAGGGTCTGGAGCTATGGAAAGTGCCATAACTATGGATAAGGCTTATACTAAGGCAGTAGCTAATTCAGTAGGAATAAAGACAGCAAAAACTTATAATTGTGTTGAAGAGATAAAAGATTTTCCAGTAGTTGTAAAACCATCAAGAGATGGATCAAGTGTAGGAATATACTTTTGTAATACTCAAGAGGAAGTGAGAGAGGCTCTTAGAGCTTTAGAGGGAAGAAAACCTTTAATAGAAGAGATGATACAAGGAGAGGAACTTACAGTAGGAGTATTAAATGGAGAAGGACTTGGAGTACTAAGAATTATTCCTAAGAATAAATTTTATGATTATGAGTCAAAATATGCAGCTGGTGGTTCTATACACGAATACCCAGCCAAAATAGATAAAGCAGCTTATGATAAAGCCATGGAAAATGCTGTAAAAATACATAATGTTATAGGTTTAAAGGGAATATCAAGAAGTGATTTTATGCTAAAAGATGGAGAGGTATATTTCTTAGAAGTAAATACTTGCCCAGGAATGACTAAAACTAGTTTAATTCCTGACTTAGGAACACTTAAAGGATATACTTTCGATGATTTAGTAAAAATAATGGTAGATACTTTTAAAAAATAAGGAGTTTTCTTTTGAAATTTATATTTAGATTAGTATTTATATTTTTATTCAGTTGGTTGTTATATTTAATCCCTAGTAAATTTTTAACTTTAGATTTTTTTAAAGTAAAAGAGATAAAAATAGAAGGTAGTCCAAAAATGTTGTCAAGAGAATTGACAGAAATGATAAAAATAATTTATAATAGTAACATATGGGATATTGATTTAAAAGGATTAGAAGAATATCTAGAGAAAGATATGAGAATAGAGAGAGCTAAAATAAAAATTTTAGGTCTAGGGAAAATAGAGATAGATATAAAAGAGAGAGAGTTAGCATACTATCTTCAAACTAAAAATAGGATATACTTAATTGATACCAATGGGAAAAAGTTTGGATATTTAAAAGAGAGGTTAGAAAAGGATACTTATTTTATAGTGATAAAAGATGAAAGTGAATTAGAAAAACTTTTGCAATTAGGTAAAAGATTAGATGATAGTTTACTAAAGATATTAATATCTCAACTTTATATGAAGGATGAAAATTGTATCGAAATTATTCTATTAGATGGAACTATTATAAAGACAAACTTAGATGTGGAAGATGAAAAATATAAGGTTTTAGAAACTTTGTATAATGAACTTGCTAAAACCAAAAAAATTGAATATATAGATATAAGATTTAATGATTTTATAGTTAAGAGTTTGGAGGAGAAAAAAAGTGGTGATAAATAGAGATAAGGTAGTAAAAACTGTAATAGATATAGGTAATGGAAAAATAAAAGCCATCACTGGAGAATTATCTTCCAATGGAGAGGTACTAAAAGTACTAAGATATATAGAGGGTCCAAGTTCTGGAATGATAAAAAATGAAATAAGAGATGGAGAAGCCTTATCTAAGTCTGTAAATGATGTTATAGAAAGATTGAGAGAGGATACAGAGCAAGAGATAGAATCTATAACAATTGGAATAAGTGGAGAGAGTATAAAATCAAGAACTGTAAATATGGAATATAATTTTTCAGAAGAGGAAGTAACAGAAGAACATATAAAGGCTCTGTTATTAGAAGCAGAGAAGAAAGTTTTGATTCCAGAAGAACAGATAATAAAAACTGAAATATATAATATGAGAGTAGACAATTCTGGAATTGTAAAAAATCCACTAGGGATATTAGGAAGCAAATTACAGGGAGATGTCCATTTAATATATACAGATAAGAAAAGAGTTGCAAAATTAGTTGAAACTATTAATAGAATATCAGTAGATGTAGAGAATATAGTATTAAATGCCTATGCATCAGCTAAAGCTACACTAGGTGAAGAGGATAAAAGAATGGGAGTAGCCCTTGCAGATATAGGAGAGGGAAGTACAGATATCATTCTTTATAAAAATGACAAATTAATATATACTAAGACTATTCCTTTAGGAGGAATGCATTTTAAAAGTGACTTAGTGTATATATTAAAACTTGCAGATGAAAATGATGCTATTGAAATTTTAAATAAATATAGAGAAAAGGATATCTCTCTAGATGGATATATCTATTATAGTGAGGGAAAACATATAGCAGCTCTTGAATTAGAAGATTTCATAAATGCAAGAGTTGAAGAGATAATAGATTATATAAATGATACAATAGAAAAATCTGGATTTAATGGATATCTAGGTAAAGGTTTGGTTTTAACAGGGGGAGTTATCTCTGATAAAATAATAAATACAGAAAAACTACTAGAAAAAATTAATAAGAAAACTGGATATGTAGCTAGAAAAGTGTTACCAAGTGAATTTAGTGGTTTGGAAAATGTTACAACAAGTATGGCGACAGCTATTGGAATCTTTTATGAGGTAATGGAAGAAGAGGACAGAAAAATAAGAACAGGTAGTTATACTCATCAAGAGATACAAGTAAAAAATGAGAAAGTTGTACAACCAGTAAGTACAGAAGAAGAGTTATCTAAGATATTAGAGGAAGAATTAGTAGAGCAAGAGAAAGAGAAAAAAGAAGGTGGAGTTGTGAAAGCTATAAAAAATTGGTTTTCAAACTTCATTTAAGAAAAGGGAGGGACAAAACTATGTTACTAGACCAAGATTTAGTTAAAATAAAAGTACTAGGGGCAGGTGGAGCAGGTGGAAATGCTATAAATGATATGATATCTTCAGGAGTAGGAGGAGTAGAGTATATAGCTGCCAACACAGATGCTCAAGATTTAGGGAAATCATTAGCAGATATTAGAATCCAATTGGGAGAGAAATTAACAAGAGGACTTGGAGCAGGAGCTGATCCTGAGATAGGAAGACAAGCTGCTGAAGAGGATGTAGAAAAAATAAAAAATCTTTTAGAAGAGACAGATATGCTATTTATTACTGCAGGAATGGGTGGAGGAACTGGAACAGGTTCAGCACCAGTAATTGCAAGAGTAGCTAAAGAGTTAGGAGTTTTAACTGTAGCTGTTGTAACTAGACCGTTCTCATTTGAAGGAAGAAAGAGAAAAAATAATGCTGATGTAGGAATAGAAAATCTAAAGAAAGCAGTAGATGCTTTAGTAATCATTCCTAATGATAAGTTATTTGAATTACCAGATAAAACAATAACATTACAAAATGCCTTTAAAGAAGCAAACAATATCTTAAAGATAGGTATTAGAGGTGTAGCTGACCTTATGATAGGAAATGGACTTATCAACCTAGACTTTGCTGATATTAAAGCAACAATGTTAAACTCAGGTATAGCAGTATTAGGATTTGGAGAGGGAGAAGGAGAAAACAGAGCTATAAAAGCTACTGAAAAAGCATTATTATCTCCATTACTAGAAAAATCTATTCTTGGTGCTAGTAAAATACTTATTAATATTACAGGAGCACCAGATATAACATTGATGGAAGCACAAACTATCTCTGATATGGTAAGAGATGCTGCTGGTAAGACAGCTGATGACGTAATGTTTGGACTTGTTATTGAGCCAGATTTTGGAGATAGAGTTCAAGTTACAATAATAGCTAATAATTTTGCTAATGAAGAGGAAAAGAATGAACCTTTTATAAGTGTGGACACAGCGAAAAGTGAGAAAGCAGCAACTGAAACAAAAGAGGAAACAGAGAAGCCTAATTTAGATTTACCACCTTGGGTAAGAAAAAGATAAAAAATACTTGAAAATATTATAAAAGTTTGATATAATATTAAACGACCCTGCTCAAAAACGTTTGTGTTTTGGGCTAATACCATAGGGAGGAGGTTAAAAGATGAAAAAATACGAAATTATGTTCATTATCAACCCAACTATACTTGAAGAAGGTAGAGATGCTGTTATTGAGAAAGTAACTGGAGTTTTAACTGCTGCAGGAGCTAACATTCAAAAGAGCGAAAAATGGGGAGAAAGAAAATTAGCTTATCCTATCGATAAGAAAAAAACTGGTTTCTATGTATTAACTACTTTTGAAATTGATGGAACTGTATTATCAGACGTTGAGTTAAAATTAAACATCATTGAAGAAGTATTAAGATACATCATAGTTAAGCAAGACTAATAATCAGTTAATGGAAAATCAATAGGGAGGTTAAAAAAATGGCAGAATTCAGAAGAAGAAGAGCTAAATTAAGAGTTAAAGCTGAAGAAATTGATTATAAAAACGTAGACCTTTTAAAAAGATTCGTATCTGATAAAGGAAAAATCAATCCTTCAAGAGTAACAGGAGCTAACGCTAAGTTACAAAGAAAAATAGCTAAAGCTATAAAAAGAGCTAGAAATATCGCTTTAATTCCTTATACAAGAATTGAAAAGTAATTTTAGTTAATTAGACTGAGAGAAAATCTCAGTCTTTTTTCTTTTATAAACACCTAGAGTTTTAGAATCTATATGTTTAGATTTTAAGACTCTTTTTTATTTATGTTTAAATTAAAAATGTATTTATTTTAAATTAAAAATATTTACAGTTGAAAAAAGCTTCAAAATATGATAATATTATACCAAAATAATGGAGTTAAAATTTATAGAAAATAAGGAGTGTGATATGGGTCAAGATAAAATTTTATATAGTTATGCATATTTAGCAGGAATACTGTCTTTTTTCTCCCCTTGTATCTTTCCAATAATACCTGTTTATTTTGGTATTTTAAGTACTGGGAAAAGAAGTTCTATACTAAAGACACTATTCTTTATTATGGGATTGTCAGTGGCTTTTGTATTACTAGGATTTGGTTTTGGAATAATAGGTAATTTTTTAACTAGTGATATTTTTAGAATTTTTAGTGGAATTATGATAATAATCTTTGGAATGGTTCAAACTGGAATTTTAAAAATTAAGCTTTTGGAAAAAACTAAATTACTTCAAATAGAAACTGAGGGAAGTGGTATTATATCTAGTTTTCTATTAGGATTTGGATTTAGTCTAGGGTGGACACCATGTATAGGACCTATTTTAGCCTCTATTCTTCTTATATCAAGTAATGGAGATAATTCTCTATATGGTGCAGTTTTAATGTTTGTTTATGTATTAGGTTTGGCAACTCCATTTTTAATTTTTTCTTTTTCATCTCAATACTTTTTTAAAAAACTGTCTTTTTTAAAAAAATATTTAGAAAGAATAAAAAAGATAGGTGGAGTATTAATAATAATAATGGGAATTTTATTACTTTTAAACCAATTAAATATATTTTTGTAGGGGGTGATAGATATGAAAAAATTTTATAAAATATTTTTAACTTTTCTTTTTTTAATAGGAGGAACTATGGTATTTGCAAATAGAAGAGGAATAGAGAATTTTGAGTTAAAAACATTAGATGGAAAAGAGTATACTTTACCAAAAGGTAAGAAGGTTTATTTAAAAGCTTGGGCTTCATGGTGTCCAATATGTTTGTCTAGTTTAGAGGAATTAGATAGTTTTACAAAAGAAGAGGACAGAATAGAGATAGTAACAGTAGTTTTCCCAGGAAAAAGTGGAGAGATGAGTAAGGAAGAGTTTAAAAAGTGGTATTCATCTTTAGGATATAAAAATATAAAGGTACTTGTAGATGAGAAGGGAGAGCTGTTAAAAAAAGCAAGAATAAGAGCTTTTCCAACTTCTATCTTTATAGATGAAACTGGAGAGATAAAAGGAGTTGTTCCAGGACAACTACCTAAGGAGCAAATTTTAAAAATAATGGGAGTAGACTCTCAAAAGAAAGAGGAAGTTGTAAAAAAAGAGGATAATGTACCAGTAACTTCAAAGAATGAGGGACAAAAAATTGAAGAGATATATTTAGCAGGAGGATGCTTCTGGGGAGTAGAGGCATATATGGAGAGAATCTATGGGGTTGTAGATGCTGTTTCAGGATATGCTAATGGTAAGACAGAAAATCCAAGATATGAGGATGTAGTATATAGAGATACAGGACATGCTGAAACTGTAAAAGTAACTTACGACAGTAACAAAATATCTTTAAGTACTCTACTGGAGTATTATTTTAGAATAGTAGACCCTACAAGCCTTAATAAGCAGGGAAATGATAGAGGAACACAATATAGAACAGGTATATATTATATAAAAGCTGAAGATGAAAAAGTAGTAACTCAAGCATTAGAAAATTTACAAAAGAAATATGATAAAAAAGTAGTTATAGAAAATAAACCTTTAGAAAACTTTTACTTAGCTGAAGAGTATCATCAAGATTATTTAAAGAAAAATCCCAATGGATATTGTCATATAGATTTAAATAAGGCTAATGACATAATAGTAGATGCAAGTAAGTATAAGAAACTTTCAGATAAAGAGTTAAGAGAAAAATTAAGTGAGAAGGAGTATAGAATAACTCAGTTAAATGATACTGAAAGAGCATTTGACAATGAGTATTGGAACTTTTTTGAGCCTGGAATATATGTGGATATAACAACTGGGGAACCTCTTTTCTCATCTAAAGATAAGTATAACTCTATGTGTGGTTGGCCTAGTTTTACTAAACCAATAAGTGAAGATGTAGTAACTTATCATACAGATAGAAGTTTTAATATGGTTAGAACAGAGGTTAGAAGTAGAGTAGGAGATGCCCACTTAGGACATGTATTTGAAGATGGACCAAAGGATAAAGGTGGGTTAAGATATTGTATAAATAGTGGAGCACTAAATTTTATCCCGGTAGATGAGATGGAAAAAGAAGGATATGGATATCTTCTAAAATTAGTAAAATAAAAATTATAAAATTTTATTTATAAAAATTTTTTAAAAATAAATTGACGCATTTTTAAAAAAGTGATATAATACTCTATGATAACTAATAAAGTCTATATATTTGATAAAAGGGGAGGATATTATCAAAAATAGGAGGATTTTTAGTTTATGAAAAAGTATTATTAGGATTAGCAGTAGTGTCATCAATAGCAATGGCAGAAGAGGGAATAAACCTTTATTTAAAAACAGGGATAGATATCTCTGGAAAATTTAAAAATGATAGTATACATGGTGAAGTTTCTAATAGAGCAGCAGATGGAGATGGAGGATTTGAATTTGCTATTGAAGGAACAAGAGAAGTTTATCCAAATTTAGAGTTAGGATTAGGAATAGCATTACAGGATCATGGGAAACCAGATAAAGTTAGTTTAAGTTATAACCAAGAGTTTCAAACAATAAAAAATACAGGGTATAAGTCTGTACCATTGTATGCAGTAGCTAAGTATAATATACCACTTGAAACTAGTGTAAAACCATATTTAAAGGCTGATTTAGGTTATTCTTATAACTTTGGTGAAAGTGATATTACAATAATGGGAAAAAATAATGAGAGAGTTGGAACTTCTTTAGATAATACAGGATTATACTATGGATTAGGTGCTGGAATAGAGTATAATAATTTTTTATTTGAAGTTATGCATAAGGTAAATAAAGCAGATATAAACTACTCGTTTAATGATGGGGAAAAATTAAAGAAAAGTTATGACTATTCAAGAACAACTTTATCAATAGGATATAAATTTAATTTTTAATATAAGAGGCTTTAATGCCTCTTTTTTAACTAAAGAGGTGGTTTCAAATGAAAAAGATGTTAGGAATTTTGACTTTAGGAGTAATATTATTAGGATGTAGTAATCAAAAAGTCAAAGAGTATCAAGGGGTATATACCTATGGACACGAGGTAAGAATATTTCAAGATAGCAAGAGTAATCAAGAGTATTGGTTATATAGTGATGATGATACAGTTGAAAGTCTAAATGTAAAATTGAGAGAAGAGATTGAAACAAAGGGAACTTCTTATCCTGAAGTAAAATTAATAATAAAGGGAATAGATGAAGGAAAGGTAACAAATGGATTGGCTGAACCTAATGATAGAAAGATGAAAGTTATTGAGTATAGGATAATAGATAAGTAAAATAATGAAGGGGACTGATATAAATTGCTATAATAGTCCCCTTCTCTATTTTAATAAGAAAATTATATATTTTTTTGTTTAAAATTTCGTAAAAGTTTTTTTAATAAAAGCATTGATATAATTCCTGTCAGCATTGAAGTAATAGATGAGTTCAACCAAAGACCTGTAAGCTTTAAATTCCATAAAATAGGAATAGAGATTATTGGAAAAATAAAGCTTACACACAGTGAAATAATAGTTGCAAAGCTAAATTTTCCAATGGCTGACATAAAACTTTGTATAGCAAAGGAGAACCATCTAGTAAGGTATGTTGTGGCATAGATTATAAGGGCGGGTATAGCCATTATAAAGGTTTCATCTTTTTTTACAATAAATAGGGAAGCAATCTCATCAGTAAAGAAAAAAAGAATAGAACTTGTAACTATAGAAGCTACAGCACTAGCAATTAAACAATATTTTTCTATCTCTTTAACACGAGAGTAATTTTTAGCTCCCCAGTTATATCCAAGTGCTGGTTGTAAAGCGTCGCACATACCATAGAGAACAGGTAGGATAAAAGCTTCAATAGACATCAATATCCCATAGACACTAACAGCTGAAACTCCACCTAGATAGAGTAATAAGTAATTAAATAAAATATTAGTGATACGGCTAGCTACATTATTTAAAAATGTGGGCATTCCATTTATAAATATTGATTTTAAAAGTTCTAACTCAATTTTAAATTTACAAAATTTTAAGCTACTATCTTTATAAAAAAATTGAGAAAAAGCTATAAGAGTACATATAAAAAATGCTATACAGTTAGCAAGGGCAGCACCTATTAATTCAAAATTTAAGAAATATAGAAATAAAATCTCAAGAGAGATACATAAAAATGACATTAAAATATTTAAGAACATACTAAATTTTATTTTTCCACAAATTCTTAAATAATTATCAACTGCAAAAGTGATAGTAGTAAGTGGAGAAAATAAAGCATATACTCTCAAATATCTTATAGATTGTCTAGCAAGTTCTCCAGTAGCTCCAAAGAGTGTAAAATAGAGGGAGCAAGGAGAAATAGTAGTATACCTAAGATAGTACTAGATATAAGTATAGTAAAACAAGAGAGTGAAAAAATTTTAGATGCTTTTTCAAATTTTTTTTCTCCTAATAAAATTGCAATACTTACTGAGGAACCTAATCCTATTAAATCAGCAAAACCAAAGTTTAAAACAACTATTGGAATAGTGAGATTAAAAGCAGCAAATGCAGTTTCTCCTAGAAGTCTACTGATAATAACTCCATCAAAAAATAGATATATAGCTGAAGCAAGCATTCCAATAGAACCTGGTATGGCAGCTTTAAAAAATAGTTTTAAAGGTGGTGTTTTTTCAAACAAAGTTATATTTTCCATAAAAACTCCTTAAATCTTTGATTTATTTCCAGAAATAGTATAAACTATAGAGTAACTCCATAGTCAAGAGAAAAGGTGGGATTTATGAATAGAAGAGATAAAAAATTATATACAACAGGGGAGTTTGCTAAAAAATTTAATATCAAGAAGGATACTCTTTTTTATTATGATAAGATAGGACTATTTCAACCAATAGAGGTAGATGCAAAGGGTTATAGATATTATAGCTCAACTCAAATTCCTATTTTAGCTACAATTTTAGCATTTAGAGAGATGAATATTTCAATAAGTAAATTACAGGAATATTTTGCAACACCATCAGTATCTAAGCTATTAGAATTAGTAGATGAGCAGATAGTAGGAATAGATAGAGAGATAAAGAGATTAGAAAATATAAAAAGGAGATTTGAAAGTATAAAGGAAAATCTTCTTGAAGGAGAGAGTGTTGAGTTTGAAAAACTTTATATAAAAAAAGAGAAGAGCAGAGAGTATATCTATAGTAATTTGACAGATAAAGATTTAGAAATCTCCTTAGAAGAGTGGCTAGAGATGTACAATGAATTTATGTTGAAGTTAAATAAGATAGATGTGATAAGTATAGGTTCTGTAATATGTGTAGAAGATTTAAAAAAGAGAAACTTTGGAAGAGTATGTTGTTTATTCATAGAGGATAGAAAAGATGAAGTAGAATTAGAGGAAAAAACTTATGCAGTATATTATTATAAAGGTGGAGTAGAGGAGATAGATAGAATATATAATGATATATTAAATAAAATAGAAAAAGAAAACTATGTTGTATTAGGAGATGCATATGAAGAGTATCTTATAACGGAATTAGAGGGATTACCAGAAAATATAAATGTAGTTAAGATAAAAATAGAGATTGGAAGAGAGTACAAAAAATAAAAAAAGACATGCTTTCAATTAAGCTGTCTTTTTTATTAGCTAAAAACTATTTTGCCATAGCTTTTTGAAGTCTAGTACTTAAAGTAGCTTCGTTAGCTTTTAAGAACTTCATAACTTCTACATCGTTAAGTCCTTTTAAAGTTTTTAAAGTTCTTGAACAAACTTTTACTTTAACTGGAGTTCCGTTTACATTGATAGAAGTAACTTGTAAATTTGGTTTCCAAACTCTTCTAGTTAATCTGTGTGAGTGAGAAATTTGGTTTCCGCTGATTAGTCCTACTCCTGTAATTTCACATCTTTGCATTCTGATTCTCTCCTTTCCTAAAATAACTTACATACACAATGCATATAATTGTATCATTAATTCAAGGAAATTTCAAGTTTTTTTTAAATTTTCTTGAATAAAGTTAGGAAAATTAAAGATTTATGGTATAATAAAAAATGAATGAAATAATTATATAGGGAGTAAAAAAATGAATACACATAGTTATAAAGTATTAGAGTTTGATAAATTAAGAGAGGAATTATCTGCTTATAGCGTGATAGAGGAAAATCATTATAAAATAATGAATCTATCTCCATTAAGAGATTTTAGTTCATTAAATAGAGAGTTAGATATTTTAAGAGATTTTACAGATTTTATAAAATATGATGGTGGATTTGAAACTGCTGGGATGAAAGATATCTGTAAAATGACAGAGAAGTCACAACTTATAGGAACATATCTTGATGTAGAGGATTTATGGGATATAAACTTTAACTTAAGAATCTTTAGACTTTTTAAAACTAGATTAGAGGATTTAGGAAAATATAGAGATTTAAAAGATAGATATCATGATGTACCTGTAATGAGGGGAATAGAGGATATTATCAATAAAGCAATAGATAATAACAAAGAGATAAAAGATGACGCCTCTTTAGATTTAAGAGATATAAGAATACATAAAAAAACTCTTTCAATGAATATAAAAAGAAAATTTGATGAGTTATTTGATGAACCAAGTTTTGCTAAGGCTTTCCAAGAGAGAATAATAACAGAGAGAGATGGAAGAAGTGTAGTTCCTGTAAAAGCTGACTTTAAAGGACTTATAAAAGGTATAGAGCATGATAGATCTTCTAGTGGTCAAACAGTATTTATAGAACCTCTTTCAATAGTAGCTCTAAATAATAAGATGAGAGAGCTAGAGTTAAAAGAGAAAGAGGAGATAAGAAAAATTCTACTTAGAATAACTGAGCATGTGAGAAATAATAGAGAGGATATAGATGCAGTAGGAGAAGCAATACTATCTCTTGATATTTTAAATGCTAGAGCTGTATATGGAATAGAAAAAAATTGTGTAATACCTAACATAAATAATAGAGAGATGTTGAGCTTAGTAGATGCAAGACATCCATTTATACCAGCTGATAAGATAGTTCCATTGACATTTGAGATAGGAAAAGATTACAATACTCTACTTATTACAGGGCCAAATACAGGGGGAAAAACAGTAGCACTTAAAACAGCTGGACTTCTAACTCTTATGGCTCTATCAGGAATACCTATCCCAGCTCATGAGCATACAAGCATAGGTTTCTTTACAGGGGTATATGCAGATATAGGAGATGAGCAGAGTATAGAGCAATCTCTTTCATCATTCTCTGCACATTTAAAAAATGTACAGGAGATTTTAGAAAGTGTAAACAAAAGTTCTTTAGTATTACTAGATGAGTTAGGATCAGGAACTGATCCAATAGAAGGTTCAGCTTTTGCTATGGCTGTTATAGATTATTTAAGAGATAGAAAGTGTAAATCTTTTATCACAACTCACTATAGTGAGGTAAAGGCTCATGGATATAATGAAGAGGGAATAGAAACAGCTTCTATGGAGTTTGATGTAAATACTCTATCTCCTACTTATAGATTATTAATAGGAATCCCTGGTGAAAGTAATGCTCTTACAATAGCTAAAAGACTTGGAGTGTCTGATGAGGTAATAGAGAAAGCTAAGAGTTATATAGGTGATGATAATAAAAAAATAGAAAAGATGATAGCTAATATAAAAGAGAAAGCTGATGAGCTAGAGGCTATGAAACAACAAGTTGAGTTTTTAAAAGCTGCAGCTCAAAGGGATAGAGATGAGTATGCTGAAAAATTAAGAGTATTGGAAAAAGAGAAAAATGAGATACTAAAAGAGGCATATGAAAAAGCTGATAAGATGATGAAAGAGATGCAAGCTAAAGCAGTAGCTCTTGTTGAGAAGATTCAAAAGGAAGAGAATAAGAAAGAGGATGTTAAGAATGTGCAAAAAAGTCTTAATATGCTTAGATCGGCTCTTCAAGATGATAGAAATAAAAATGTTGAGGAAAAACCAAAGATTGCTAGAAAAGTTGATTATAAAGTTGGAGATAAGGTATTTGTAAATAGCTTAAATCAATTTGCTAATGTTTTAAAAATCAATGGTGGAAAAGAGACAGTTCAAGTTCAAGCAGGTATCTTAAAACTAGAGGTATCTATGGATGATGTAAAAGTTGTAAAGGAAAAGGCTAAGAAAGAGTACAACACTTTCTCACACACTAAGACTTCTGTAAGAAATGAGATAGATTTAAGAGGTAAGATGGTAGATGAGGCTGTATATGAGCTTGAGACTTATTTAGATAGAGCTGTTATGAACTCATATACTGAGGTATATATAATTCATGGTAAGGGAACAGGAGCTCTAAGAGAGGGAATATTAAACTACTTGAAAAAATGTAGATATGTAAAAGAGTACAGATTAGGAGGACATGGAGAGGGAGGACTAGGATGTACAGTAGTAACTTTAAAGTAACTATGATAGTTGCAGCTGCAGGAGTAGGAAAGAGAATGGGACTAGGTTACCCTAAACAATTTTTAGAGTATAAAGGAAAGCCACTTTTTATAATGCCATTGGAAGTAGCGCAAAATTCTAATATAGTGGATGAGATAATAGTAGTTACTAATAAAGAAAATGTATCTCTAGTAGAAAATTATTGTAATCAATATGGATTATCTAAGGTAGTGAAAGTAACAGAGGGTGGAAAAGAAAGGCAAAACTCTATATACAATGCATTAAAATATGATAATAACAGTGATATAATTTTAGTTCAAGATGGGGTAAGACCATTTTTAAAAGAGAAGTATATAGAGGAGTGTTGTAGAGTAGTAGCAGAAGAGAGATTAGGAGCAGTAGTAGGAGTACAGGTAAAGGATACTATTAAGGTAATCAATGAGAATTTTGAAGTGGTATCTACTCCTAAAAGAGCTGACTTAATAGCAGTACATACACCCCAAGCCTTTGAAGGAAAATTATTAAAAGAAGCTTATGAGATAGCTGAAAGAGAAAACTTTTTAGGCACTGATGACTCATCTCTAGTGGAGAGAATAGGGGGAAAGGTTAAAATAGTTCTTGGAGATTATGATAATATTAAGATTACTACTCAAGAGGACTTAAAATTTTTATAATCAAAATTAAATAATTACAAGAAAGAAGGAGTGAACATGAAAGTATATATAGGACAGATAAAACCAACACTAGGAAATGTAGAGAAAAATTTAAATATGATGCTAGAAGTAATTGATAAAGCCATAGCAGAAAAAAATGATATAGTAGTATTTCCAGAGCTATCACTTACAGGATACTCATTGGAGGATATAGTTTTTGATGTAGCTATAAAAGAGGTACCAAGTGTATTACTAGAAAAGAGCAAGGAAATAGGTATAATATTTGGAGCAGTGGAGTTAGGAGAAGAGGAATATCCATACAACACAGCTTACTATTTAGAAGATGGAAAAGTAGTACATAAGCATAGAAAAGTATATCTTCCTACTTATGGAGCATATCAAGAGGGTAGAAACTTTATGGCAGGAGATAAGGTAAGAGCCTTTGATACAAAATTTGGAAGATTAGGAATATTAATCTGTGAAGATGTGTGGCATCAATCAACTCAATATATCTTAGCTCAAGATGGAGCAAAATATGTTTTTATACTATTCAATTCTCCTGCAGTAGTTGGAAAGAGAAAAGAGGAGTTATCTGAAGGGTGGAAAACAATAATTAAAACTAACTCTCTACTTAATGGAGTATACTCTGTAGCAGTAAATAGAGTTGGAGTTGAAGATGGAATAGCTTTCTTTGGAAACTCATTTGTAGTGGCACCAAATGGAGAGATAGTAGCAGAGGGAGAGTATTTAAAAGAGGATTCTTTCACTTGTGAGTTAAGAGAGGAAGAGATAAGAAGAGCTAGGTTTAAAGCTCCAATGTTTAAGACAGAAAATTTAAATCTTACAAAAAAAGAGATAGAGAGAATAGAAAATAAAAGATTCCAATAGGTGATAGTTTATGAAAAAGATAATAGGATTTATAGCAGTTGTAGTACTAATTTTAGGAATATTTTTGGGGTATAAAGTAGTATACAAGGCATCTCCTAGAGATTTTATAACTAAAGATACTAGAATAATATATGCTAATGAGGGAATAAATACAAAAAACTTTACCCCTTTGTTATCCTTGATAGAAGATGAAGAGGAGAAAAAGGAATTAAGTTCTGAAATGGAAAATTTAAAATATATCTCTAAATTTTATATATTTTCAGATAAGGAGTTCTATGATATAAGTGAAAAAACTTTCACTGGTGTTGTAGATACTGGATATTGGTATTTTTTAATTTTAAAAAATTTAGGAAAATATTTTGAGTTAAAAGATGATATCTATGTTTTAAAAAATGAGTATAAAGAAAAATATCTTGGTAATGTACAAGGAGATTTATATTTAAAAAACTACAAGGGATTATTTATATTCTCATTTGGTGAAAAAAATCTTAAAGATTTTATAGCAAAAGATGGAAAATATTTATATAATAAGGAGATAGAGGATGCTATTGATATAAAAAGAGATAATCTTCTAGGAACTTTTATATATAATAATAGTGGAACAGATTTCTATGGAGTAAATCTAATAATAAATAGTAGTACCATTGAAAATAATAAGATGATATCTGAGAGTGAGATAATCATAGATGATAAAGAGAGTGAAATATTTAAAAATAGTAAAGGAAACAGAGAGCTAATAAAGTACCTTGATAAAAATGATATCTATGTATCAGTAGATGATTTTTCTAAATTAGATAGAGTTATTTTTTATCCTTTAGTAATAGGAGCAGATATGGATAGTAAAGCTATATTTTCTCTATGGAAAAATATTTTAGGAATAGATATTGAAGAGATTTTAAAAGAGATAGATGGAGAGGTACTATATAAATTAGATGAGCAATCATTTATGGTTAAAATAAAAGATGAAGCTCCAGAGATAAGAAGAGTTTTAACTATGTTAACTAATGAAAATACATCTTTCTACCTTGGAAATAAATTTGAAGAGAAAGATGGAATTATTAGAATAGGAGAGAGTAATTTCGAAGAAAATAAAAATTCTTTTAATATAAGCAAAGATACATTTATCTATGGAGAGATAGATTCTCCAAAGGTAATGGGATTTGAGGGAATTGAAGCTAAAATTCAGGGAGAAAATAAAAAGGTAAATATGAAAGTTACAATTCCAGTGGAAGTTTTAAAAGAGATAACAAGAGAGTATTAGGAGGGCATATGATAAAGATATATAATACTTTAACTAGGAAATTGGAGGAATTTAAACCTGTAAAAGAGGGAGAGGTATCAATGTATGTCTGTGGTCCTACTGTGTATAACTATATACATATAGGAAATGCTAGACCAGCAATATTTTTTGATACTGTAAGAAGATATTTTGAGTTTAGAGGATATAAGGTAACTTATGTTTCAAACTTTACAGATGTAGATGATAAAATAATTAAAAGGGCAAATGAAGAGGGAATAAGTTGTGAAGAGGTAGCTGCTAAATATATTAAAGCTTACTTTGAAGATACAGCTAAGGTAAACTTAAAAGAAGAGGGTATGATTAGACCTAAGGCTACTGAGCATATAGGTGGAATGATAAAATTAATAAAATCTCTAATAGAAAAAGGACATGCCTATGAATCTCAAGGAGATGTATACTTTGATGTAGAATCATACAAAGATGAGTATTTAGGGTTATCTCATCAAAATCTTGAAGATTTAAGAAGTGGGGCAAGAATAGAGATAAGTGAAATAAAAAAATCTCCGCTAGATTTTGCTCTATGGAAAAAGGCTAAAGAGGGAGAACCAAGCTGGAACTCTCCTTGGGGACAAGGTAGACCAGGTTGGCATATAGAGTGTTCAGCTATGTCTCATAAATATTTAGGAGATACATTTGATATTCATGGGGGAGGACAAGACTTAATATTCCCACATCATGAAAATGAGATAGCACAATCTAAATGTGGTTGTGGTGGAGATTATGCAAGATATTGGATGCACAATGGATATATCAATGTAAATGGAGAAAAAATGTCTAAATCTCTTGGAAATTTCTTCCTACTTAGAGATGTATTAGAGCACTACGATGGTAGAGTTGTAAGACTGTTTGTGCTTAGCTCTCACTATAGAAAGCCAATAGATTTTTCAGATGCAGAACTTACTCAAGCTAAAACTTCTCTTGAAAGAATAGAGAATGCTCTAATGAGAGGAAAAGAAGCAGTAATAGATGTAAAAGCTGATGGAAGCTCTTGTATGGAATTAAAAGAGCAATTAGCTGTAGCAAAAGAGAAATTTATAGCTGCTATGGATGAGGACTTCAATACTTCAATGGGACTTGGAGCTATATTTGAACTTGTAAAAGAGCTAAATAAAGCTGTGGATACTCCTATTAATGCAGAGGGAGCAGAGGTAGTAAAAGAGACTGTTGAGTATATTATAAATGTTATGGAAGAGGCTTTAGGAGTAAAATTAAAGCTTGAAACAGTTGTAGGCAATATGACTTCTGAACTTATAGAGTTTATACTTGAACTTAGAAGAGAGGCAAGAAATGAAAAGAACTGGGCTATGTCAGATAAGATAAGAGATAGACTAGCTGAAATGGGAATAAAAATAAAAGATGGAAAGGATAAGACTACATGGACAATGTAGATTTAAGAGAGACTAGTGGAGTGGTATTAGCTTATCTAGGAGATTCAATATGGGAATTAAATATTAGAAAGTATTGGATATCTAAGGGGTTAAATTTACGAAACTTAAATAGAAAAGTAAAAGATTGTGTAAATGCTAAAAGACAGAGTGAGTTATATAGAGAGATTTTTCCAAAACTAGAGGAGAAATTTCAAATGTTGGGGAATAGGTCAAAGAATGGAAATATAAAGACTTTTCCAAAATCTTGTAGTGTACAGGAGTATAGAGAAGCAACAGCTTTTGAAGCTTTGATAGCTGGATTCTATATAGAGGGTAGAGATGATTTAATAGAATTAGCAGTAAAATTATGTGTGGAGGAGAAAAAAGATGAAGTTTAAATTCCCAAATATTGGTTTTAATAGAAGCTTAGGAATAGATTTAGGGACTGCAAATACCCTAGTATATAGTAAAAAACATAGAAGAATAGTTTTAAATGAACCATCAGTGGTAGCAGTAGAGAGAGAGAGTAGAAAAATCTTAGCAGTAGGAAATGAAGCCAAAGAGATGTTAGGAAAAACTCCAGATACAATAGTGGCAGTAAAACCTCTTAGTGAAGGAGTTATAGCTGACTATGATGTAACAGAGGCTATGATAAAATACTTTATTAAAAAGGTTTTTGGTTCGTATAGCTTCTTTATGCCTGAGATAATGATATGTGTACCTATAGATGTAACAGGGGTAGAGAAGAGAGCTGTACTTGAGGCTGCTATATCAGCAGGAGCAAAGAGAGCCTATCTAATAGAAGAGGCTAGAGCAGCAGCTTTAGGTTCTGGTATGGATATCTCAGTTCCAGAGGGAAATATGATAATAGATATTGGTGGAGGTTCTACTGACGTAGCTGTAATTTCACTTGGTGGAACAGTTGTAAGTAAAACTATTAGAACAGCTGGAAATAACTTTGATGCTGATATTATCAAATATGTAAAGAAAACTCATAATCTATTGATAGGAGATAAGACAGCTGAAGAGGTAAAAATAAAAATAGGAACAGCATTACCATTAGAAGAGGAAGAGGTTATGACAATAAAAGGAAGAGACTTAATAATGGGGCTTCCTAAAACTGTAGAGATAACTTCTGAAGAGGTAAGAGAGGCTATACATGACTCTTTAATGGAGATAGTAGAGTGTGTAAAATATGTATTAGAACAAACTCCACCAGAACTAGCTTCAGATATAATTGATAAAGGTATGATAATGGCAGGTGGAGGTTCACTTATTAGAAACTTCCCAGAGTTAGTAGCAAAACATACAAATCTAACTGTTAGATTAGCAGAAAATCCATTAGAAAGTGTAGTTAGAGGAGCTGGACTTGCTCTTGACCAACTTAATGTTTTAAGACAGATAGAGAAGGCAGAGAGATAATGATAAGAGATATAATTTCCAATGAAGAGGTAAAGGAGTTTTTTAGAAATGAATTAAAACTAAAAAAAGACTCTGGAACTTATCTCTTCTATGGGAGTGATATGAGCTTGCTTATGGAGTTTGCTCTACATTTTGCTAAAGGATTGTGCTGTGAAACTTTAGAGGGAGATTTTTGTGGGGAGTGTAATATCTGTAAGAGGATAGATAAGATGCTTTATAGTGATTTAGAGATACTAGATAATCCTGATGGATTAAAAGTTGATGAGATAAGAGAATTAGCTTATAAATCATCTTCAAGTTCCTATGAGGGAAATAGGAAAATATTTATAATTAAAGATATAAGTAAGATGAAAAAGGAAGCTAGTAATGCACTTTTAAAGCTTATAGAGGAGCCTAATAAGGGAAGCTTTTTTATTCTTTTAAATACAAATCTAAATATTCTACCTACTATAAAGTCTAGAAGTATTTTAGTGAAAGTGAAGAAAAGGACAGCTGAAGAGCTTGAAGTAGATAATTATACCTATACTTTTTTTAGAGGAAATAGCGAGGATATAGAAAAATATAAACTATTGGATATAGATTTAGAGAGTGGATATTCATATCAGGAGATAGGAAAAGCTATTAAGGGATATGAAGAAACCAAAGAGTTAGAGTATAAGATAAATATATATAAAGCTCTTAGAGATTTTATAAATAATAGGGAGTATTTAAAGTTACATGAGAAGATATTTTTTGCTGAAGAGATAGTTAGAGCAACTTCAGATAGAAATATCTATAGGGAGATAGTAAGTTATATAGTTGATATAATGGGTTATTTAAATGGTTTAGAGGAGAGACTTACTATGAAGAGTATGCTTAGATTTCCTATAAATATGAAGGTATTTTTTATCAATCTATTTTTAGAGTTATAAATTAGAAAAGAGGCTATTGTAGTTTAATAAATTATAATTAAAGTAGAAAGGGCTGTTGCAAATTCTTAAATTGTAACAGCCCCTTTTATATCCCTAATAAATTTTTCAAATTAATACTTAGAAAGAAAATTTAAGAAAAAAATAATATATTAATATAAATTAAGCTATTTTAAAATAAATTATTATAATCTAAAATATTCTTAATTGATTTATTGTGTAAAATAAGGTATTATATCTAAGCACAGTAAAGAAATATGGTCTCATAGCTCAGTTGGGAGAGCACCTGCCTTACAAGCAGGGGGTCACAGGTTCAAGTCCTGTTGAGACCACCATTATTGGGGGTGTAGCTCAGTTGGTTAGAGCGCATGCCTGTCACGCATGAGGTCGCGAGTTCGACCCTCGTCACTCCCGCCATTATTCTTGCCCAGATAGCTCAGTCGGTAGAGCAGGGGACTGAAAATCCCCGTGTCGGTGGTTCGATTCCGCCTTTGGGCACCACTGACTAACAACTAAATATGGCGACGTCGCCAAGCGGTAAGGCAGAGGTCTGCAAAATCTCCATTCACCAGTTCAAATCTGGTCGTCGCCTCCATATGTAAATAACAACTCAAAAGAGTTGTTTTTTTATTTACATTGAGGATTAGTAATTTCATAAATATCTCTATCTAAATTCTTTTCTCCCCACTCACATAAAAGGTTTAAAATATCAGATAGAGATTTTCCTTTTTCTGTAAGAGAGTATTCTACTTTAGGTGGCACTTCTGGATATATTTTTCTTTGAATTAAACCATCATTTTCTAACTCTCTTAACTGATTAGTAAGAGTTTTTTTAGAAATGCTACCTATAGCAGATAAAAGTTCATTAAATCTTTTCTTCTCATCTTCTAATAAAAAATATAGTATTAAAAGTTTATATTTTCCACCTATCAATTTTAGAGTAAAATCCATTTCACAACTTAATTTTATTTTTTCCATAAATATCTCCTAGATTAATTTTATTATTGATATTATACAATAAAATTTTCTTAATTTAAAAGAAGTTTGGAAAAGTATAAAATAATAGAAAGTTAATATAAAAATACTTAAAGATAAAGAGTGGAGAGTTATTGTAACTTAAGAATTTACAATATTTTCTACTCTTTTTTATTAGTTAATCAGTTATATAAATAAGAAAACGTGAAAAAAGTTTGGAAAAATATATAAGAAAACGTGAAAAAATGATATAATAAAATATAAGAAAACGTGATTGTTATATTTTGAGGTGATAACATGCTTAAGAGAAAATTATATAATTCTCTACTTGAATGGAAAGAAAAATCTCAAGGAAAGTCAGCATTACTAATAGATGGGGCAAGAAGAATAGGAAAGAGCTATCTTTGTGAAGAGTTTGGAAAAAATGAGTATAAGAGCTATCTAATTATTGATTTTGGAAATATTTCAAGAGAAATAGTTGATTTATTTGAAAATGAAAGTAGTAATCTAGATCTATTTTTTATAAAATTGTCAGCTTTTTATGGAGTACAACTTTTTAGAAGAGAAAGTTTAATTGTATTTGATGAAGTTCAACAGTTTCCTAAAGCAAGGCAATTGATAAAATATTTAGTGAAAGATGGTAGATATGATTATATAGAAACAGGATCTTTATTGTCACTTAAAAGAAATACAGAAAATATAATACTTCCATCAGAAGAGAAACATATTCAAATGTATCCACTTGATTTTGAAGAGTTTTTATGGGCATTAGGAGATACTACAACCATTCCATTTTTAAAGATGTGTTTTGATGAGAAAAAGCCGCTAGGGCAAGCACTACATAGAAAAGTAATGAATGATTTTAGACAGTATATTTTAGTTGGTGGAATGCCGCAAGCTGTAAATGAATATATTGCTACAAAAGATTTTGCTAATGTTGACGAGATAAAAAGAGATATTTTAACTTTATATAGAAATGATATTAGTAAATTTGCTAAAGGATATGAGAATAAAGTAATATCTATTTTTGATGAGATTCAAAGTCAGCTATCTAAAAAAGAGAAGAAATATAAGTTGAGTTCTATATCAAAAGAGGCTAGATATAGAGAGTATGAGGATTCTTTCATGTGGTTAAATGATGCTATGATTGTTAATCCTTGCTATAATTCAACTGATCCAAATGTAGGACTTAATCTGAATAGTGATTATTCAACTAGGAAATGTTACTTAATGGATACAGGACTTCTTGTTACTCAAACTTTTATGGATGGAAGTTATACTGATAATGAGATTTATAAAGCGATTCTCTTTAATAAATTGAATATAAATGAAGGAATGATTATGGAGAATATTGTAGCTCAAATATTAAGAACAAATGGGCATAAACTATTTTTTTATTCAAGGTATGATAAAGAAAATAAAGAAAATAATATGGAGCTGGATTTTCTTATAAAAGATAAGAAAAATATAAAAAAACTAGCAGTGATAGAGGTCAAATCCTCTACTTACAGACAACACTCTTCTCTTGATAAATTTAGAAAGAAATATAGTGAAAGAATAAATAACTCATATATTCTATACCAAAAAGATTTAATGGTAAAAGATGGAGTTATTCATTTGCCAATATATATGGGAATATTTCTATAAAATTAGATGTAATAGAGAAGAATAGTCTAAAAAAAATCTTATAAATTAAAAGAGAGTAGATTTCAAAAATAGATTTGAAAGGCTACTCTTTTTTATTTTTTGTAAAAATTGGAAGTGAGTGGTAGTGAGCAGTAGTAAGTTTTAGCTAGTGGAATTGTAGAAATAAAAATGATAATGTATATATACAGTAATAAAAAAATTATAGGGGGATTAATTATTATGGAAAGACCAAGTTATTTTGCAGTGATACCAGCAAGTGTGAGATATGATGAGAGGCTTAAACCTTCAGAGAAAATTTTGTATGCAGAGATAACAGCTCTGATAAATATTAAAGGGTATTGCTATGCAACAAATCAATATTTTTCAAAGTTATATGGAGTACATAAAAACTCTATAAGTATTTGGATAAATAATCTTATTAAGTGTGGGTACCTCAAGGTAAAGTATGTGATAAGAGAGATAGAGGGACAGAAGAGACAGGAGAGAAGAATATATGTTGTAAAGAGAAAGGAGATAAAAAAAGAAATAGAGACAATACAAGAAAAAATTGTTAGTGAAAGTGTAAAAGAGTACGAGGAAGATAGAATTTTGAAAGATGAGAAGAGTGAGGAAAAAGAGGAGTGTAAAGAAAAATTAGAGGAAATAGCACAAAAAAATTTAGGAGACTCTCAAAAAGATATTATAGAGGGTACCAATAAAAAGCTGGAGAAGATTAATACAAGTAGATTAGTACAAGAAGATTATATATTACACACACACTCACAAAAAGAGAGTGAAAAATTTCCTGTGATAAGAGAGATTTTAGAAAAGTATAATCAAGTTGGATTACCTAGTTTTGAATTTCCCCCAGATAACCATATAATTTTAAAAGCCTATGGAGAATTGGGAGCAAGTGGAGTTTTTAAAGCATTGGAGATAATGGGAGAATCAGAGTTTGTAAAAAATAATATGAGTGTTAATACAATTTTTAAACTGGAGAATTTGAAAAAAGCTCTCAATGGAAGTTTTAAAAATAGGGATAGTAGAGTGTATTTTGAGAGGGAAAAGAAGTGTGAAAAGAAAGAGGGTGAGAATGAGAAGAAAAGAGATAGAGAGTTAGAAGAGTTTTTAAATAGTAATCCTGATAATAGAGATGATATTCCTGAACTATTTAGTAGTGAAGAATTATTTGATAGAAATTAGGAGGGAGAGTATGAAGTGTCAATACTGCGGAAAAGAGTATGTAAAAAATGAGAGTGAAGGGATTGAGTATCTGCCAGAATTTATTAGAAAGCATATAGAGTATATTCCTAGTTGTGATTGTTTGGAAAAAATAAAAGAGAGAGAAAGAGAAGAAGAGATAAGAAAACAACAAGCTGAATCTATAAAAAATCGTGTTAAAAAATATAGGGATATCTCTGTAGTGGATAGTAAATTTTTAAAAAGTACCTTTGAAATAGCTGATATGAGTGAAAAATATATGAAGGTAGCTCTTCGTTATGCTAAAAGTTTTATGGAAAAGAAAATGGATATAGGGATAATATTTTATGGAGGAGTAGGAGTAGGGAAAACATTTGCTACTGCCTGTATAGCTAATTATCTAATGAGTAGAGGAAAGAGTGTATTTGTAATAAATCTGGGATTATATTTACTCAAGCTCACTAAAGAGTGGGGACAAGGGGAGATGGAGTTGCTAAAAATTGTAGAAAATTGTGATTTATTGATAATAGATGATTTTGGAGTAGAAAAATCTCTTGAGGATAAAAATGCAAGTTGGAGAGCAGAGAAAATATATAATCTCATAGATAGTAGATATAGATGTGGAAAACCTTTAATTATCTCTACTAATTTGGAATTTGATGAAGATGAGGATAGATGTGAGATAGCTAGAAGATTTTCTGCAAAAGGAAAGAATAGAATAAGGGATAGAATAGTTGAGATGTGTTACCCTATAAAAGTGGAAGGAAAAAGTCGTAGAAAAGTTAATAAACAAAGATTTTATGAGCTTTTAAAAGAATAAATAGAGTAAGTGGTAGTAAGTTGTAATAAGTCTTAGATACTGGTATTGAGAAAAGAAAAATGTTACCATATGTGTAGGAATCATGATTACCTAATAAATCTAAAAAGTCAAAATTAAAAAATTAAAGGAGGAATGTAGTATGTCAGTAGTAACAACAGTTCAAAAGGAGATTGAGAGTCTAAAAAATTCTATAAAAAGGGAGAAGGCAATAGAGTCAAATATATTTGATATGACAGCAGTGATAGAACATATAGCAGAGTTGAAAGAAGCCTCAGAACCTATGGCAGAGGAAAGTCCATACGAATCATATGAGGAATGGCAAGCAGCAGCAGAAAAAGAGCTAAAAGGATATCAAAGCTCATTGGCAACAATAGCAGAGAACAAGGAGATATTAGTGGCATTGGAAACTTATATATCAGAGCATCCTGAAGGAGTTTAGAAGTTATAAGAGTTATTTAATGAGGTAAGGTAGGGAGAAATTACTTGAAGTGTAGAGCAAAACTCACTTAGGGAATTTCTCCCTTTTGTTATGTAGGAGGATATATGAATAAGGCAAGTGTAAGGAGTAAGAAAAAATTAGAGGGAGTAGATAGTAGGTTAGTACTGTTGGTAGGATATGCTTTGGCAATATCTCCAGTGGATTTTTTTGTAAATGAGGGGGTAAGAAGTGAGAAAAAACAAAAAGAGTACTATAAGCAGGGAAAAAGTAAATGTGATGGGGTAGTAAATAGAAGTAAACATCAAGATGGAAAAGCAATAGATGTGTATTATGTGGGCTGGGAGAGTGATGATAGTTTAACAGATGGCAGATGGTATATTTTAATAGAGAGCTTTAAAAAGGCTGGAAAGATGTTGGGATTAAAATTGAGGTTTGGATATGACTGGGGTTGGGACAACCCACATATAGAATTAAGGTAGCACAGAAGATAAACTTCTGTGTCTCAATAATCATAGTCGTTCTATAAGAACTCCTTGATTATTGGAATTGGGGCTGGGATAATCCTCATATAGAGTTAAGGTAGCACAAAAAATAAAAAGACCCCGAAGGGTTTGAGGAACACTATCTGTTCTTATACCACCACCAAACAATGATAAGTAGAACAATGAAAGTTCCACCTTCAATAGAGTTGATGTTGATTGTGATGTACATATAGTGTACCTCCTTATAAATGGTATTCTACCTTGCTTAAGGGCAGAATAAAAGCCCCAATAAAAATTAGGGCTAATATTCTAAGCTTAATAATACCATTTATAAGTCCCCAACAGAGTGTCAATCAAAGATTGACTTATGTAGCTCTATTAAGTAATTAGATTATAGCATAAAGTCAATAGAAAGTCAAAAAGGAGAGGAGGGAGAGAATGGGAAAAGTATTGGATATGGTAATCAAATTTGTAAAGTATTTTATCTGTAAATGGTTTGCAACAAGAGTAATAGAAAGGATAGTGATACTATTACTAGAGGAACTAGTAAAAAGAACAGATAGTAAGCTAGATGACAGAATCTATCAAGCAGTATTTGAAGAAGTAGAAAAGGAGGTATAGAAAAATAAAGTAACAGAGTGAATAAAAAAAGGAGGTTTAAAATGAAAAAGCATAGCTATATAAAGTATATGATGTGGATAGGAAAAAGAGCAAATGAATGGGGGTAAATATGGAGTATATAAAAATAATTAGTGGAGTTTTAGCAATATTTATAGGTTATCACAAATTTATACTTTCTCTGCTAGATAGAAAGATAGACAAGGAGATCTGGGAGAGGGAGAAAAAACTTTTAGAAAGAATAGAGAAGGAAAATAGAAAAAATCTTGTAGAAGGACTTAGAAGAATAGAAGAAAGAATAACAAGAATTGAAGAAAAGTTGATGAGATAAAATAATAGGAGGGGTTTAGAACTATGGATAATAAAAATAAAAGAAGTGGAAGAAAAACAGGAAAAATAACAGTAGGAATGAATCATGAGGAGTATATTTTCTATAAACTATCTAGACTCTCAAAGGTAGATAAAAAATTAGCTAGAGCTATGGTAAGAGATTTAGGGGTATGGACTAGCCCTAAAAAAGCAGCTGCATATTTAACAAAGTATGTGTCAACAATATATGAGAAAATAAATTCTAAAGAGATTTTTGCTAAAAAGGTTGGGAATAAATATTTGATACTGACAGAGAGTTTGATATTACTTTTAGAAGGGTTAGATAATTAGAAAAGCTATCCAAATATCTTAGGATAGCCAATGGAAAAGGTAGTTAAAGTTTTGACGGACTGACTACCTTTTTTTATTAAGTACGCCTTTTAGCAAAAAAACGCACTACTAATTTTACAAAACAAAGTATCTTCTAATTTAAAGATACCCTTTTTATTAATAAAAGTCAATAGTTTTTCCATTTTATTTATAAAAATTAAGAGAATTTTTATAGATAAAAAAACTCGTTTTTGCTAAAAGAAGTACTTTTTATATCTTAAGGAGGGAGTTTATTATGAAAAGGGAATTAGAAAAGAGTTTAAAAAGATATTTAAAAAGAAAAGTTAGAATAACTTTAGGTTTTGTAACAGCTTTTGCTATTATGGGGAATGTGGGGCTTGCTTCTGAAGCTATAGAAGGGAGTCTTGACTGGAGTATGGAGAAAGCAAAAGAGTGGACAGAAGGATATGATGGTAGTAATAAAATAAAAGAAATAACGGGAGATAGAGTTTCAATATCAGAAGCAGGGGAGATAAAGTTAGATGGTATAGTATTAGTAACTGTTCCTCAAACAAATATCTCTAACAAAGTTTTAACTAATATTAATAATACAGCAGATTTATTAGATAAACATATTAATGGAAATACTGAGCTAGTAATAGGAAAAGATGCTGATGGAAATGAAATTGTTGGGTATAATGAAGGACTAGCTTTACAAAATAACGGAGAAGTAGTAGAACAAGATACAGGTTTTGAAATTTCTGGAGAGGGAAATATATTTGTAAATGATGGAGAGTTAAATAAATCTCAAAAATCACTAGAGGGAGCCACTATAGTTAATAAGGGAGAGATTACTTTTACTGGAGATGGCGGACAAAGTATAGGAAGTAATGGAGTAGGTTATAATTATGGAATAATAGCTAATGATGGAGTTAGTGGACAATATATATTAGGAACAGGATATAATTATGGAATAATAGCCAATAGTGGAAATACAGGACAAAACATAGGAAGTAATGGAATAGGTTATAATTTTGGATTAATACATAATAAAGGAAATTATGGGCAAAATATAGGAAGTAATGGAGTAGGTTATAATTATGGAGTAATTATAAATACAAATAACAATAGTGCTCAAAGTATAATAGGAACAGGATATAATTATGGAATATTATCTGGCTTATATGGGCAATTTATATCAAAAGATACAACTACTAATACGTCAGGAATAGGATACAATTATGGAATTATTAATGTTAATACTAATGCTTCTGGTCAGTATATAGGAAAAGACAAAGGAGGAAAAGTTTATAATTATGGAATAATAAATAATAATGGTGGAACAGCTATTAATATATCTTCAGGAGAAGCGAGCAATTATGGAGTAGTAAAAAATACAACAGGAGCAGTATTTAATGGTAAAGTTGATAACTATGGAATAGTTATCTATACTACTGCTAATCAAGGAGCTTTAGGAACTGGTACAAATAAAGGAGTGGTTTTAGATAGTACTTACACTCTTGTTAGTGGAAAAAATGATGGTGTAATAGAATTATCATCAACTGGAAATATAAGTGGAGATAATGATAAAACTTATTATACAAAAGATAATACAATAGATTTTTCTCAAGACTTAACTGGAAATGTTTTAACAGCAGTTATAACTGGAGATGATGTAGCGTATAATTATAACGGTTCAGATGAATTAGTATTAAATGATAGTGTTGTAACAGGATATTTTACTGATGGTGGAAAGGGAACTTTATTAAATGTTTCAAATGATTTAGTATTGGTTAATAGTACAATAAATGCTGTAACAGATATTGAAAATAGAGATGATGTAACAGCAGTTAAACTAGATGGAGGAACTTTAACACAAATAGGAGAGAGCCAAATAGTAGGAAAAGTTGAAGGAGAGGGAGGTATAAATTATCTAGCTTCTCAAAGTAAAGAGCAATCTATAAGTATAAATGGTGAAGTAACTCTTAGAAATGCTACTGCAGATGAAGTTATTAATTATGGAATAACTAATAATAAAACTGATATTAGTTTTAAAATTTTAGAAGCAGATAAACTTACTTTAGATTTTACTGTTGAAGATAGTGAAAATGTAAATAAAATAGTTTTAGGGGATAATGTAGTGATAGGAGAAGCAACAACTACAACTCCTGTAATAGATGGAAGTTCTTCAAGTGAAAAAATAAATTTAACTATCAATGATATTACTGGAATACATGGTGATATAACTCTTGGAAATAATGATGATACTCTAACTATTGCTAAAAACTATGCATATGATGGAGTTATAGATTTAGGTAATGGAACTAATGATATTTTAAATTTAAGCCATTCAGATGAAGGAACTACTCATGTAAAAAATGAAGAAAATACTTTTAACTACAAAGTTCATAATGTAGAGGAAATAAATTTAACTGGTGGACACTGGCATATAGACAATACTAAAACAGAGATTACTGGAGATAAAGTTAATTTAAATATTTCTGGAGAGTTACACGTAGAAGTAAATAGTCTTGGAGCTGGAAAAGGTGTAGAAACTAGTATGGACGGAGTAGGTAAAGATGTAAATGATTTTACTGTATCAGCAGGAGAAGGAATAAAATTTGTAGTAGGAGATAATTTTAATGCTTTAGAGCCAAGCTACTCTTTTGAAACTGAATATAAACTAGGGGCAGATACTGAAATTAAAGGAGCAGTTATCTTTGATACAAGTGCTTCTACAGTAACTGAAGATTCAGTAGGACATATTAATATTAGAGTAAAAGAAGCAGATGAATTAGGACTAGGGGATTATGCAGCTATCTATGATACTGTAATTAAAAATCTAAGTGAAAATGATGCACTAAGAAATGCTATAAACTATCAAGATGGAGGACAGTTCCAAGATATGATTAAAAATACTGACTTCCAAGCTTCTGCTTTCTATACAACAGGATATGCAGTAACTAAAGATGTAACAGATATGTATATGGATACAGTAGAAAGCTTTGGTAGAAAAGCTGGAGCTGGAGAATGGTTAGCATTTGGTAAATATTTAAGCTCTGATACAGAGTTTGATGGTGGTAGTTCATCAAGAGGATATGATGGAGATATTACAGGAACTGTTGGAATGGTAGAGTATGGAGTAAACGATACTACATCTTATGGAGTAGTATTTGGAAAAGGAGATACTGAGATAGATATTACTGGTGGTGGAAAACTAGATGGAGATAACACATATATTGGTGGTTATGTAAAACATACAACAGAGGGTGGAATAGAATTACTAGGAAATATTGGATTTACTAAGAGTGATTTAGATGCTAAGTTCTCTACACATGATACAGTAGGTGGAGTAAATTATAATATTATCTCTGATGGAAGTTCTGATGCTGATGCAATAACTCTATCATTAAAAGCTAAGAAACCATATAGTATAAGTGAAACTTTAAGAGTAGAGCCAATGTTAGGAGCTAGATATACTCTTATCAATCAAGATGCAGTAGAAAGTAGTGATAGAAACTTTAGAATAGATGAGAGAGATGTAACTGTATTAGAAGGAATGGCAGGAGCAGACTTAGTAAAAGATTTCTCTGTGGCTAATGGAAAACTTTCACTTAAGACAGGAGTAGAGGTATCACTTCTAAGTGTAAGTGATTCTGATGATGCTAGATATACATTATATGGAAATGAAATAGCATTAGTAAACGAAGAAGAGATAGCAGATAGTAAAGTTTCAGCTCATGTAGGATTTGGTTATGAGCATGAAAATGGAGTAGGAGTAGATGCTAGATACAAATTTATCTGGACAGATAAAGGAGATAGTAATAGAGCAGAAGTAGGATTATCATATAGATTCTAATATATAAAATAGCCTTTTCATAAAATGTAACTCATAAAAATAAGGAATAGATGGTAAGCCATAAAACACTTATCATCTATTTCTTTATATGGAGAAATAGTGGTATTGTAATAATGGTAAGAATGGAAAAAACATATATAAGAAAGAGGGAAAAGAAATATGCAATATATAGTTTATTTGATAAGAAGAGATTAACGAAATATTATGATAATATAGAAGAATTAGAAGAAAATGTATATATTGCTAAAGATGAAAAAACTGGGAAATTTGCATTTTTAAGTTCAAGATTTTCTACAAAAACTGAATATAAAGAGATAATTAAGGTATTAGATACAGAGATTAATGAGTATCTTTATATAGGAATTGTAGCTGAAGAGGAAAGAACAGATATTTTAACCAAGATAGATAAAATAAATATAAAAGAGTTAAGTGAAAAAGAATATAATAAAATAATTAATTTACTTCCAAAAAATTAAGAAGAAAAAGGATTTTAGTCTAAGATGTTGTTATCAAAAAGCATCGAGATTAGAATCCTTTTTTTGAAAATATAAAACGCAATTAGTGTACACTATATAAAAATAATACATAAAGTCTTGACAAAAAACAATTCATAAGGTAATATTCTATTGTAAACGGTTACATAAAATGGTGATAATATGAAAATGAAAGATATAGCTAAGGAATTGGGATTATCAATAGCAACAGTTTCTCGTGTAGTAAATGGACATACTAATGTAAATGAAGAAACAAAAAAGAGAGTACAGGAATTTATAGAGAAAAAAAATTATACTCCTAATGTGATAGCACAGAATCTATCTAAAATGGAAAATAAGACAATAGCTCTTTTAGTTCCAAATATCAGCAATCCATTTTTTGCTACCCTTACAAATTATATTTGTAAAAATTTCAATAGAGGTGGGTATCAAATAGCTTTATACAATACAGTGGAGAGTTTGGAGCAGGAAAAAGAAGCTATAAAAAATATTTTAGGTCATAGAATAGCAGGAGTAATAGCCATCCTAATTAATGGAGATTATGAAGAAAATCCCCTAACACCTCTTTTAAAACAGAAAATACAAGTATATTTAGTGGATAGAGAGTTTGAGGATTCTAAGCTTCCTGGGGTATTTATAGATAACTATATTGGAGCTTACAAGCTTACAAAGGAATTATTAGAAAGAGGACATAGAGATATAGCTCTAATAACAGGTAATTTAGATTTTCTAAATGCTAGAGAGAGAATGAGAGGATATATAGAAGCTCATAATGATATGGGAGTAGAGGTAAAAGAGAAAAATATTTATGAGGGAGATTATCTTTTTGAAAGTGGATATATAGCTGGGAAAAAGATTTTAGATAGCTCAGTAACTGCTGTCTTTTCATCTAATAACCTAATGTTATACGGAGTATTGAAAGCATTGAAAGAAAAAGATAAGGAGTTAGAACTAGCTTGCTTTGAAAAAACAGAGTTTTTAGAGCTGTTAGATAGAAATATTCTTTCTTGTTCAATTCCATTGGAGATAATGGGAGAAAAAATTTATCAGTTGTTTGTTAATAAAGAGAAGAGAAAAAAAATACATATAGAACCTTTGTTAGAAAAGAGAGGAGAGTAAATGAAAAAAGTAGTTGTAGTTGGAAGTATAAATATGGACTTAGTAACTAGATGTAAAAGAGCTCCTAAAGGAGGAGAGACACTTTTTGGAGAGGAGTTTTTCCAAGTGCCTGGTGGAAAAGGAGCTAACCAAGCAGTGGCTATTGGAAAACTAGGTACAGAGGTTACAATGCTTGGGAAAGTGGGAAAGGATTCCTTTGGAAAAGATTTAATCAACTCTATGAAAGAGAGTGGAGTAGATGCTAGATATATTGAAGAGGGAGAAAAATCTACAGGAATAGCTAAGATAATAGTAGAGGAGAACGGACAGAATAGAATCTTAGTTGTAGCAGGTGCTAATAGTGAAGTAGATAAAGCCTATATAGATAGATACCTAGATGTTATAAAAGAGTGTGATATTGTAGTAGCTCAGTTAGAGATACCAGTAGAAATAGTAGCTTATGCTCTAGCAAAGGCAAAGGAATTTGGAAAGATGACTATTTTAAATCCAGCTCCAGCAAGAGAGTTAGATGATGAGATAATAAAAAATAGCGATTTAATCATTCCAAATGAGAGTGAATTGGCTCTAATAACAGGAATGCCAACAGAAACAGAAGAGGAGATAAAAAAAGCTGGAGAAAAACTTTTAGATATGGGAGTTTCTAACCTTATAGTTACTTTAGGAAGTAAAGGTTCTCTTCACTTAAATAGAGAAGTATGTGAGTTTCATTCAGCTTACAAGGTAAAAGCAATAGATACTACAGCTGCTGGAGATAGCTTTATAGGTGGGCTAGTAAGAGAGTTAAAAGACAATAATGTAGGAGAAGCAATAGAGTTTGCTACAAAGGTATCTGCAATAGCAGTAACTAGAAAAGGTGCACAAACATCAATACCAACAATAGAAGAAGTAGAAAATTTTGAGGGGGTAAAAAATGAAGAGAAGTAGACTACTAAACAGTGAATTATCTTATGAAATAGCAAAAATAGGGCATACAGCTCATATTACACTTTGTGATGCTGGACTTCCAATACCTAATGGAGTAAAGAGAATTGATTTAGCGGTAGAAGCTGGGTTACCATCTTTTATCAGTGTGTTAAAGCCAATACTAAGTGAGATGCAAGTAGAGGAGATAGTTTTAGCAGAAGAGATAAAAGAAAAAAATCCTGTTATGCTAGAAAAAATTTTAAAAAGCTTTGAAGAGGTTGGAATGAATCCTAATATAATTTGGGTAAAACATGAAGAGTTTAAAAAGATTACAAGAGAGAGTGAGGCAATAGTAAGAACTGGAGAGTGTTCTCCATATGCAAATGTTATCTTAAAATCTGGGGTAGTTTTTTAGGAGAAAATATGAATAAAGAGATTGTTTTAAGAATGAGTGATATAGTTAAAACATTCCCCGGAGTAAAAGCCTTAGATGGTGCAAGTCTTAATATATATAAAGGAAGAGTTATGGCTCTTATGGGGGAAAATGGTGCTGGAAAATCAACACTGATAAAGGTTATGACTGGAATATACAACATGGATAGTGGAAGTTTGTATGTTGGAAATTCTAAAGTAGATTTTAGAAATGTAAATGATTCACAAGAAAAAGGGATAGCTGTAATACACCAAGAGTTAAATCTTATTCCAGAGCTTTCAATTACAGAAAATATATTTTTAGGAAGAGAGTTAGTTAATGGTTTTGGGAAGATAGATAGCTCTTTAATGAAAAGTGAAGCTAGAGTTTTACTAGATAAATTAAATGTAAAAGAGAATGAAAATACACTGGTAAAAGAGCTAACTATTGGGAAAATGCAGATGGTAGAGATAGCTAAAGCTCTTTCACAAAATGCTAAGATAATAGTTATGGACGAGCCAACAGATGCATTGACAGATAGTGAAACAGAGAGCTTATTTAAAGTAATAAGAGAATTGACTGCTGAAGGTAAGAGTATAGTATATATTTCTCATAGATTAAAAGAGATACCAGAGATATGTGATGATATTACAATAATGAGAGATGGTAAATTTATATGTGAAGCAGAAGTGAAAGATATAGATGAAGAATTTATTATAAGAAATATGGTAGGAAGAACCTTAGATGAGCAGTTCCCTAGGGTAAAAGTAGAAAGAGGAAAAGAGATACTAAGAGTAGAAAATCTAAAAAATAGCTATGTAGATGGAGTAAGTTTTTCACTACATGAGGGAGAGATACTTGGTATTTCTGGACTGATGGGAGCTGGAAGAAGTGAGCTTGTAAAAACTATCTATGGTCATCTAAAAAAAGATAGTGGAAAAGTATTTATTGATGGAGAAGAGAAAAATATAAGGTCAGCAAAAGAGGGAATAGAGTGTGGAATAGCTTATGTATCTGAAGATAGAAAAGGTGATGGGCTAGTTCTAGGAATGAGTGTAAAAGAGAATATGACACTTTCAGCTCTAAATTTCTTCTCAACACTTTTCAAATTAGAGCATAAAAAAGAAGAAGCAAGTGTAGAAGAGTATATTGGAAAATTTAGAGTAAAGACACCAAGTATGGAGCAAAAAATAAAAAATCTAAGTGGTGGAAATCAACAAAAAGTTGCAATAGCTAAAGCCTTACTAACCAACCCTAAAATCTTAATATTAGATGAACCAACAAGAGGGGTAGACGTAGGAGCTAAAAAAGAGATATATGACTTTATAAATGACCTTAAAACAAAGGGACTAAGTATAATTATGATATCTTCTGAGATGCCAGAGATAATGGGACTTAGTGATAGAATAATGGTAATTCATAATGGAAAAGTAACTGGAGAGTTTTTAGCAGAAGAAGCTACACAAGAAAAAATAATGAGATGTGCAGTAGGAGGGAAAGAATGTTAAAAAAAATATGGAGTAATAAGCCATTGATAGGACTTATTATATTTGCTGTAATAGTATCTGTACTAAATCCTAGATTTTTAACTCATGCAAATATATTAAATGTATTAAGACAAACTTCAATCAATTCAATAATAGCAATAGGAATGACACTAGTAATACTAACAGGAGGAATAGATCTTTCAGTAGGATCAATACTGGCTTTTTGTGGAGCTGTAATGGCATCACTATTAAATGCTGGACATAATCCTATCTTAGCATTCATAGTAACATTAGCTCTTGGTTTAGTTTTTGGATTTTTTAATGGATTTCTAGTTTCTAAGATGAAGCTTCAAGCATTCATAGTAACATTGGTAACTATGACTTTCTTAAGAGGAGCAACTCTTGTATTTACAGAGGGAAAACCAATAACAGTAGATGATGGTGGACTTCTTTTTGAAAATATAGGTGGAGGATACCTATTTGATATCCCTATTCCAATATATATAATGATAGCTTTATTTGTAGCTGGACATTATTTACTTATGCATACTAAGTTTGGAAGATATACTTACGCAATAGGAGGAAATGAAGAGGCTACAAAATTATCAGGAATAAATGTTGATAAAGTAAAGATGTGGGTATATGGACTATGTGGAATGTTATCAGCTCTAGCAGGGGTAATATTAACTTCTAGACTTTATTCAGCTCAGCCTACTGCAGGTAGTGGATATGAGCTAGATGCGATAGCAGCTGTTGTATTAGGTGGAACTTCTCTTGCTGGAGGAGTAGGAAGAGTTACTGGTACAGCACTAGGAGCTTTAATTATAGGAGTTTTAGGAAACGCCTTAAACCTATTGAATGTATCATCATATTATCAAATGATGATAAAAGCAATAGTAATATTAATAGCAGTATTAATAGACAGAAAGTCTAATAAATAAAATAGAGGTGGTATGGATGAAAAAAACAATGAAATTATTTGGAATGGCAGCTTTAATTATGGTAGCTTCAACAGTTGCAAATGCAGAGAAAATAGGATTAGTAGTATCAACACAAAACAATCCATTCTTTGTTACATTAAAAGAGGGAGCAGAGGCTAAAGCAAAAGAGTTAGGACATGAACTAATAGTATTAGATTCTCAAAATGACCCATCAAAAGAACTAGGAAATGTAGAGGATCTATTAATAAGAGGGGTAGACGTTTTATTGATAAATCCTACTGATTCAGATGCAGTAGCAAGTTCAGTAAGAGCAGCTAACAGAAGTAAAATTCCAGTAGTAACATTAGATAGAGCAGCAAATAAAGGAAAAGTAGTTTCTCACGTAGCTTCAGACAATGTATTAGGTGGAGAAATGGCTGGAAACTATATAGTTGAAAAATTAAATGGAGCAGGAAAAGTAGTTGAACTTGAAGGAATTCCTGGAACAACTGCAGCAAGAGATAGAGGAGAAGGTTTTAATAAAGCTGTAAATGGAAAATTAACAACAGTAGCAAAACAAGCAGCAGATTTTGATAGAACAAGAGGACTTACTGTAATGGAAAATATACTACAAGCTCAACCAGAAATAGATGCAGTATTTGCTCATAATGATGAAATGGCTCTAGGAGCTTTAAAAGCAATAGAAGCTTCTGGAAGAGATATTCTAGTAGTAGGATTTGACGCTACAGATGATGCAGTAGCATCTGTAAAAGAGGGGAAAATGGGAGCAACTGTAGCACAAAAACCAGCTGAAATAGGAGCAGTAGGAGTAGAAGTAGCAGATAAGATAATTAAGAAAGAGGAAGTTCCTGCTAATGTTCCTGTGGCACTGGAGTTAATAGTTAAATAGAATAAATTTAAAAAATAAGAGTGATTACCATATTTCTCCTATGTTACGATTTCAATTTAAGAAATTTACTAGGAGAGAAGATAGCATTCAAGAATGACAAAGATTGAGGAGAATAAATAGAGCAAGTATATGGAGTTATACTTGCTCTATGTTTTTTTATTTTTAAAAGTGTGGTAAATAGGTAATTTTGTAGGAAAATAAAATAAAAATTTCAATTTTTTATAAAAAATCATTGACAAATAGCTTTATATTTAGTACAATGTTCTCGTGAACATTAGTTAATATAAAACATAGGAAATAGAATTAAATATTAAAAACTTTAGTTAAAAGGGAGTGTTTTTAAATGAGAAATTTAGAGAAATACCATGGAGTAATACCAGCATTCTATGCTTGTTATGACAAAGAAGGAAATATTAGTGTTGAAGGAGTAAAAGCTTTAACTAGATACTTTATTGAAGCAGGAGTTCAAGGAGTATATGTTGGAGGTTCTTCTGGAGAGTGTATTTATCAAGGTAAAGAAGAGAGAAAATTAGTTCTAGAAACTATAATGAAAGAAGCACAAGGAAGATTAACAGTAATAGCTCACGTAGCTTGTAACAATACAGCAGATAGTATGGAATTAGCTGCTCATGCAGAAAGCTTAGGAGTAGATGCAATTGCTGCTATACCACCTATTTATTTCCGTTTACCAGAGCATGCAATAGCTAAATACTGGAACGATATTTCAAGTGCTGCACCTAACACAGATTTCGTAATTTATAACATTCCACAATTAGCAGGAGTTGCTTTAACACCATCTCTATATAAAGAAATGTTAAAAAATCCAAGAGTAATAGGAGTTAAAAACTCTTCTATGCCTATTCAAGATATCCAAACATTTAAAGCTATTGGAGGAAAAGATACAATAGTATTCAATGGTCCAGATGAGCAATTTATCGGTGGATTTATGATAGGAGCAGAAGGAGGAATTGGAGGAACTTATGGTGCAATGCCTAAATTATTCCTTAAAGCTTTAGAGTGCTTCAAAAAAGGAGACTATGAAACAGCTCGTGCAATTCAATATGATGTAAACGACATCATAACAGCTCTATGCTCTTGCAAAGGAAATATGTATGGAGTAATCAAAGCTACTTTAAAAATCAACCACAACATAGAAATCGGAGGAGTTCGTTCTCCATTAGCTAACCTTGTAGAAGAGGATATGCCAAAAGTAGAAGCTGTAGCTAAATTAATAAGAGATACAGAAGCTAAATACCTATAATAAAAATAGAAATAAATTTTAGTCCCTAGAGGAGTCTGGGGACTTTTTTATATACTTGATTTTTTTTATTTTTCGAGGGATAATGTAAAAAAGAACAACGTATAGGAGTGATACTATGAATAGAAAGCCTAAGGTAGTAGTATTAGGTGGGGGAAGTGGAATATCTGTAGTATTGAGAGGACTGAAATATTTACCAATAGATTTGACAGCTATTGTATCTGTAGCTGATGATGGTGGAAGCAGTGGAGCTTTAAGAAAGGAGTTTGATTCTCCACCACCTGGAGATTTAAGAAACGTATTAATTGCCCTAAGTGATGTAGAGCCAATAATAGAGGATGTATTCCAATATAGGTTTAAAGAGGAAAGTTCTATAGGAGCACATCCATTGGGAAATCTTCTTATTATGGCTATGAATGAGATAACAGGAAATATTGGAGATGCAGTAGATAGACTTAGAAAGTTATTTAATATAAAAGCAAAAATATTACCAGCAACTTTAGAAAAAGTATTTTTATATGCTGAAACAGAAAGTGGAAAAATAGTAGAAGGAGAATCTAACATACCTTTTTCAAAAGAGAAAATTAAAAGAGTTTTTTATAAAAATGAAAGAAAGGCACCCTTAGAAAATTTAAAAGCCTTAGAAGAGGCAGATTTAGTAGTATTTGGAATAGGAAGTCTATATACGAGCTTAATCCCTAATCTATTATTAAAAGAGGTTAAGGAAAGTTTAAAGAAAACTAAGGGGAAGGTTGTATATGTTTGTAATGCAATGCAACAGCCAGGGGAAACAGAAGGATATGATGCTTTAGCACATATAGAAGCTATATGTGAAGTTATAGGTGAAGGAATAATAGATGAGGTAATAGTTGACACAGTAGAGATACCAGAAGAGATACTTTCAAGATATAAAAAGCAAAGAAGTGATAGAGTTCTTGTAAATAAAGAAAGTATAAAGAAAAAAGGGATAAAAGTTAAAGATAGAGACATATTAGAAATTGATTCAAAAGGGATGGTAAGACATCATCCATATAAGTTAGCAGCAACACTATATTCTTTAATAGATAAATGGGAGGAGTTTTATGTTTAAGCATGTATTTGGACCTGTACCTTCAAGAAGATTAGGAATTTCTTTGGGAGTAGACTTGGTACTTCCTAAAAGTTGTAATATGAATTGCATATTTTGTGAATGTGGAGCAACAAAAAAATTAACATTGAAAAGAGAAAGGTTTAAAGATCCAGAAGAGGTAAAAGAAGAGATAAAAGAAGTTTTAAAAAAAATAAAGCCTGATTATATAACTTTTTCAGGAAGTGGAGAACCAACTTTAAGTAAAGATATTGGAGAGATTATAGATTGGATAAAAGAGCACACAGATGTAAAAGTTTGTGTGATAACTAATGGGCTATTATTAGAAGATGGAAAAGTAATAGAAGATATAAAAAAAGCTGATTTAATAATTCCTACATTAAATAGTGTAGATAATTTGATATTTAAAAAAATAAATCGCCCTTCTGTAGAAAGTGATATATCTCAAGTAATGGGAGGGTTAAGAAATTTAAGTGAAAAATATAGAGGAGAAATCTATATTGAAACTTTTATAATAGAGGGATTAAATGACTCAGATGAGCATACAGAAAGAATGGTAAAATTCTTAAAAAATCTAAAATTTACAAAATTACAGCTTAATAGCTTAGATAGACCAGGAACAGAAGAGTGGGTAAAACCTGCTAGTAAATCTACACTAAAAAGAATAAAAGATAAATATATAGAGTTAGGAATAAAAAATGTAGAGATAGTAAATGAGATGAAAGAAGTAGAAAAAAAATTAGATGTAGATAAAGAATTGCTAAAAAATATGAAAGAAAAAAGAGAGTATAGTGAAAAAGAGTTAAAAAAAATTTATAATATTTAATAATTTTTTTAAAAAATAATAATTAAAAAGCTTTGAAATTATTAGGTTTTTAGTGGATATTAAAAAAAATAGAAAAAAATTTAAAAAAAGTTGTTGACAGTTTTTATATAATGTGGTAATATAATATCTGTCAGCGGGACACGAAAGTGAAAAACGAAAACGTGAACTGATGACAAAATGAATAAAAATGCCGCTTTAGCTCATCTGGTAGAGCAACTGACTTGTAATCAGTAGGTGATTGGTTCGACTCCGATAAGCGGCACCAGATGCCCCGTTCGTTCAGTGGTAAGGACATCAGATTTTCACTCTGGAAACAGGGGTTCGATTCCCCTACGGGGTACCACTAAAAACTTAATAATCGGTGAGGTTCCCGAGTGGCCAAAGGGATCAGACTGTAAATCTGCCGGCTCTGCCTTCGAAGGTTCGAATCCTTCCCTCACCACCACTTAATTAACTACACTGAAGCTTTGAGCATAATGTGTGGATTTTTTTTTATCAAAATAAAAGTTGTTAAGAAATAAGTGGAAATTTTGAAGAAATAGTAGTAAAATATGTTATAGTTATTATAAAAATATTTGGAGGTATAACCAGAATGGCTAAAGAAAAATTCGAAAGAAGTAAACCGCACGTTAACATCGGAACAATCGGACACGTTGACCACGGAAAAACAACAACAACAGCAGCTATATCTAAAGTATTATCAGACTTAGGACTAGCTCAAAGAGTAGACTTCGATAACATCGACGCAGCTCCAGAAGAAAAAGAAAGAGGAATCACAATCAACACAGCTCACATCGAGTACGAAACAGAAAAAAGACACTATGCGCACGTTGACTGTCCAGGACACGCTGACTACGTTAAAAACATGATAACAGGAGCAGCTCAAATGGACGGAGCAATCCTAGTAGTTTCTGCAGCAGATGGACCAATGCCTCAAACAAGAGAGCACATCCTACTATCAAGACAAGTTGGAGTACCATACATCGTAGTATACTTAAACAAAGCTGATATGGTAGACGACGCTGAGTTATTAGAGTTAGTAGAAATGGAAGTAAGAGAGTTATTAAATGAGTACGGATTCCCAGGAGATGACGTACCAGTAATAGCTGGATCATCATTAGGAGCATTAAACGGAGAGCAACAATGGGTTGACAAAATCATCGAATTAATGAACGCAGTAGATGAGTACATCCCAACTCCAGAAAGAGCAGTAGATCAACCATTCTTAATGCCAATAGAAGACGTATTTACAATAACAGGAAGAGGAACAGTTGTAACAGGAAGAGTAGAAAGAGGAATAATCAAAGTTGGAGAAGAAGTAGAAATAGTTGGAATCAAACCTACAACTAAAACAACTTGTACAGGAGTAGAAATGTTCAGAAAACTACTTGACCAAGGACAAGCAGGAGACAACATAGGAGCTCTATTAAGAGGAACTAAGAAAGAAGACGTAGAAAGAGGACAAGTATTAGCAAAACCAGGATCAATCACTCCTCATACAAACTTCAAAGGAGAAGTATACGTATTAACTAAAGAAGAGGGAGGAAGACATACTCCATTCTTCTCAGGATACAGACCACAATTCTATTTCAGAACAACTGACATAACAGGAGCAATCGCATTACCAGAGGGAGTAGAAATGGTAATGCCAGGAGATAACATCGCAATGACAGTAGAATTAATACACCCAATCGCAATGGAAACAGGATTAAGATTCGCTATCAGAGAAGGTGGAAGAACAGTAGCTTCTGGAGTAGTTGCAGAAATCATAAAATAGTTAATGATAAAATAGTTTAAATACCCAGATTATTCTGGGTATTTTTTTTCTAAAAATATTTTCTTAGTTATAAAAAAAGCTTAGAAAAACCTAAAAAGCAAGCTTTGAAAAAAATGTAAAAAATATTAAAAAAAAACTAAAAAAAAGCTTTTCTTTTTTGAGAAAGTATGATATACTCTTTAAAGTGTATAAGGATATTTGAAAATCCTTAAAGATAATTTTCAAGGAGGTGTAAAGTAATAAATGGCTTCTAACAAATTAAGAATCTACTTAAAAGCTTATGATCACACTTTATTAGATCAATCAGCTAAGAAAATAGCGGAAGTTGCTAAAAAGTCTGGAGCGGAAATCGCAGGACCTATGCCATTACCTACTAAAATTAGAAAGTACACTGTATTAAGATCAGTGCATGTAAACAAGGATTCAAGAGAACAATTTGAAATGAGAGTACACAGAAGAATGGTTGAGATCAACAATTCTACACAAAAGACAATAGCTTCGTTAACAGCAGTTAACTTACCAGCTGGTGTTGGAATAGAAATCAAACAAATCTAATAGTTGATTTTTAGAAAAACATTGTAAGGTTATATTTCGAGTAATTTGATTTGTTTGATAAGAGGATTATCGGAATAAAAATTTTCCTTACAGAATAATACAAGTTGGCGCTTTTTTTAAAGCAGGGTGGTAGAACCACGAGGTCAAGTTGTCAACCAATATATTATTTGATGGAGGTAGAAACATGTCAGGAATTTTAGCTAAAAAAATTGGAATGACTCAAATTTTTGAAGATGGAAAATTCATTCCAGTAACAGTTGTTGAAGCTGGTCCTAACTTCGTACTACAAAAGAAAACTGTAGAAAACGATGGATATACAGCTCTACAATTAGGATTTGATGAGAAAAAAGAGAAAAACACTACTAAACCAGTAATGGGAATCTTCAAGAAAGCAGGAGTAAATCCTCAAAGATTCGTAAAAGAATTAAGAGTAGACTCAGTTGAAGGTTATGAATTAGGACAAGAGATAAAAGTTGATGTTCTAGCTGGAGTAGAGTTCGTAGATATTACAGGAACTTCAAAAGGTAAAGGAACATCAGGAGTTATGAAGAGACACGGATTCGGTGGAAACAGAGCTTCTCACGGGGTATCTAGAAACCACAGATTAGGTGGATCTATCGGAATGTCAACTTGGCCTGGAAAAGTATTAAAAGGAAAAAGAATGGCTGGACAATATGGAAATGAAACTGTAACAGTTCAAAACCTAAAAGTAGTTAAAGTTGATGCAGAAAACAACTTATTACTAATCAAAGGTGCTGTACCTGGTTCAAAAAATAGTTACATAGTTGTTAAACCAGCTGTAAAAAAATAATTCATTAGTAGATGTGGAAGGAGGAAAATAATGGCAGTTTTAAACATATATAACTTGACAGGAACTCAAACTGGAACTGTAGAAGTTAAAGATACAGTGTTTGGGATTGAGCCTAATCAAGCAGTACTTCACGAAGTACTAACTGCAGAATTAGCAGCTGCTAGACAAGGAACTGCAGCTACTAAGACGAGAGCAATGGTTAGAGGAGGAGGAAGAAAACCTTTCAAACAAAAGGGAACTGGTAGAGCAAGACAAGGAAGTATCAGAGCTCCTCACATGGTTGGAGGAGGAGTAACATTCGGACCTCAACCAAGATCATATGAGAAAAAAGTAAACAAGAAAGTAAGAAACTTAGCACTAAGATCAGCTTTATCTGCTAAAGTTGCAAACGGAGATGTATTAGTTCTAGATGGAACTATCGAAACTCCAAAAACAAAAACAATAGTTGCTTTAACAAATGCTATAAATGCAACTAACAAACAATTATTCGTAGTAAACGATTTAGCAGAGATGAATGATTACAACTTATACTTATCAGTAAGAAACTTAGAGAACGCAGTTGTATTACAACCAAACGAAATCGGAGTTTACTGGTTATTAAAACAAGAGAAAGTAATCATCACTAAAGAAGCACTAACTACAATAGAGGAGGTGCTTGGATAATGACAGCTTATGATATCATCAAAAGACCTGTTATCACTGAGAAAAGTGAAATGTTAAGAAGAGAGTATAACAAATATACTTTCGAAGTAAACACAAAAGCAAACAAAATTCAAATAAGAAAAGCTGTAGAGGAAATATTTAACGTAAAAGTTGAGTCTGTATCTACTTTAAACTCTAAACCAGTTGTAAAAAGACACGGAATGAAACTTTACAAAACTCAAGCTAAAAAGAAGGCTATCGTTAAGTTAGCACAAGGAAGCACAATTACTTACTTCAAAGAAGTGTAATTAATATATAACGGCTAAAGATATATATAGGTCTAAAGAATAAGGAATTTTTTCGGAGGTTAAGCAAAAATGGCTATTAGAAAAATGAAACCTATTACTAACGGACAAAGAGGAATGTCTAGATTAGTTAATACGGATTTAGATAATGTAAGACCTGAAAAGTCTTTAACTGTACCTTTAAAATCTGCATATGGTAGAGACAACTATGGACATAGAACATGTAGAGATAGACAAAAAGGACACAAAAGACTTTACAGAATTATCGATTTCAAGAGAAATAAATTAGATATACCTGCTAGAGTAGAATCTATCGAGTATGATCCAAACAGAACAGCTAATATAGCTCTTTTATTCTACGTAGATGGAGAAAAAAGATATATACTAGCTCCTAAAGGACTAAAAAAAGGTGACATGGTTATGGCAGGATCTCAAGCTGAGATTAAACCAGGAAACGCACTTAAAATAAAAGATATGCCAGTAGGGGTTCAAATTCATAATATTGAACTACAAAGAGGAAAGGGAGGACAATTAGTTAGATCTGCAGGAACTGCAGCAAGACTAGTTGCAAAAGAAGGAACTTACTGTCACGTAGAGTTACCATCTGGAGAATTAAGATTAATCCACGGTGAGTGTATGGCTACAATCGGTGAAGTAGGAAACTCAGAACACAGCTTAGTACAAATTGGTAAAGCTGGAAGAAACAGACATATGGGTAAAAGACCTCATGTAAGAGGATCTGTAATGAACCCAGTTGATCACCCTCATGGAGGAGGAGAAGGAAAAAATCCTGTAGGTAGAAAAGCTCCATTAACACCTTGGGGAAAACCTGCTTTAGGTGTTAAAACTAGAGGTAAGAAAACTACAGATAAGTTTATCGTAAGAAGAAGAAACGATAAGTAATTCTAAATTCGAGAGGAGGCTAACAAGGAATGGCTAGATCATTAAAAAAAGGACCTTTCTGTGACCACCACTTAATGAAAAAAGTTGAAGATGCAGTAGCTACTGGAAACTTAAAAGCAGTTATTAAGACTTGGTCAAGAAGATCAACTATATTCCCTAACTTCATTGGATTAACTTTTGGTGTATATAACGGGAAAAAACACATCCCTGTTCACGTAACTGAGCAAATGGTTGGGCACAAATTAGGAGAGTTCGCTCCAACTAGAACTTACTACGGACATGGAGTAGACAAGAAAAAGAAAAAATAATTTAAGCATATATTTGAGAAAGTAAAGAGGAGGTTGGACTAGTGGAAGCTAGAGCAATTACGAGATACGTAAGAATGTCTCCTAGAAAAGCTAGATTAGTAGCTGACTTAGTGAGAGGAAAATCAGCACTAGAAGCATTAGATATTCTAGAATTTACAAATAAAAAAGCAGCTAGATTAATAAAGAAGACATTAGCATCAGCTATTGCTAATGCAACTAACAACTTCAAAATGGACGAAGACAAGTTAGTAGTTTCAACAATTATGATAAATGATGGACCAGCTCTTAAGAGAATAATGCCTAGAGCTATGGGAAGAGCAGATATAATCAGAAAGCCAACAGCTCACATTGTTGTTGCTGTTTCTGAAAAGTAGTTTAAGGAGGTAAGACTGTGGGACAAAAAGTAGACCCTAGAGGACTAAGACTTGGAATTACAAGATCTTGGGATTCTAACTGGTATGCAGATAAAAAGGAATACGCTAAGTACTTCCATGAAGATGTAAAAATCAGAGAGTATGTTAAGAAAAACTACTTCCACGCAGGAATAGCAAAAGTAAAAATTGAAAGAACTTCTCCTTCAAATGTAGTAGTTCTTGTTTACACAGCTAAAGCGGGAATAATCATCGGAAGAAAAGGTGCTGAAATAGATAACTTAAGAGTAAATCTTGAGAAATTAACTGGAAAGAAAGTAACTGTAAAAGTACAAGAAGTTAAAGAGTTTAACAAAGATGCTGTACTTGTAGCAGAAAATATAGCTACTTCAATCGAGAAAAGGGTAGCATACAAAAGAGCTGTAAGCCAAGCTGTAATGAGAGCTATGAGAGCTGGAGCTAAAGGAATCAAAGTTATGGTTTCAGGAAGACTAAATGGAGCAGAAATTGCCAGAGCTGAGTGGGTAGTTGAAGGAAAAGTTCCTTTACATACATTAAGAGCTGATATTGATTATGCAACAGCAACAGCTCACACAACTTATGGAGCTCTTGGAATAAAAGTATGGGTTTTCCATGGTGAAGTTCTTCCAACTAAAAGGGAAGGAGGAGAAGCGTAGTCATGTTAATGCCAAAAAGAACAAAACATAGAAAAATGTTTAGAGGTAGAATGAAAGGTACAGCTCAAAGAGGAAACACTGTAGCATTCGGAGATTATGGACTACAAGCTCTTGAGCCACACTGGATAACAAATAGACAAATCGAGTCATGCAGGGTTGCAATCAACAGAACATTCAAAAGAGAAGGAAAAACTTTCATAAGAATATTCCCTGACAAACCAATTACAGCTAGACCAGCTGGAGTGAGAATGGGTAAAGGTAAAGGAAGTGTTGAAGGTTGGGTAGCAGTAGTACTACCAGGAAGAATAATGTTCGAAGTTTCTGGAGTAACAGAAGAGAAAGCTTTAGCAGCATTAAGAAAAGCTTCTATGAAACTTCCTGTAAGATGTAAAATAGTAAAAAGAGAGAATGGTGGTGAAAACTAATGAGAGCTAAGGAAATAAGAGAAATGTCAACTGAAGACTTAGTTGTTAAGTGTAAAGAGCTTAAGGAAGAGTTATTCAACCTAAAGTTCCAACTTTCATTAGGTCAACTTACTAACACTGCTAAAATCAGAGAAGTTAGAAGAGAAATTGCTAGAATAAATACAATCTTAAATGAAAGATAATCTCATTCATATATAAATTGATTCTTAGGAAGAGGAGGTTAATGTCTTGAGAAACGAAAGAAAAGTAAGAGAAGGAATAGTTGTTTCTGATAAAATGGATAAAACTATCGTTGTTGCAATAGAAACAATGGCTTTACACCCAATCTATAAGAAGAGAGTAAAAAGCACTACTAAGTTTAAAGCTCACGATGAAAATAATGTAGCTCAAACTGGAGATAGAGTAAGAATTATGGAAACTAGACCATTATCAAGAGATAAAAGATGGAGACTAGTAGAGATTGTTGAGAAAGCTAGATAATTCCAATTATTGTGAGAGGAGGATAATTTAATGGTACAACAACAAACTATCCTTAACGTTGCTGATAACTCAGGTGCAAAAAAATTAATGATAATCAGAGTACTTGGTGGATCTAAAAAAAGATTCGGAAAAATCGGAGACATCGTTGTAGCATCTGTTAAAGAAGCGATCCCTGGTGGAAACGTAAAAAAAGGTGACGTAGTTAAGGCTGTAATAGTTAGAACTAAAAAAGAATTAAGAAGAGAAGATGGATCATATATAAAATTTGATGATAACGCAGGAGTTATAATCAATAACAACAATGAACCAAAAGCAACAAGAATATTTGGACCAGTTGCAAGAGAGTTAAGAGCTAAAAACTTTATGAAGATTTTATCTCTAGCTCCAGAAGTAATCTAATAATCGAGAGAGGAGGCTAATATCGTGGCTAAACCTAAAATTAAATTTATACCAGAAACTTTACACGTAAAAACTGGAGATATGGTTTATGTAATATCTGGTAAAGATAAAGGTAAAACAGGTAAAGTTGTAAAAGTATTCCCTAAAAAAGGAAAAGTTGTAGTTGAAGGAATAAATATAGTAACTAAACATATGAAGCCAACTCCAATAAACCCACAAGGTGGAGTTGTTAGCAAACCAGCTGCTATATTCTCATCTAAAGTAATGTTATTTGATGAGAAAGCTGGAAAACCAACAAGAGTTGGATACAAGTTTGTAGATGGTAAGAAAGTAAGATACTCTAAAGTATCAGGAGAAGTTCTATAAGAAGGGAGGAAAACGTAAGTGTCTAAATACGTTTCTAGATATCATAAATTATATAACGACGTTATATCTCCAGCTTTAATGAAAGACTTAGGAATAAATAACGTTATGGAATGTCCAAAACTAGAAAAGATAATAGTAAATATGGGAGTTGGAGAAGCTACTCAAAACTCTAAATTAATAGATGCTGCTATGGGTGATTTAACTATCATTACTGGACAAAAACCAATAGTAAGAAAAGCTAAAAAATCTGAAGCAGGATTCAAATTAAGAGAAGGAATGCCAATCGGAGCAAAAGTTACTTTAAGAAAAGAAAGAATGTACGATTTTCTAGATAGATTAGTGAATGTAGTTCTTCCAAGAGTAAGAGACTTCGAAGGAGTTTCAGCTAACTCATTCGACGGAAGAGGAAACTACTCTTTAGGATTAAGAGATCAATTAGTATTCCCTGAAATCGAATTTGATAAAGTTGAAAAACTTTTAGGAATGTCTATCACTATCGTTTCTTCTGCTAAAAATGATGAAGAAGGAAGAGCTTTACTTAAGGCGTTTGGAATGCCTTTCAAAAAGTAATAGTGAGGAGGGTAAAGAATAAATGGCAAAGAAGTCAATGATCGCTAGAGATGTTAAAAGAGCTGAACTATGCGAGAAATATGCTGAAAAAAGAGCTGAACTAAAGAAGAGAGTTGCTGAAGGAGATATGGAAGCAATGTTCGAATTAAACAAACTTCCAAAAGACTCTTCTGTAGTTAGAAAAAGAAATAGATGTCAGTTAGACGGAAGACCAAGAGGATTCATGAGAGAATTTGGAATTTCGAGAGTAAAATTCAGACAGCTTGCAGGAGCTGGAGTAATACCAGGAGTTAAAAAATCATCTTGGTAATATTATAGGAAGGAGGATTTTCGTAGATGTATTTAACAGATCCAATTGCTGATATGTTAACAAGAATCAGAAATGCAAATGCAGTAATGCACGAGAAAGTAGATGTACCTCATTCAAATTTAAAAGATAGATTAGCAGAAATCCTAAAAGAAGAAGGATATATCGCTAACTATAAAGTTGTGACTGATGGGAACAAGAAAAATATAAGAGTTTACTTAAAATATGATGGTAAAGAGAGAGTTATCAAAGGAATCAAAAGAATCTCTAAACCTGGAAGAAGAGTATATTCTTCAGTAGAGGATATGCCAAGAGTATTATCAGGATTAGGAATTGCTATCGTATCTACTTCTAAGGGAATTGTTACTGACAGAGTAGCTAGAAGAGAAAACGTAGGTGGAGAAATTCTTGCATTTGTTTGGTAATAAATAACTTAGGAGGTGTTAGTAAATGTCAAGAGTAGGTAAAAAACCTATAATAGTGCCTTCTGGAGTTGAAGTAACAATAAACGGAAACGTAGTTACTGTAAAAGGACCAAAAGGTACTCTAACAAAAGAATTTAATTCAGAATTAACAATAAAAGAAGTTAAAGGTGAAGCTCATCACCACGCTGTAAATGAAATCGTTGTTGAAAGACCTAACGATTTACCAGCAGTAAGAGCTATACATGGAACTACAAGAGCTCTAATCAACAACATGATTTTAGGAGTTTCTCAAGGATTTAGAAAAACTCTTAATCTAGTTGGAGTTGGATACAGAGCAGCTGCAAAAGGAAAAGGACTAGAATTAGCATTAGGATACTCTCATCCAGTAATCATTGATGAAGTACCTGGAATTACATTCACAGTTGAGAAAAACACAACTATCCACATCGACGGTATCGAAAAAGATGTAGTAGGACAAGTTGCTGCTGATATAAGAGCTAAAAGAGCTCCTGAGCCATATAAAGGAAAAGGAGTTAAGTATTCTGACGAAGTTGTTAGAAGAAAAGAAGGTAAAAAATCGTAAGGTAGCTTAACTAAAAGGAGGTAAGACAGTTGTTTAAGAAGGTAGATAGACAAGCTGTAAGAACAAGAAAGCATTTATCAATCAGAAATAAAATTTCTGGTACAGCTGATAGACCAAGACTTTCTGTATATAGATCAAACAACAATATCTTTGCTCAATTAATAGATGATGTTAATGGAGTAACTCTAGTTTCTGCATCAACTATTGATAAAGCGTTAAAAGCAAATATTGCAAATGGTGGAAATGTAGAGGCTGCTAAGACTGTAGGAAAAGCACTAGCAGAAAGAGCAGCAGCTAAAGGAATAACAAATATCGTATTCGACAGATCAGGATACAAGTACACAGGAAGAGTAGCAGCTCTTGCTGAGGCAGCTAGAGAAGCTGGATTAAGCTTCTAATTCTATTAGAGAGGAGGATTTCACTTGTCTAAGTTAGCAAATAGAGAAGAAAAACAATATCAAGAAAAATTATTAAAGATATCAAGAGTTTCTAAGACAACTAAAGGAGGAAGAACAATATCTTTCTCAGTTTTAGCAGCTGTTGGTGATGGAGAAGGAAAAGTTGGATTAGGATTAGGAAAAGCTAATGGTGTACCTGATGCTATAAGAAAAGCACTTTCTTCTGCAAAGAAAAATTTAGTAGATGTTTCTCTAAAAGGGTCTACTATTCCTCATGAAACTGAAGGAAAATGGGGAGCAACAACTTTATGGATGGCACCAGCTTACGAAGGAACTGGAGTTATCGCTGGATCTGCAACAAGAGAGATATTAGAGCTTGTTGGAGTACATGACATTTTAACTAAAATTAAAGGTTCTAGAAACAAACACAACGTTGCTAGAGCTACAATAGAAGCTTTAAAATCACTTAGAACAGCTGAGCAAATCGCTGCTTTAAGAGGTAAAGAAGTAAAAGATATCTTAAGCTAGGAGGGAATTTAGATGGTAAAGCTTAGAATAGAGCTTGTAAAAAGCATAATCGGAAGAAAGCCTAACCACATAGCAACTGTAAAGTCGCTAGGGCTTAAGAAGATGAATGATGTTGTGGAGCATGTAGAAACTCCTGAGTTAAAAGGAAAGCTAGCTCAAGTTTCTTACTTACTTAAAGTAGAGGAGGTGCAAGCTTAATATGAAATTAAACGAATTAATGCCTTCTGTACCAAGAAAAGCTAGAAAAAGAGTTGGAAGAGGAGAATCTTCTGGATTAGGAAAAACATCTGGAAAAGGAAGCAATGGACAAAAGTCTAGAGCTGGTGGAGGAGTAAAACCTTACTTCGAAGGTGGACAAATGCCTATCTATAGAAGAGTTCCAAAAAGAGGTTTCTCTAACGCATTATTCAAGAAAGAGTATGCTATAGTTACATTAGATCTTTTAAATAGATTTGAAGATGGAGCTGAAGTTACTCCTGAAATCTTATTCGAAACTGGATTAGTTAGAAAAATGATGGACGGAATCAAAGTTTTAGGAAATGGAACTTTAGATAAAAAATTAACTGTAAAAGCTCACAAAGTTTCTGCATCTGCTAAAGCAGCTATTGAAGCTAAAGGTGGAGTAGTAGAAATCATAGAAGTTAAAACATTTGCTGATGTTGCTAAGAACAACAAGTAGTTTTTAACTTGCTAGGACTAGAAGCGAGGTGAAGTTGTTTTGACTTTAATGGAAAAATTTAATATGAAATTGAGTAGCATTATGCAGATTCCTGAGTTAAGAGAGAGAATCGTCTTCACCTTGTTAATGTTTTTAGTTGCTAGAGTAGGAACTTACATTCCTGCTCCAGGGGTAGATGTAGATAGACTCGCAACTATGACAGCACAAAGTGATATATTGGGTTATATCAATATGTTTTCTGGAGGAGCTTTCAAGAGAGTATCTATATTTGCTCTTGGGATAGTTCCTTACATTAACTCATCAATTGTATTCAGCTTATTAGCTGTAATAATCCCTAAAATTGAAGAAATTCAAAAAGAGGGTGAGTCTGGAAGAAATAAAATTACTCAATGGACAAGATATTTAACTATTGGAATAGCAATAATACAAGCTTTTGGAGTATGTATGTGGTTACAATCAGTTGGACTAGTTACAACTCCAGGAACTATGTTTTTCCTAACTACAATCGTAACATTAACTGCTGGTACAGTATTTTTAATGTGGATTGGAGAGCAAATCTCTATTAAAGGGATAGGAAATGGAGTTTCACTTCTAATCTTCTTGAACGTAATATCTGGAGGACCTTCAAATGTTGTTCAGACTATTCAAAGTATGAGAGGAAGTAAATTCTTAATACCAGTATTACTATTAATAGCTTTAGCTGGAATATTAGTAGTAGCTGGAATTGTTATTTTCCAATTGGGACAAAGAAAAATACCTATTCACTATGTAGGAAAAGGATTTAATGGAAGAGGAGGTATGGGTCAAAACTCATATATTCCTTTAAAGTTAAATAGTGCTGGAGTAATGCCAGTTATCTTTGCATCAGTAGTAATGATGATTCCATCAGCTATTGTTAATGCAATTCCATCTGAATATACAATTAAAACTACATTAGCAATGGTATTTAGTCAAAGTCACCCAGTATATATGATAATATATGCTGTAGTAATCATATTTTTCTCTTTCTTCTATACTGCTATAGTATTTGATCCTGAAAAAGTGGCAGATAACTTAAAGCAAGGTGGAGGAACAATCCCAGGAATAAGACCTGGAACTGAAACAGTTGAGTATTTAGAAGGTGTCGTAACAAGAATTACTTGGGGTGGTGCTTTCTTCTTAGCAGCTATATCAATATTACCATATGCAATATTTACTTCTTTTGGTCTTCCAGTTTTCTTTGGGGGAACAGGGATAATTATTGTTGTTGGAGTTGCTATTGATACAGTTCAACAGATAAATGCTCATCTAGTAATGAGAGAATATAAAGGATTTATATAGAGCTTTATATAAAAGACATAACTTTTTAGTTGTGTCTTTTTATTTTGTATTGAAATTTTATTTTTAAGTTGAAGATAATAGCTGCAATTTTTTAGAAAGTGTAGTATAATAAATAAGTAATACAAAATAATTTAAGGAGATGATAACATAATGAATATCATGTTATTTGGTGCACCAGGTGCAGGAAAAGGAACTCAGGCTAAGTTCTTAATAGAAAAATATGGAATACCTCAAATATCAACTGGAGATATTCTAAGAGCAGCTATAAAAGAGGGAACTGCTATGGGATTAGAAGCTAAAAAATTTATGGATGAAGGGAAATTAGTTCCAGATTCTACAATCATTGGAATAATCAAAGATAGATTATCACAAGAGGATTGTAAAAAAGGATTTATCCTAGATGGATTCCCTAGAACTTTAGCTCAAGCAGAAGCACTAGAAGTATTAATGAAAGATATGGGAATAGCTTTAGATAAAGTTATATCATTAAATGTTCCAGATGAACTAATAGTAGGAAGAGTTACAGGAAGAAAAGTATGTCCAGTATGTGGAGCATCTTTCCATGTAGAATTTAATCCACCAAAAGTAGAAGGAAAATGTGATTACTGTGGAGCAGAATTAATTACTAGAAAGGATGATAATGCTGAAACAGTAACTAAGAGATTAGGAGAATATCACTCTCAAACAGCTCCTTTATTTGATTTCTATAAATCAAGAAACTTATTAGTAGACATCGATGGAACAAAAGAAGTAGATGCTATAACTCAAGAGATTTTTGCTATTCTTGGATAATTTTAAATTAGAAAGGAATTTTAAATGGCAATAATAAAGACTTTAGACCAAATAAATGAGATAAAAAAATCTAATCAAATCATTGCAAGATTATATAGAGATATTTTACCTAAGTATATCAAACCAGGAATTTCTACATATGAAATTGATAAGATAGTAGATGACTATATTAGAAGCCAAGGAGCGATACCAGCGTGTATAGGAGTTCCTGGACCATATGGAGCCTTTCCAGCTGCAACTTGTATATCTGTCAATGAAGAAGTAGTACATGGAGTACCTAATGGAAGAATACTTCAAGAGGGAGATATAGTAAGTATAGATACTGTAACAAATTTAAATGGTTATTTTGGAGATTCAGCTATAACTTTCCCAGTTGGAGAGATAGACGAAGAATCAAAAAAATTATTAGAAGTTACAGAAAAATCTAGAACTATAGGAATAGAGATGGCAGTAGTTGGAAATAGACTAGGAGATATTGGTCATGCTATCCAACAATATGTAGAGAAAAATGGTTTTAGTGTAGTAAGGGATTATGCTGGACATGGAGTGGGACTTTCAATGCACGAAGACCCTATGGTACCTAACTTTGGAAGAAAAGGAAGAGGATTAAAAATAGAAAATGGAATGGTACTAGCTATAGAACCAATGGTAAATGTCGGAACATATAAACTTAATATGAAAGATGATGGATGGACAGTTGTAACTAAGGACGGAAAGAGGTCTGCACACTTTGAACATTCTATTGCAATTATTGATGGTAAGGCAGTAATTTTAAGTGAAATAGATTAATGTAAAAATATTAAAAAAGTTTAAGAAAATCAATAATTTTTTATAGACTTTTTGTAATTTACATGCTATAATAATTTGAAGTTCTGTTCGATAGGAGGAATTATGTCAAAAAAAGATGTTATCGAATTAGAAGGTACTATTTTAGAAGCCCTTCCAAATGCGATGTTTAAAGTTGAATTAGAGAATGGGCACACTATTTTAGGCCATATCTCTGGTAAGATGAGAATGAACTACATTAAAATTTTACCTGGAGATGGAGTGACTGTACAAATCTCTCCTTATGACTTGTCAAGGGGTAGAATAGTATACAGGAAGAAAAATTAATATCACGAAAGGAGGCAGATGAATGAAAGTAAGAGTATCAGTTAAACCTATTTGTGACAAGTGCAAAGTTATCAAGAGACATGGAAAAGTTAGAGTTATATGTGAAAACCCTAAACACAAACAAGTTCAAGGATAATTTTGTAAAGAGAGTTTGTTAAAAGTACGACAATTATGACATGTAGTACTGTAAAGATATGTTGGCTGTAGAGCCATCTCCGAATTTAGGAAACGGAACATATCGACGAAAGTATTGAGCTGGTTTATATTACTAGCAAAATATATAAAATTTTCGATAGAGGAGGAAACAATTTTGGCTAGAATAGCAGGAGTAGATATCCCAAGAAACAAGAGAGTTGAGATAGCTTTAACTTACATTTACGGAATCGGAAAACCAACTTCACAAAAAATCTTAACAGAAGCTGGAATTAACTTTGATACAAGAGTTAAGGACTTAACTGAAGAAGAAGTAAACAAAATCAGAGCTATTGTTGAAACTATTAAAGTAGAGGGAGACCTAAGAAAAGAAGTAAGACTTTCTATAAAAAGACTTATGGATATCAAATGTTACAGAGGATTAAGACACAAAATGAATCTACCTGTAAGAGGACAAAGTTCAAAAACTAACGCAAGAACAGTTAAAGGTCCAAAAAAACCTATTAAAAAGTAATCGAGTATTTTAGAGGAATTATAGAATTTTATAATTTAGCAAGGGAGGTAGCTTAAGTTGGCTAAAAAGAAGGTAGCTAAGATTAAAAAGAAAGTTAAAAATATTCCTAACGGAGTTGCCCATATACATTCAACTTTTAATAACACAATAGTTGCTATTACTGATGCAGAAGGTAAAGTTGTAAGTTGGAAATCAGGAGGAACTTCTGGTTTCAAAGGAACTAAAAAAGGAACTCCATTTGCAGCTCAAATCGCAGCTGAGCAAGCAGCAAATATTGCTATGGAAAATGGAATGAAAAAAGTAGAAGTAAGAGTGAAAGGTCCAGGATCTGGAAGAGAAGCTTGTATCAGATCATTACAAGCAGCTGGATTAGAGGTAACTAAAATAACTGACGTTACTCCTATCCCACACAATGGATGTAGACCACCAAAAAGAAGAAGAGTGTAGTCTCACTTATTTATTTTGAAAATCATTGCGGCAAATTGAATACAAAGGAGGAATATTTAGAAAATGGCAAGAAATAGACAGCCTGTATTGAAGAAATGTAGAGCGCTAGGAATTGATCCAGTAGTTTTAGGAGTTAACAAATCTTCTAAAAGAGGACCAAGACCAAATGCAAATAAAAAGCCTACAGAGTATGCAGTTCAATTAAGAGAAAAACAAAAAGCAAAATTCATATATAATGTAATGGAAAAACAATTTAGAAAGATATACGAGGAAGCAGCAAGAAAACTTGGTGTAACTGGTTTAACTTTAATCGAGTACTTAGAGAGAAGATTAGAGAACGTAGTTTACAGATTAGGATTTGCTAAAACTAGAAGACAAGCTAGACAAATCGTTTCTCACGGACACGTAGCTGTAAACGGAAGAAGAGTTAATATCGCTTCTTACAGAGTAAAAGTAGGAGATGTTATCTCTATAATAGAAAATTCTAAAAACTTAGATATAATCAAAACATCTGTAGAGGATGCAACTGTACCAGCTTGGTTAGAGCTAGACAGAGCTGCTTTCTCTGGTAAAGTTTTACAAAACCCAACTAAAGACGACTTAGATTTCGATTTAAACGAGTCATTAATAGTTGAGTTCTACTCTAGATAATAAGCCCTTTTAATAGGAGTTGATTAAATGTTAAAGATTGAGAAACATGCAAGGGGTATCAATATAACTGAAGTAAAAGAGAATGAATTTAAAGGTCAATACATAGTTGAGCCTTTATATAGAGGTTATGGGCATACTGTTGGTAATGCTTTGAGAAGAGTTTTACTTTCGTCTATCCCAGGAGCTGCTATTAAAGGTGTGAGAATTAACGGTGTATTAAGTGAATTCTCTGTTATGGAAGGAGTAAAAGAAGCTGTAACTGAAATTATCCTAAACATAAAAGAAATAGTTGTTAAAGCTGAAACTAGTGGTGAAAGAAAAATGACTCTTTCTGTTAAAGGACCTAAGACAGTAACTGCAGCTGATATAATACCTGATGTAGGAATAGAAATAGTAAATCCTGAACAAGTTATTTGTACAATAACTACAGATAGAGAACTTGACATGGAATTTCTTGTAGATACTGGAGAAGGATTTGTTGTATCAGAAGATATCGAAAGAAAAGATTGGCCAGTAGATTATATAGCAGTAGATGCTATCTATACTCCAATTAGAAAGGTATCATATACTATCCAAGATACAATGGTTGGTAGAATGACTGATTTCGACAAATTAACTTTAGAAATCGAAACAGATGGAAGCATAGAAATAAGAGATGCATTATCTTATGCAGTTGAGTTGTTAAAATTACACTTCGATCCTTTCTTAGAGTTAGGTAACAAAATGGAAAACCTAAGAGCTGAAGTAGAGGATGAAGAAGAAGATTCAACTACTCACTCTAAAGATGATAATATTCTAAATACTAAGATAGAAGAGCTAGATTTAACAGTTAGATCATTTAACTGCTTAAAGAAAGCTGGAATAGAAGAAGTAAGTCAATTAGCAAAATTATCGCTTAACGAACTTCTAAAAATTAAAAATCTAGGAAGAAAATCTTTAGATGAAATCCTAGAGAAAATGAAAGAATTAGGATATGATCTAACTCAAAATGGATCTCCTGAGTAAGAAGATTAATAAGGAGGATAGCTAACTAAATGAATCACAATAAATCATATAGAAAGTTAGGTAGAAGAGCTGACCACAGAAAAGCTATGCTAAAAAACTTAACTATATCTTTACTAAGTGCAGAGAAAATAGAAACTACTGTAACTAGAGCAAAAGAATTAAGAAAATTTGCTGAGAGAATGATAACTTTAGGAAAGAAAAATACTCTAGCTTCTAGAAGAAGTGCATTTGCTTTCTTAAGAAACGAAGAAGTAGTAGCTAAGTTATTCAACGAAATAGCACCTAAATATGCAGAGAGAAATGGTGGATATACAAGAATCATCAAAACTACTGTTAGAAAAGGTGACTCAGCTGAAATGGCTATAATCGAGCTAGTTTAATAATTAGTTAGATATGAGGAGTAGAAATACTCCTCTTTTTTTCATTAAAACTTGAATAAGTTGAAATAAAAAAGTATAATTAGATTAGTGGTAAAATATTTAGAGTAATAAGGTGGGATAAGTATGAAAACGATAAATAAGTTAGTACTATTAGAAGGGAATGAAGTGGTTCTATCTAAAGAGGAAGCTATAAAAAAATTAGCTGATAAATTAGAAGAGGCTGGGTTTTTAACTAGTTGTAATGAGTTTTTAGAGTCTGTATATTTAAGGGAAGAGATAGCTCCAACAACAGTGGGATATGGAATAGGGCTTCCACATGGAAAAGGAAGCTGTGTAAAAGAATCAGTGGTAGCATTTATGAGAGTAAAAAATCCTATTCTTTGGAATATTCAAGATGATGAAAAAGTTAAAATAGTTTTTATGCTAGCTGTATCTGAAGAAGAAGGAAAAGGAACACATAATGACATCTTAGTAGAGTTATCTAAAAAGATATTAGATAGTAATTTTAGAAATAGAATAGAAAATAGTAGTAGTATTGAAGAGATAGTAAAATTGATTAATGAATAAAAAGGGAGGAATTTACTAAAAACTTAAAGTAAATTCCTCTCTTTTTTATATATAAGGAAATTATAATTTGACTTTTTAAGAGAAAAATAAGGAATTAGTTAATATTTCTATTAGAAGTTTAATAAAATAAGAAAAAATAAATATTTTTGTAACACAAAAAAGCTGATTTTAATCAGCGCTACCAACAATATTCTTTCCAACAAATGGAGCCTTTTGATATATTAAAATATGAAATTCTTCTTACTTTCATTTTAATTTTACAATTAAAACAATAGAAAGGATTTATTCCAAATGTTTTCCAGATTTCTAGTTGATAAAATGTAGTTTTAGTATATTGTAATTTATATTTTTTTATTTTAGAGATAATAAATTTAAGTTCTTTTTTTATATTTCTA
>NZ_GL987993.1:66944-98705 GCF_000158195.2 Fusobacterium mortiferum ATCC 9817
AAGAAATTTTAAATTTATGAGCGCTACCGCACAGAGGGCATTGATAAACAATGAAAGCTTTATCAATTGAACAAGCAAGAAATTTTTGAATAGTCTCTTCAATGTAAAGAAAATGATTATAGTAAAAATATTTTTTGACATGAGTTAAAAGATTTGATATATTAATATCAGAGAATATGTGTTTTAAAAGCATGTATATCTCCTTTTGTATATTTTGTTTGGCGACTATATTATACAAAAAAAGAGAGCTGAGTAAAGCATTTTTTTAATGCTACTCAGCTTTTTTTAATATCTTAAATATATATAGATTAGACTAAGAATTGTAGATTGAGCTACAACAATAGTTCCCCATTTTAAAAATTCCATAAAGGAAATCTCTATTCCCCCTTTTTTAGCTACGGAAGCTCCAACTATATTTGCAGCAGCTCCAACTATTGTCATATTTCCTCCTAAACAAGCTCCTAGAGATAGTGCCCACCAAAGTACTTGGGTATCTCCAGAAAAATTAGGTGTAATCTCTAATAATATTTTACCAAAAGATAAGGTATGAGGTATTGAACCTACTATAGGAGATAAAATAGTTGAAATAATAAGTATTAAGCTAGAAGTAAATTTTAGATGACCATTAGTGAAGTATATTAGATATTCAGATAATTTACTAATGATACCAAGATTTTCAATTCCATCAACTAATACAAATAATCCTCCAAAGAAAAATAAAGTATCCCATTCTACTTTTGCAAATATCTCTTCAGGTTTCTTTTTACTTAAAAATATTAAGACAGCAGCTCCAAGGATAGCTATTATAGCAAGTCCAATATGAGTAAAGCTATTACTTAAAAATCCTAAAATAACAAGAGAGAAAATAACTATAGATTGAATAAGTAATTTTTTATTTGTAATAGTTCTTTCTAAGCTTAGTTCCATTATTCCAGCTTTTAATTCATTAGATACTTGTAACTTATTTTTGAAATATAGAGCTGAACTAGTTAGAAGAACAGCCATATTGATTATAATAAATGGAGTTAGATTAAAAATAAAATCATTAAATTCTAATCCACTAAGGCTCGCAATAATAAGGTTAGGTGGGTCTCCAATCATTGTAGCAGTTCCACCAATATTAGAAGCAAAAATTTGTAAAAGCACAAAAGGTTTAGGATCTACCTCCATTTAGCTAAGAATATAGTGACTGGAACAACCAATAAAATTGTAGTAACATTATCTAAAACTGCTGAGAAAATAGCCGTTACAATAGAAGTAAAAACAAGAATTTTAATAGGATTTCCTCGCACTAATTGAGCTATCTTTATAGCTACCCACTGAAAGACACCTGTTTCAGACATAATTTCAACAATCATCATCATTCCAATAAGTAGAAAAATTATTTCCAAATTAAATCCAATAGTTTCAAGAGCTTCTTCTTCAGTGATAATTTGTAATACTACCATAAGGGCTCCACCAATAGTTGTGATTATGGATTTCGGATATTTTTCACTAATAATGAAATAAAAAGTAACAATAAAAATAATAGTTCCCAAAATAAGTTTTAGTATTTCCATAAGTTCGCCACCTTTTGTCAGTAATGAAAAAATTTTGTTTAAATTGTACAGTATTATTATATATCTTTAAAAATAAAGTGTAAAATATTTTTTTAAAAATGTGATATAAAAAATAAAATTATTTTATATATTGATTATATATAAAAAGATAAGATATAATTGGATTAGAGGTGAATATATGAAAAATAATTATAAAATAGAAGTACTATCAAAAAGAATTTGTGAAAGTAATATAGAAAAAATTTTGGATATTTTAAAATTAATACCAAATTCTAATTATAAGAGAGAAGATATATTGGCAGAAAATAAGGAAGAGAGAGTATTATATGGGAAGTGGGAATATAGTCTAGTTATTTTAAATGATAAAGATATTGTGGGGATATTGATAGGATATGAAAGAGAAAAAGAAAAGAGTGAACTATATAGAGAAAATTGTTTTTATATTAATGAGATAGCAATATCTAAAAAATATAAAGGACAAGGACTAGGGAAAATGTTATTAGAAACTTTTATTGAAAGAGTAAAAAAATTTAAATATTTAAGTGGAAAAATTAAGATAAGGATTCAAACAACTAATAGTATAGAAAATAGAAAAGTAATAAGTCTATATGAAAGTGTAGGATTTAAAAAGATAGGAGTAAAACAATATCCAAATAAGGAGGATGTTGTTATGGAAATAGAGAAGAAAAATAATTATAAGTAAGGAGAGTAATGATAACTACTCTCCTTATTTTTATAATATTGATGGAAAATCTTTTTTTTCAAGTAAGTCAGATATAGTATCTTTTAAAATTTGTAGTCCATCTTTTATTTCTTCTAAGGTAACTGAAGTGAAACTAAGTCTTATAAAATTATTACTTTGTTCTTCAGCTAAGAAAAAAACAGAACTAGGTAGAATAGAAACCTTTTTTTCTTTTAATAAATTGTAAAGAACATTTGAATTAATTTCAGAAGGAAGCTTTATCCAAAAATAGAAACCACCTTTAGGTAAAAAAGGTAATTCTAAACCTTTAATATTTTTAAGTAATGATAGTGAGAACTCATAACGTTTTTTAAAGATATCTCTTAATTTTTCAATATGTAAGTTTAAGTAACCACGCTTTAAAAATAGATAGATAGCCATCTGCATTAATCCTGATGAAGAGATATCACTAGAAAATTTTGCTGCAATGACTTCTTGAGTGAGTTTATTAGGTAAAACCATATAACCAATTCTTAAACCTGGCATAATTACTTTAGAAAAAGAGTTTATATAAATAACATTATTATTACTATCTAAAGCTTTTAAAGGAATTGAAGGATTATTAAAATAGTAAAAATCAGACATACAATCGTCTTCAATAATAGTAAATTTATATTTATTAGCTAATTCTAAAATTTTTAATTTTTTTTCTAATGACCAAGAAATACCAGTAGGACATTCAAAATTAATCATTGTATAGATAAAATCTATTTTATTATTTTGGAGTATTTTTTCTAGTTCTATTAAATCAAAACCATCTTCAAGTACAGGAACAGAAATCATTTTAGTAACTTCTGAAAAAGTGTTAATAGCTCCATAATAGGAAGGGCTTCCGATTACAATAGTAGTATTTTTCTTTTTAGACATAATTTTTTTTAAAATATCTAATGCTTGTTGTGAACCAGAGACAATTTGAATATTAGAAGCATTAGTAGTAATATTTAAAGCTTTTAATTTTTCTACTAAGATTTCTCTCAATTCTAAAAGTCCTTGAGTATCAAAGTAATTAAAGACTTTATCACCATAGTTATCAAAAATTTCGTTGATAATATTTTGAAATTCTTTTACAGGATAAAGCTCTGTAGAAGGAGTAGCACTAGCAAAGTTAATACTTTTATTAATAATAGCAAAATTATTAATAATTGGTTTTTGATTTTTAGAAGATAGATAATTATTTTCTTTTACATAACATCCTTTACCATTTATTTTAAAAATTAAATTATTTTTTTCAAGAAGTTCATATGCTTTGAGAACAGTCAAATGGCTGATATCATATTTTATAGCTATTTGTCTAATAGAAGGAAGTTTCTCATTAGGAAGTATATCTCCATTTTCTATTATATTTTTAAAAGCTTCATAAAGTTGTAAATATATTTTTTGAGGTAGAGTTTTATCTATAATAAAATTAAGCTTCATAAAAATCTCCTTTATACTGTTAAGTTGTGTTATATTAATATTATACCATACATATAAATTAAAAATGATAAAAACTGTTATATAACAGAAAGTATTGTAACTTTTTATAGGAAAAATAACTGAAAACAAGGTAAATTCTTAGTTTTTTAAAATTTAAAACCGTTATATATCGGTTATAACGGTTTTAGCTATTGACTATTTTAATATAACGGTTTATATTTATAGTATAAGAAAATCAAAATAAAAGTAGGAGGATAGAATGAAATATAATTTTAATGAACATATTGATAGAAAAAATAACCACTCAGCAAAATGGGAAGAGATGGGAAAAAAAATTATTTCAAATGATTTATGGCCTATGTGGATAGCAGATATGGACTTAAAAACTGCTCCTGAGATAACTTCTGCTATGAAAGAAAAAGTAGAACAAGAAATATTTGGTTATGTGTATAGACCTGATTCTTACTATAAAAGTGCAGCAGACTGGTTAGAAAGAAGATTTGGTTATAGAATTTTACCAGATACTTTGATAAATAGCCCAGGAGTTGTTCCAACACTATCAATCCTAGTTAGAAAAATGACAAAGCCAGGAGAAAAAATTTTAATTCAGACACCAGTTTATTATCCTTTTGCAGCGACTATAAAAGATAATGGAAGAGAGGTAGTTGAAAATAGATTAGTTAATAATGGAAATGGTTATTATACAATAGATTTTGAAGATTTTGAAAAGAAGGTATCTTCTAATGATATAAATTTATTTATTTTATGTAGTCCACACAATCCTGTTGGAAGAGTATGGAAAGAAGAAGAGTTAAAGAAAATGGCGGACTTATGTTTAAAATATAATGTAAGAATAATAGCCGATGAAATTTGGAGAGATATTATTATGCCAGGTTTTAAACATATACCAATAGCTTCTTTAAGTAAAGAGGTTGAAAATATTACAATAACTTGTTTTTCACCAACAAAAACATTTAATATTGCTGGATTACAAGCATCATTTGTAACATTTCCAAGAAGAGAAGAATGGGAGATGTTTGATACTGAGTTAGGAATATTGGATATAAAAAGAAATAGCCCATTTAGTTTAGTGGCTTTTGAAACAGGTTATACAAAGTGTGATGAGTGGGTAGATGAATTGGTAGAGCATTTAAGCGGAAATATGGATTATGTAATTAATTTTATTAAAGAAAAAATTCCAGAAGTAAAGGTAAGAAAACCAGAAGGAACTTACTTAATGTGGCTTGATTTTTCAGCATTAGGAATGAGTAAAGAGGAATTATCAAAGTTTATGCAAGAAAAAGCTAAGATAGCTTTAGATGATGGATATTGGTTTGGACAAACAGGAGAAGGGTTTGAAAGAATGAATATAGCTTGTCCAAGATATATGGTAGAAGAGGGAATGAAAAGAATAGAGAAAGCTATAAAAGAGTGGAGAAATAAATAAATTAATATAATAGGGAGGATAAAATAATGGAAGAAAGAAAATATGGGGCAATATCATTTTTACCATTGATAATATTTTTAGCATTATATATTGGAAGTGGATTATATTTTACATTTATGGGAGCAGAAAGTGCTTTTTCAAAATTTCCAAGACATGTAGCACTTTTAATAGGAATAGTTATAGCTTTATTAATGAATAAAACTATGAAATTAGATAAGAAAATAGATATTTTTTGTGAAAATGCAGGGAATTCGGGAGTTATTATTATAGGATTAATTTATTTATTAGCAGGTGGATTCCAAGGAGCAGCCAAAGCTATGGGAGGAGTGGAATCAGTTGTAAATATGGGACTAACTTTTATACCTAGTAGTCTATTAGTTCCAGGAGTATTTGCAATATCATCATTCATATCAACAGCTATAGGGACTTCTATGGGAACTGTAGCAGCTATGGCACCAATAGCTATAGGAGTAGCAGAAGCTGCAAACTTAAATTTACCATTAACATGTGCCGCTGTAATAGGAGGAGCATATTTTGGTGATAACCTATCAATGATATCTGATACTACAATTTCAGCTGCTAAAGGTGTAGGCTCAGAAATGAAAGATAAATTTAGAATGAACTTTTTAATAGCTTTACCTGCTGCAATAGTAGCAATTATAATGTATTGGGCTTTAGGAGGAACAGGAGTAATAACAGGAGAACATAATTTTGAAATTATTAGAGTTATTCCATATATAATAGTTTTAGGAGCTGCTTTAGCAGGATTCAATGTTTGTGGAGTTTTATTTACTGGAATAGTAATGAGTGGATTAATTGGAATTTTTGAAGGAACAATAACTATATTAGAATGGGTTCAAGCAATAGGAAGTGGAATGTCAGATATGTTTAGCATTACTATAGTAGCAATATTAATTTCAGGATTAATAGGATTAATAAAATACTATGGAGGAGTAGATTGGCTTGTTAATTCAATAGTTTCAAGAATAAAAGAAAGAAAAGATGCAGAATATGGAATAGGATTATTATCAGGACTATTATCAGCAGCTTTAGTAAATAATACAATAGCTATTATAATTAGCGCTCCTATAGCAAAGGAGATTGGAAAAACTTATCATATAGCTCCAAAAAGGCTAGCAAGTTTAATTGATATATTTGCTTGTGCATTCTTAGCTTTAACACCATATGATGGAGGAATGTTGATAGTTACTGGTTTAGTTGATGTTTCACCATTAGCAGTATTAAAATATTCATTCTACATTTTTGCTTTAATTATAGCTACTTGTATAACTATTCAATTTGGATTATTAAGAACAGAAGAAGAAAAGAGATATTTAAAAGAGAATAATTTAAAATAATGGAGGATAAAATTAAAATGGAAGATTTAAAAAATAAAGGGATAGGAACAATAGCAATTCATGCAGGACAGCATAAAAATCCTTTTGGAGCATTAGCAACTCCAATATATCAAACATCAACATTTGTATTTGATTCAACAGAGCAGGGGGGAGCTCGTTTTGCAGGAAAAGAAGATGGATATATCTATTCAAGACTAGGAAATCCAACAGTAGCAGTGGCAGAAGCTAAAGTAGCAGCTTTAGAAGAAGGAGAAGCTGCAGCAGCTACCTCATCAGGAATGGGAGCTATTTCTTCAGTTTTATGGACATTGTTGAAAGCTGGAGACCATGTTATAGCAGATAAAATACTATATGGTTGTACATTTGCTCTATTAGCTCATGGAATGACAAGATATGGAGTAGAAGTAGATTTTATTGATACTTCTGATTTAGAAGAAGTAAAAAAACATATGAAGGAAAATACCAGAGTAGTATATTTAGAAACTCCAGCTAATCCAAACTTAAAAATTTCTGATATAGAAGAGATAGCTAAGATAGCTCATACCAATTCAAAAACAATGGTTGTTGTAGATAATACATTTGCAACTCCATATTTACAAAAACCATTAAAACTAGGAGCGGATATAGTTGTTCACTCAGCTACAAAATATATTAATGGACATGGAGATGTTATAGCAGGATTTGCAGTAGGAAAGAAAAAAATAATAGATGAGATAAAATTATTTGGAATAAAAGATATGACAGGATCAGTATTGGGACCTACAGAAGCTCATTTAATAATTAGAGGGTTAAAAACTTTTGAAATAAGAATGCAAAGACATTGTGATAACGCTCAAAAAGTTGCTGAATTTTTAGAAAAACATCCTAAGATAGATAAAGTATATTATCCAGGATTGATAAAGCATCCAGGTCATGAAATAGCTAAAAAGCAAATGAAAGGATTTGGAGGAATAATGTCTTTCGAATTAAAAGGTGGATTTGAGGCAGGAAAAACATTATTAAATAATGTGAAATTATGTGCTTTAGCTGTAAGTCTTGGAGATACTGAAACATTGATTCAACACCCAGCTTCAATGACTCACTCAGCATATTCAAAGGAAGAATTAAAAGAAGCTGGAATTCCAGAAGGATTAGTAAGATTATCTGTAGGATTAGAAAATGTAGAGGATATAATTGAAGATTTAGAACAAGCTTTAAATCAAGTTAAATAATAAAAAAGAGCTATGGAAATAATTTTCTATAGCTCTTTTTAGTTAAATAAAATAAACAGATAAATAATTTAGAATGCTTCCTACTAAAACAAATATATGCCAAACACCATGCATAAATCTAACTTTTTTCATTCCATAGAATATAGTACCAACAGAATAAGCAATTCCACCAGCAATTAAAAGTTTTAAAGAAAGGGGGCTAATTAAAGTTTTTAAATCATCGAAAACAAAAATAATCATCCATCCCATAAAAAGATATATTAATGTAGAGAGTATTTTAAATTTACCAGTAAAGAAAATTTTAAAAATGATACCTGCTAAGGTCATTCCCCATTGAGCAAAGAATAAAATCCACTTAACTTTTCCGTCAAAAAATCCTAGCAAATAAGGAGTGTATGATCCTGAAATAAGGATATAAATAGCTGAATGGTCTAAAATTTTAAATATTCTTTTTAATTTACCAGTATATAATATATGATAAGTACCAGACATGGAATAAAGTAATATTAAAGAGAAACAAAATAACATTGAACCAATAAAATATCCAATATTACCACTCTCTAAAGTTCTTACTAGTAGAGCTCCTGTGCCAACTAATGCTAAAATAACTCCAAAGTAATGAGTAAGTGAGTTTACCCATTCTTCAACTCTTGAAACTTCATTCATAATAGCCTCCTGTTAAAACAAATAAAGTAAAATAAAATAGCCATTAATTATATCTTTTATTGAAAGTATTTTATCATATTAGTCATGAAAAAGTATAGTTAAATTTCAAAACTTTTAGTAATTATAGCCCCTTTATTTTTCATCTCTTTAATAGCATCTTTAGAAGAGCTAGGAGTTAAGTTTACTCCTCTACAACCATCTTCTATTAAATATACTTTATATCCTAATTCTAATGCATCAAGAACTGTAAATTTTACACAAAAATCAGTAGCTAATCCCATTATATATAAAGTGTCAATTTTTTTTTCTTTTAAAAAATTATCTAAATTTGTTTTTTGTAATTTTCCATTATCAAAGAAACCACTGTATGAGTCAATTTCAGGATTATTTCCTTTAAATATAGTTTTATCAATATTGTTACTATCTAATTCTGAATGGAATTCACTACCATAAGTATTTTCTACACAGTGAACAGGCCACCAAACTTGAGGTAAATTATTTAAGATTCCAAGTTCTCCAACTTTTCCATTTGAATTAATAGCAAAACTTTTATGGGAATTAGGGTGCCAATCTTTAGTTGCAACTATTAAATCATTATTTTCTCTAAATTTTTTTATTAAAGAGTTTGCAACTGGGATAACTGAATCTCCATATTTTACCTCAAGAGCACCATTTTTACAAAAATCATTTTGTAAGTCAACTAATAATAAAGCTTTCATAAAATCCTCCTAAAATATTTTTCTAATTTTATTATACCATTTTTTAGAAGAAAAAACATATCTATCCATTGAAAATATTGACATTTTTTAAAAAATATGATAAAATAAGCCGTTGTGAAATACACACATCAGTTATTTCTAAGCCAGGTGTTTTCAAATGAAAATTGCTTAGTTTTGAGACTGATGGAAGAAAAACCAAAAGACTATTAGGAGGAAAAAATGGCAGTAATAACAATGAAACAATTATTAGAAGCTGGAGTTCACTTCGGACACCAAGCAAAAAGATGGAACCCAAAAATGGCTAAGTACATCTTCACAGAGAGAAATGGAATCCACGTAATCGATTTACACAAATCTTTAAAGAAAATCGAAGAAGCTTATGCAGTAATGAGAGAGATTGCTGAGCAAGGTGGAAAAGTTCTATTCGTAGGAACTAAAAAACAAGCTCAAGAGGCTGTAAAAGAGCAAGCTGAAAGATCAGGAATGTACTATGTAAACAACAGATGGTTAGGAGGAATGTTAACTAACTTCGCAACTATCAAAACAAGAGTAGAAAGATTAAAAGAGTTAGAGCAAATGGAAGCAGATGGAACTTTAGATACTGCTTACACTAAAAAAGAAGCAGCTAACTTCAGAAAAGAATTAGCAAAATTATCTAAAAACCTTTGCGGAATTAAAGATATGAAAGAAGTTCCAGCAGCAGTATTTATCGTAGACTGTAAAAAAGAAACTTTAGCAATAAAAGAAGCTTCTGATTTAGGAATTCCTGTATTTGCAATGATCGATACTAACGTAGATCCAGACTTAATAACTTACCCAATTCCTGCAAACGATGATGCTATCAGATCTGTAAAATTAATCTCATCTGTAATGGCTAACGCTATCATCGAAGGAAACCAAGGTAAAGAAGTAGTAGAAGTTCCTGCTACTGAAGAAGAAGTTGTAGTAGAAGAAGAAGTAGTAGCTGAGTAATTTTATTCATCTATTATGGTTGAGCATAAATTAATAAAATAAAATTTTATTAGGAGGAAAAAATGGCAGTAATAACAGCTGGTTTAGTTAAAGAACTAAGAGAAAGAACTGGTGCTGGAATGATGGATTGTAAAAAGGCACTAATGGAAAATGACGGAGATATGGATAAAGCAATTGACTACTTAAGAGAGAAAGGAATTGCTAAAGCAGTTAAGAAAGCTGGAAGAATAGCAGCTGAAGGATTAATCTTTGATGCTGTATCAGCAGACCACAAAAGAGCTGTATTAATCGAGTTCAACTCTGAAACTGACTTCGTTGCTAAAAACGTAGAGTTTAAAGAATTTGGAAAGAAATTAGCTGAAATTGCTATTACAAATAATGTAAAAACTATAGAGGCTTTAAATGAAGCTGAAATAGAAGCTGGAAAAACTGTTGCTCAAGCAGTAACTGATTTAATAGCTAAAATCGGAGAAAACATGAATATCAGAAGAATTCATGAAACTGAAGCTAAAGATGGTTTCGTAGCAACTTATAGCCACTTAGGAGGAAAGCTAGGAGTTATAGTTGAATTATCTGGAGAAGCTACTGAAGCAAACATAACTAAAGCTAGAGATATAGCTATGCACGTAGCAGCTATGGATCCTAAATACTTAAATTCATCTGAAGTTACAACAGCTGACTTAGAGCATGAGAAAGAAATAGCTAGAAAACAATTAGAAGCTGAAGGAAAACCAGCTCAAATAATTGAGAAAATCCTAGTTGGAAAAATGAATAAATTCTATGAAGAGAACTGTTTAGTAGATCAAATCTACGTAAGAGCAGAAAATAAAGAAACTGTTGCTAAATTCGCAGCACCTTCAACTGTATTATCATTTGCTAGATACAAAGTTGGAGATGGAATCGAGAAAAAAGAAGAAAACTTCGCAGAAGAAGTTGCAGCTCAAATCAGAGGATAATAGCTAACAAATATAATGGGGATGCAACCGCATCTCCATTTTTTTAAAAAATTAATTAGGAGGAGCTATGGAGAAGCCATTTTATAAAAGAGTTTTATTAAAACTTAGTGGAGAAGCTCTAATGGGAGAGCAAGAGTTTGGAATTTCATCAGATGTAATAGCATCTTATGCTAGACAGATAAAAGAGATAGCTGATTTAGGAGTAGAGGTTTCAGTAGTTATAGGTGGAGGAAATATCTTCAGAGGACTATCTGGAGCAACTCAAGGAGTAGATAGAGTAACAGGAGATCATATGGGAATGTTAGCTACTGTTATTAACTCTCTTGCACTTCAAAACTCAATAGAGAAACTAGGAGTACAAACAAGAGTACTTACTGCTATTGAGATGCCTAAGATAGCTGAGCCATTTATTAAAAGAAGAGCTCAAAGACACCTTGAAAAGGGAAGAGTTGTAATATTTGGAGCTGGAACAGGAAATCCATATTTTACAACTGATACAGCAGCAGCATTAAGAGCAATAGAGATGAATACTGAGGTAGTTTTAAAGGCTACAAAAGTAGATGGAATCTATGATAAAGATCCTGTAAAGTATGCTGATGCAGTAAAATATGAAACTGTAACTTATACAGAAGTTTTAAATAAAAACCTTAAAGTAATGGATGCAACTGCAATTTCATTATGCAGAGAAAATAAACTTCCAATTATTGTATTTGATTCTTTAACAGAAGGAAATATAAAAAGAGTAATAATGGGAGAAAAAATAGGAACAACAGTAATAGCTGATTAATATTTAGGAGGAAATTTATGACAGGTAAAGAAGTAGTAAGCTTATGTAAAGAAAAAATGGGTAAAGCTGTAGAAGCTACAAAACACAAATTTACATCAATAAGAGCAGGAAGAGCTAACGTTTCTATGTTAGATGGAATAAAAGTAGAGCAATATGGTTCTGAAATGCCATTAAACCAAGTTGGATCTGTATCAGCTCCAGAAGCAAGATTATTAGTAATAGATCCATGGGATAAGTCATTAATAGGAAAAATAGAAAAGGCTATAATAGCTGCTAACTTAGGATTAACTCCTAATAATGATGGTAAAGTTATAAGACTTATAATGCCAGAATTAACTGCTGATAGAAGAAAAGAGTATGTAAAAATGGCTAAATCTGAAGCTGAAAATGGAAAAGTTGCTGTAAGAAATATAAGAAAAGATGGAAATAATGATCTTAAAAAATTATTAAAAGATAAGGAAAATCCAGTTTCAGAAGATGAAGTTAAGAATTTAGAAGCTGAAATTCAAAAATTAACAGATGCTCATATTAAAGAGATAGATGAGTTATTTGCTAAGAAAGAAAAAGAGATAACAACTGTTTAATAAAAAATTTAAAAGAAGGGAGCTAATTAAGGCTCCCTTCTTTTATCATTATGATAATGAAAATAAAAAATGATTTACCTCACTGTATTTAAATTGTCATATATAATAAAAAAAGTACTTTTGTATAAAAAAATAAACTAAATGTATTATTTATAAAGATGGCATAAAAATTGCTATTATTTTAATATAAGTTATTAAATATTAAAATATTAATAGGAGGAAAAAATGAATAGTACACAAATTACAGCATTAGTAATAATTTTAGTTTACATGGCAGTAACAGTTGCTATTGGACTATTTGCTTCAAGAAAAAAAACAGAGGAGAAACAAAGTAATGATGACTTCTTAATGGCAAGTAAATCATTAGGACCAGTAGTTCTAGCAGGAACATTATTTGCTGCAAATACAGGAGGAGCTAGTACAACAGGTATAGCTACTAACGTATTTCAATATGGATTATCAGCTTCTTGGTATGTAATAGCAGGAGGAATAGGATTTGTTTTAGTATCTTTTATAGCACCATATTTTAGAAGAGCACAAGCTAATACAGTACCTGAAATTATTAGTAAAAGATATGGAAAAGCTTCACACATATTTACAGCTTTTACTTCAATCTCTGCATTATTTATGGCAACAGGAGCTCAATTTATAGCTACAGCTTCAATTATAAACGTTGTAACAGGATTTGACTTTGAAACTGCAGCAATAGTAAGTACTATTGTAGTTGTTATTTATACAATGTTTGGAGGATTTAAGTCAGTTACAGCTACAAACTTAATGCACGTTTTATTTATCACTGTTGGAATGACAATAGCTATGTTTGTAATGGTTAATAATCCAGAAGTAGGAGGATTTGGAGCATTATTTGAAAAAGCAAGAGCTATGCAAGATGCAGCTGGAAATAATATGAATATATTAAGTATGACAAAAATAGGTGGAACTACAATAATTGGTTACATTGCAATGTATTTTATGACTTTCCCAACAGGACAAGAAATAGTTCAAACTTATTGTTCAGCTAAAGATGGAAAATCAGCTAAATTAGGTTCAATATTAGCAGGACTTGTATCAGCAGCATATGCAATTGTTCCAGCAATAATAGGATTATTAGCTTATGTTTGTATTGATGGTTATGTATTAGCAGGTTCTCAAAAAAATGCACTAGCACAAGCTACAATAACTTTTGCTCCTTCAATATTAGCAGGAGTAGTATTGGCAGCAATAGTTGCAGCTACAATGAGTAGTGCTTCAGGAAATATGATAGGAACTGCTACTATGTTTACTAATGACGTTTTTACACCATATATAAATAAAGGTGTAAAAGATGATAAAAAAGAAATTTGGATTTCTAAAGTTACAATGTTAGTAGTTGGAGTAGTTGGATTATTTATAGCTTTAAAAGCAAGTAATGTTATCAGTGTTATGATGGGGGCATTTGCATTAAGAAGTGCAGGTCCATTTGCAGCATTTATTTGTGGATTATTCTGTAAAAATGTAACTAAACGTGCAGGATTTATTTCTATCTTAGTAGGAACAATAGTTGCAGCTATATGGATTTATGTATTAGACACACCAGGTGGATTAAATGCTATGGTACCAGGTGGAATAGTAGCATTTATAGCTATCTTCTTAGTTTCTAAAATTGAAATTAGTCAAGGAGTAGAGCCAGCACCAGAAATAAAATTTGATGAAAATGTTTAATTAGGTTTGAATATAAATATAAGGGGGTTATAAAAAATATGGAGAAAATACTTATAAAAAATGGAACAGTTATAGATGGAAGCAGAAGTGCAAGATTCCAAGCTGATGTATTAGTTGAAGGAGAAAGAATAGTAAAAATAGGAAAAATAGATGAAGCAGCTGATAGAGTAATAGATGCTAGTGGTAAAATAGTTGCACCTGGATTTATTGATACTCATAGCCACTCAGATTTAAAAGTTTTACTAGAACCATTTGTTGAACCAAAACTTCGTCAAGGAATTACTACAGAAGTATTAGGACAAGATGGAATTTCTATGGCTCCATTACCAAAAGAGTATGTAAGTTCTTGGAGAAAAAATCTAGCAGGACTAGATGGAGATAGTGATGAATTAGGTTGGGACTGGGAAAATACAGATAACTACTTAAAATTAATAGAGAAAAAAGGATGTACTCCAAATGAGTCATATCTAGTACCTCATGGAAATATCAGAATGGAAGCTATGGGACTAGAAGCAAGAGTTGCTACTGATGAAGAGCTAGAAAAAATGAAAGAGATAACTAGAAGAGAGATGGAAGCAGGAGCAGCAGGACTTTCAACAGGGCTTATCTATATTCCTTGCGCATATTCAGATACAAGAGAAATGATAGAGATCTGTAAAGTAGCAGCAGAATATGATAGACCACTTGTAATTCACCAAAGAAGTGAAGCAGATACAATGATAGATTCTATGAATGAAGTAATAACAATAGCAAAAGAAAGTGGAGTAAAAATACACTTCTCTCACTTCAAAATCTGTGGAAAAAATAACTGGCATTTAATAAAAGATATATTAGCACTATTAGATAAGTGTAAAGAAGAGGGAATAGAGATCTCTTATGACCAATATCCATATGTAGCAGGAAGTACAATGCTAGGAGTAATAATTCCACCTTGGGCACATGCAGGAGGAACAGATAAACTAGTAGAGAGATTAGGAAATCCAGCAGATAGAGAGAGAATGAAACACGATATAATCAATGGAATTCCAGGATGGGATAACTTTATAGATTTTGCAGGATTTGATGGAATTTATGTAACATCAGTAAAAACAAAAGCAAATGAAGATTGTATAGGAAAAAACTTACTAGAAATAGCTGAATTAAAAGGAAAAGATAAATTTGATGCAGTATTTGACCTATTAAAAGAGGAAGAAAATGCAGTAGGAATGTATGACTATTATGGAAAAGATGAGCATGTGGTAACATTCTTAACAAGAGAAGAAAGTAATGTATGTACAGATGGATTATTAGGAGGAAAACCACATCCAAGAGTATATGGAGCATTCCCAAGAGTAATAGGAAAATTTGTAAGAGAAATGAAAGCAATGACTCTAGAAGAGGCAGTGTATAAAATGACTCACAAACCTGCTAAAACTTTTAAATTAGAAGATAGAGGATTATTAAAAGAAGGATATTTTGCAGATATAGTAATCTTTGATGAAAATACAACAATAGACAAAGGAACATTTGTAGATCCAATTCAAAACCCAGAAGGAATAAGCCATGTAATGGTAAATGGAGTATTAGCAATAGATAACTATGAAGCAACTAAAAAACTTTCTGGAAAAGTTTTAAGAATTAAAAAATAGAAACTTAAAATAAGATTATGAAAGACTGTATGTAGAAATACATATGGTCTTTTATAATTTTATTTGACATATGAAAAAAATTTGAATATATTATATTATCTATAAAGTTAAAAAGGAGAGTAAAAAATTGATACCCTTAAAAAAAATTCAAAGATATGTAAAACAATATGCAGAAGTAATAGCAAATATTTTACAGTGTGAAGTTGAAATAATGGATGAAAATTTAATAAGAATAGCAGGAACAGGATATTTTGAAAAAAAAGTTGGGAAAAAATGTGAAGGGTCAGTATATCCTCATGTTTTTCTAACTGAGGAGAGTCATATTATTACTAATCCTAAAGAAAATGAACTCTGTATGAAATGTACTCACAGAGAAAGTTGTACAGAGGAATTAGAGATATCTTCTCCTATTTTTTATAAAGGAAAAGTTGTTGGAGTTATTGGTTTAGTTTGTTTTAATGTTAAAGATAGAGATAGAATTTTAGAAAATATTCAATTTTATTTGAAATTTACAGAACAAATAAGTGATTTTATTTCTGGGAAGTTATTTGAATTGGAAGGGGAGTTAGAGAAAAAAGAGAGGGTAGATATTTTAAAAAAAATAGTAAATACATATGATAAAGGTGTAATAATATTAGATGATAAAGGAAATATAGTTGATATAAATGATGGAGCTAAAGAAAGACTGAGATTAAATAATGAAGGATTAATAGGTTATCCTAAAATTAATATTATTCCTAAAAAAAATATGGTTAATGATCAAATTCTATATTCTTTGGAAATAGAAGAAAATAAATATACTTTTCAAGGGACAATCACCTCTTTTGAATCTCTATCAAATAAGGAATATAAGATATTTATTTTTGAGTATGATGATAGAGAAACAAGTAGATTAAAAGAAAATATTGAAAAATTAGAAGATGCAATAATAATAACTAACATAATAGGAAATAATGAAGAGATTAAAGAGATAAAGGAAACTATAAAAAAAATAGCTGATAGTCCTTCAACAGTACTTATAATAGGAGAAAGTGGAACAGGAAAAGAATTAGTAGCAAGAGCTATCCATAGTTGTGGAGATAGAGCAAATTATCCTTTTGTTGCTATTAACTGTGGTGCTATACCAGAAAATTTATTAGAAAGTGAATTATTTGGTTATGTAAGAGGAGCATTCAGTGGTGCAACCAATGAGGGAAGAGCAGGAAAGTTTGAATTAGCAAATAATGGGATTATATTTTTAGATGAGATAGGGGAGATGCCTCTTTCTTTACAAGTAAAGCTTTTGAGAGTATTACAAGAGAGAAAGATAGAGAGATTAGGTTCTAATAAGACAATTGATTTAAATATTAGAGTGATTGCAGCAACAAATGCTGATTTAGAAATTTTAATAGAAGAGAAAAAATTTAGGAGAGATTTATATTATAGATTGAATGTTTTACAATTAGAACTTCCACCATTAAGAGAAAGAAAGGAAGATATTCCTTTGTTATTAAATAATTTGATAAATAAATATAGTATAAAATTTAATAAAAATCCATTAAAATTAAAACCGGATTTGCTAAGTTTATTTAAAAATTATAGTTGGCCTGGAAATGTAAGAGAGTTAGAAAATATAGTAGAGTATCTAGTTAATATGCAAGATGATATGGGAAATATCGGCGAAGATATAGTAAAAAAAATAGAGAGAAAATTTAGTAAAAAAACTAAGGATAAAAATAATATATTAAAAGGAAAAAATATTTCAACATTAGAAGATTTAGAGAAAGAGATGATAAAACAAACTTTGGAAAAACATGGAACTTCTAAAGAGGGAAAAGATATGTGTGCTAAAGAGCTTGGAATAGGAATAGCTACATTATATAGAAAGATAGAAAAATATAATTTGTAAGGAGTTATTGAAGGAAAAAAGAGTCTTAGATAACTCTTTTTTCTTGTCCAGAAAAACAAATAGGTAGAAAAATTTGTGTAAATATGGTACAATTTACAAAGTATAGAGAGGTGAAAATATGGAAAAACAAATACCCAATCATATAGCAATAATAATGGATGGAAATGGAAGGTGGGCAAAAAGAAGAGGACTTCCAAGAACTTTTGGACATAAAGAGGGAGCAGCAGCACTTAGAAAAATTATAACTCATGCTGCTAAAATAGGAGTGAAATATCTTACTGTATATGCTTTCTCAACTGAAAACTGGAAGAGAAGTCAAGAAGAAGTAAGTGCTTTGATGTTTCTTTTCAAAAGTTATATAAAAAATGAAGAAAAAAATATAATGGAAAATAATATTAGATTCATGGTTTCTGGGAGAAAGGATAATGTTAGTAGCTCTCTTTTAGAAGCAATAGGTAATTTACAGGAAAAAAGTAAGAATAATACAGGTTTAACATTTAATATTGCTTTTAATTATGGAGGAAGAGCTGAAATAGTAGATGCTATAAATAAAATTTTAAAATCTGGGAAAGAGAGTATTAACGAGGATGAATTTTCAAAGTACTTATATAATGATATTCCAGATCCTGAGCTTTTAATAAGAACTAGTGGAGAGTTAAGAATTTCTAATTTTTTATTATGGCAAATAGCTTATTCAGAGATTTATATTACAGATACATTGTGGCCTGATTTTAATGAGGAGGAATTAGATAAAGCTATTGAAGTTTTTAATAAAAGAGATAGACGCTTTGGAGGAGTAAAATAATGTTGAGTAGAATAATTGTGGCTCTAATTGGAATTCCTATTTTGATAGGAGTTTTATACTATGGTGGATTACCGCTATTAGTATTTACAAATATAATTGTAGGAATTGGAGCTTATGAGTTTTATCAGATGGCAGAGATAGGTGGGAAAAAACCACACAAATTATTGGGAATAATATTGGCACTAATAATTCCTAATGTAATATTTTTTAAAGAATTAAATATGATATCTTTCGGAATAGAGGGAATCATAGCTCTATGCACCATTATAGCTATAAGCTTTAGAGTTATTCAAAATAGGGTAGAAGATTCAAGTGTAGATTTAGGAGAAACTGTATTAGGAGCTTTATATCCAAGTGTCTTATTTTCACATATCTTATTGATAAGTTTATTACCTAATGGAGGTAAGTGGCTTTTAACTGCTCAGATAATGGTTTGGGTATGTGATAGTTTTGCATATTTTGTAGGTATGGGAATAGGAAGAAAATTTTTTAATAGAGGATTTAATAGTATCAGTCCTAAGAAATCTATAGAGGGTTCAATAGGAGGAACACTATTTACAATTTTATCTCTATTTTTATTAGATAAATATTTTATGTTAGTCCAAGGTGGTATGGATATTCTAAATGTAGCAATCTTTGGAGTCTTTATCAGTGCTGTAGCACAGATAGGAGACTTAGGAGAATCTATGTTTAAGAGAGAGTTTAAAGTTAAAGATTCAGGGACATTATTGAAGGGGCATGGAGGGATATTAGATAGATTTGATAGTATGCTTTTTGTAGCTCCAGTAATGTATTATCTTTTGAAATTTATAATTTTATAGGTTAGGGGTGAGGTAACTCGCCCTATTTTTTCTAGGAGGATATTATGAAAAAAATAATTATATTAGGTTCTACTGGAAGTATAGGAACAAATGCTTTAGAAGTAGTAAGAAAGTCAAATGAAAAATTTCAAGTAGTAGGTTTAAGTGGACATAGAAATCATAAACTTTTACTTGAACAAATAAGAGAATTTCAACCTAAATATGTTTCAGTAGGAACAGAAGAGGGATATGAGATAATAAAAAGAGAGTTTCCTAATATAGAATTATATTGTAAAGATGAAGGGTTAAAAGAGTTAGCATTAAAAGATGACTATGATATACTTTTAACAGCAGTTAGTGGAGCTATTGGGATAGAGGCTACAGTAGAAGGAATAAAAAAAGGAAAGAGAATAGCTTTAGCTAATAAGGAAACAATGGTGGCAGCAGGACCATATATTAATAAGTTATTAAAGGAAAATCTAAAGGCAGAGATAGTACCAGTAGATAGTGAGCATTCAGCAATATTTCAATCTCTTTTAGGTGGAAGAAGAGAAGAAGTAAGAAAAATTATAATCACAGCAAGTGGAGGAACTTTTAGAGGTAAAAAAAGAGAGGAGTTAAAGGATGTAACTGTTGAACAAGCTCTAAAACATCCAAATTGGGCTATGGGTAAAAAGATAACAATAGACTCTTCAACACTTGTAAATAAAGGATTAGAAGTTATAGAGGCTCATGAGCTTTTTGGAGTAAGCTATGAAGATATAGAGGTATTAGTTCATCCACAAAGTATAATTCACTCTATGGTAGAATTTAAAGATAGAGCTGTAATAGCACAATTAGGAGCTCCAGATATGAAGTTACCTATACAGTATGCATTTACATATCCAGAGAGAGAGGCAAGTTCTGCTCTAGAGCCATTAGATTTTACAAAAGTCTCAACTTTAACATTTGAAAAGCCAGATCATCAAACATTTAAAGGAATAGAGTTAGCTTTTAAGGCTGGGAAAATTGGAAAAACAATGCCAGCAGTTTTAAATGCAGCTAATGAAGTAGCAGTGGAGCTATTTTTGAAAGGAAAAATAAAATTTTTAACTATTTATGAGATAATTGAAAAGGCTATGGAGAGACATATTCCATTAGAAATTGATGGAGTAGAGATAATAAAAAAAGTAGACTCAGAAACGAGAGAATGGGTATATTTAAACTATGAGGTGTAATATGGGAAAATTAATAGTAATAGAGGGAACAGACTCAAGTGGTAAGGAAACACAAACTAAAAAGCTTTATGAAAGATTAGCAAATGAGGTAGAGAAAGTAAGAAAAATATCTTTTCCTAATTATGAAAGTCCAGCTTGTGAGCCAGTAAAAATGTATTTAGCTGGAGCTTTTGGGGATAATGCTCTAAATGTAAATCCATATCCAGTATCTACAATGTTTGCAATAGATAGATATGCTTCATATAAGATGGATTGGGAAAGTTTTTACAATGCTGGAGGTATAATTGTAACAGACAGATATACTACTTCCAATATGGTACATCAGGCATCAAAAATAGAAAATATAGATGAAAAATCTAAGTATCTAGGTTGGTTAGAGGACTTAGAGTATAATAAGATGGGGATTCCTAAACCAGATTTAGTAATATTTTTAAATATGCCAACAGAGATGGCTGTAAAATTGATGGAAGCAAGGAAAAATAAGATAACTGGAGAGGAGAAAAAAGATATACATGAAAAAGATACCTCTTATTTAAAGAAATCTTATGATAATGCTTGTGACATAGCTAAAAAATATAATTGGCAAGAGATAAAATGTGTAGAGAATAAGAGATTAAAAACGATAGAGGAAATAGGAGAAGAGATTTATACATTAGTTAAAGAGATTTTATAAATGGAGGTAGAATGAATATACTAATAGCAATTTTAGTATTAGGAGTTATAATATTTATTCATGAACTAGGACATTTTTTGACAGCTAAGTTTTTTAAGATGCCTGTAAGTGAATTTTCTATAGGGATGGGACCACAGGTATACTCCTATGATACAATGAAAACAACATACTCATTTAGAGCTATTCCTATAGGTGGTTTTGTAAATATAGAGGGAATGGAAGTAGATAGTAAAGTAGAAGATGGCTTTAATTCAAAACCAGCTTATGCAAGATTTATAGTGTTAATAGCTGGAGTATTTATGAATTTTTTATTAGCTTTTATAATAATGTTTATTTCAATATATTCAAATGGGAAATATGTTCCAAGTGAAAAAGCTATTATAGGTAATGTTTTTAAAGAGGCAAAAGCAGTTGAATATATTCAACCTAAAGATAGAATACTTGAAATAGAAGGTTACAAGATTAATAATTGGAGTGATATAGGAAATAATTTAAAAAAGCTTGGAAAAAAAGAAAAAGTTTCAATGAAAGTTGAAAGAGCTGGAGAGATAAAAGAGTTAGTAGTTCCATTGACATATGACCCTAATAGTAAAAGAGAGATGTTAGGAGTATTACCAGAGTATAGTATTAAAAAATTTACTATGTTAGAGGCTTCTAAATTAAGTTTAAAAAGTGGCGTAAAAATAATAACTGATACATTATCAGGGTTAAAAATGATAGTAACAGGAAAAGTAAAAAGTGAAGAGATAAGCGGACCTATTGGGATAATCAAAGTAGTAGGAGAAGCTTCTAAAGAAGGAGCAAGTATTGTATTTTGGTTGATGGCATTACTTTCAGTGAATATTGGAGTTTTAAATTTACTTCCTTTGCCTGCTTTAGATGGGGGAAGAATAATTTTTGTACTATTAGAAATGATAGGAATAAGAGTAAATAAAAAAATAGAGGAAAGAGTACACATGGTAGGTATGCTAATTCTATTTGGTTTTATTATTTTTATTACTACAAATGATATTTTTAATCTTACAAAATAATTAGTATTGTAAAAATGCTCTAAAAATGGGCAAATGTGCAAAATAAAAAAAATAGTCTTGAAAAAATACAAAATATCTATTATAATACATGTATAAGATAAAAGCAAAAAATACGATTATTTATAAAAATAAAATTGGAGGTAATATATGAAAAATGCTATTTTAGCAATTTCGGAGAGAAAAGAAACTTTGAAACAAATAAGAAAAGAATTATCAGAGCAATATGAAATAATAACTTTTAATAATTTATTAGATGCTCTTGATATGTTAAGAGAGAGTGACTTTGATATTATTCTTTTAGATGAGTATTTAACTTGGTTTAACTTTGCTGAAGCAAAAAGAAAATTAAGTGGATTAGGAAAAGATTTTGTAATAGTAGGATTACTAGAAGATGAAACAGAAACAGCTATACAAGAATTAAAAAATGCAGATATATATAACTATTTAATGAAACCAGTAGAATTAAAAGAGATGAACAGAATAATTCTACCAGCATTAAAAAATCTAGAAATGTTAAAAGAGAAGAGAAAATTAGAAGAGAAGCTAGCTAGTCTTGAAGAAGAGAGTGAAATAGTAGGACAGTCATCAAGAATAAAAGATGTTAAAAACTTAGTAGAAAAAGTTGCTGAAAGTGATCTAGCTGTACTAATTACTGGAGAAAATGGATTAGGAAAAGAGATAATAGCAAGAGAAATATATAAGAAAAGCGATAGAAGAAAGAATAACTATATAGTTGTAAGCTGTGCTTCAATTCCAGAAGAAATGATGGAGAGAGAGTTATTTGGATATGAGAGAGGAGCTTTTACAGGAGCTAACTCTAGTAAAAAAGGACTTTTAGAAGAAGCAGATGGAGGAACTATATTCTTAGATGATATCTCTGCTATGGATATAAAATGTCAAGCTAAATTATTAAAAGTAATAGAGTATGGAGAGTTAAAAAGAGTTGGTGAAAATAAAACTAGAAGAGTAGATGTAAGATTTATAGCTTCTAGTAACAAAGATTTAAAAGATGAGACAGAAAAGGGAAGATTTAGAAAAGACTTATATCATAGATTAACAGCTTTCCCAATTGAAGTTCCACCTCTAAGAGAGAGAAAAGAGGATATCCCATTACTAGCAAACTATTTCTTAAACAAAATAGTAAGAGAATTACATAGAGATACTCCAGTAATTTCAGGAGAAGCTATGAAATACTTAATGGAATATTCATATCCAGGAAATATCAGAGAGTTAAAAAATATGATAGAGAGAATGGTTATCCTTTCAACTGATAAAGTAATAGATGTAGAAGATTTACCATTAGAAATCAAAATGAAATCTGATACTGTAGAAAATAAAACAGTAGTTGGAGTAGGACCATTAAAAGATATATTAGAGCAAGAGATTTATAGCTTAGCTGATGTTGAGAAAGTTGTAATTGCAATAGCTCTTCAAAAAACTAGATGGAACAAACAAGAAACATCTAAGTTATTAGGAATTGGAAGAACAACTCTTTATGAGAAAATAAGAAAATATGGTTTAGATTTTAAATAGAAAGAGGCTAAAAGGTTAAACAACTAAGAAAGGGGACAGCTTCGGCTGAGGAAAAAATGGCAATAAGAAAATTTCGTAAACATATCAAACCATTTATTTGGTTTATAACAATACTATTTATAGCATCATCAGCTATGTTAGCATATATGAATATGAAGAGCTCATATAGTAGAGCCAATGTTTATGCTTTTAAATTAGATGGAGATAAAATTTCAAAAATTGATGTAGAAAAAACAAAGGCAAACTTAACTCAAGGATATTCAAGATATCTAGGAGATAAGTTAGACAAGGATTTAATAGAGGTAATAGCTTTTGATGATATCATCAATAGAAATTTAACATTAAAGATAGCAGAGGAATTAAATTTAAAAGTTCCAAATAGTGAAGTAAATGCTCAATATGAAGCAATAGAAAATTCAGTTGGAAATAAAGAGCAATTTAAAAGAATGTTAGCTGTACAAGGATATACTAAAAAAACTTTTAAAAATGAGATAAAAAATAATATGTTAATAGAAAAAACATTCCAAAAAATACAAGAGGGTATAGTACCAACTGAAGAAGAGATAATGAATAATTACAATGAAAATAAAAATACTCTATATAGTGAAAAAAGTTTAGATGAAGCTAAAGAGGACATCATAAAATCTCTAAAAGAGCAAAAAGGTATGGAAGAGTACTTAAAACTTTTAGAAAAAATAAAAGTATCTGCTAAGATAGAGGATATATCACAAGAGTATCAAGGTTTAGTTGAAAAAACTGAGATAGAAAAAGATGGTTTTGTAATTACAAATGTAGACTTAGCTAAGAGAACATTAAATATGTTATTTATGGGAAATTTAGATAAAGTTCAAGCTAAAGAAGAAGCAAAAAAATACTATGACTCTCAAATAAAAATAGCTAATGAAGCTAAGAAAAGAGGGGTAACTGCTGATGAAACTTTACCAGTAGATTATCAATTTGCTCAATATCAAAAGGGATTATTTGAAAATATAAAATCAGGAATAAAACCAACTGATGCAGATTTAAAAGCTTATTTTGAAAAAAATAGTCTAAAATATGATACATTCCCAAGTGCACAAGCAGATATAGCTATAGTGAAGATAGAACCATCTTCTGAAGATAAAGTAAAAGCAAAAGCTGAAGCTGAAGAGATTTTAAAAACATTAACTAGTGAAAATTTTAAGGAAAAAGCAAAAGAGTTATCACAAGGACCAAGTGCTGGAAATGGTGGAGAACTAGGTTGGTTCTCTAAAGGGGATATGGTAGAACCTTTCCAAAAGGCTGTGTTTGAAGGAGAAGTAGGAAAAGTATATCCTACACCAGTAGAAACAGTATTTGGATATCACTTGATTTTAATAGAAGATAGAAATGATAAAGAGTCAAAAGCAAAAGCTAGTCATATCTTAATAATTCCTAAAGTTTCAGAAGCAACTATTAATTCAAAAGAAAAAGAGATAGAAGAGTTAAAAAATAAACTTACTTCAAAAGAGATAACTTTTGAAAATATCGGAAAAGGTAGAGCAGATGTTGTTCAAACTAATAAATTTAAAATAAATAATGCTGGGTATATATCAGGATTAGGATATAATGAGAACTTAGCAAAATATATTTTAGATGCTCCTAAAGATAAAGTAGAGAGTATAACTTTAGATGAAAAAGTATATATTTTCAATAAAACTGAGGATATAAAATATAAAAAAGCTAAATTTGAAGAAGTAAAAGATAGTGTAAGAGAAGATTATATAAATAGTAAAGCACAAGAGGATATGAAAAAATATATCTAAAAATAGAAAAGAGATTGACCTAAAAAGGTTACTCTCTTTTTTATTAATTTTTTATTTGCTTTATTTTGGAAAATGTATTATACTATAGAGCTGAATAGATTACAAAACTGTATAAAAAATGAAAAGGAGGGAGAAAATGAAATATAAGTCAGAAGATATAGACCTCCTTATAGATTCTCTAAAGATAGAAGAAGTTGTTGGAGAATTTGTTGAGTTAAAAAAATCTGGAGCTAATTATAAAGGTTTATGTCCATTTCATCCTGATACTACTCCCTCCTTTATGGTAAGCCCAAGTAAAAATATATGTAAATGTTTTGTATGTGGAGCTGGAGGAAATCCTATTTCTTTCTATTCTCAATATAAAAAGATAAGTTTTATAGAAGCAGTAGAAGAGTTATCTCAAAAATATGCAATCCCCATAAAAAGTTTAGAAAATAATAATTTAAAGCAACAGGAGAGTTATGAAAAATACTATGAGATAATGAAAGAAGCACATCTTTTTTATAAAAATAGTATATTTTCAAATCAAGGAAGAGAAGCTTTAGAGTATTTATCAAATAGAAAATTGAATCCTAAAGTAATAAAAGAAAATGGATTAGGATTTGCTCCAAATAAATGGAGTGAATTAAATGATTACTTGGTATCAAAGGGATATGAAAGCAAAGATTTATTAAAATTAGGATTAATAAAAGAGGGAGATAATGGAAATAATTATGATACTTTTAGAAATAGAATAATATTTCCAATTTTTTCAATAAAGGGAGATGTAATCGCTTTTGGAGGAAGAACATTAGAAAAAGATAAGGAAACTCCTAAATATATTAACTCTCCAGATACACCTATTTTCAAAAAGGGAAAAAATTTATATGGTTTAGAAAGAAGTGGAGTAATTAGAAAAAAGAATTATGCTATGTTAATGGAAGGGTATATGGATGTACTATCAGCATATCTATATGGTTTTGATGTAGCATTAGCTCCATTAGGAACTGCTTTAACAGAAGAGCAAGGAGTATTATTAAAAAAATATACTTCCAATATAATTTTATCTTTTGACTCAGATGGACCAGGACAATCCGCAACAGAAAGGGCTGGACTTATCCTTAAAAGTTTAGGATTTAATATTAGAATTTTACAGCTAGAAGGGGCTAAAGACCCAGATGAATATTTAAAGCAGTTTGGAAAAGAGAGTTTTTTAAAGTGTGTAAAAAATTCAGTTGAGATATTTGATTTTTTGTTTAAATATTATTTAAAGGATTATGACTTAAATAATATGATGTCTAAACAAAATTTTATAAATAGGTTTAAAGAATTTTTTCAATGTGTAGAGACAGAATTAGAGAAAACACTTTATTTAGATAGGCTTTCTAAAGAGATAGATGTAGATAAAAATATATTAAAAGAAATTTTAATAGATAAAAATAGAAAAAAATCAAGGAAATTTGAAGAAGATTTAGTAAATATAAATATAGGGGAAAAATCGGAAATTATTAATAGAGTAGAAAAAGATACTCTCTTCTTAATATTAGCTAAGAGAGAGTACTTTAAATACTTTAGTGATAAAAATATAAAAGGTTCTTTAACTAAAAAGGTTTTTCAATACTTAATACAACATAAAGAGATAGATAGAGAAGATAGTACTTTGAATCTCTCTCAAAATCTTGAGCTAACTTCAGAAGAGTTAGAGCAATGGCAATTATTGATTTGTACATTAATAGAAAATATTTCTAATGATAAAAAAATAGAGGAATTACTGACAGAAACATTTCTATCTTGGTTTAAGCAAGAGATAGATAGTAGTTATAGAAAAGTAAAAGGTATGGATTTAATAGAAGGGCTATTACTTACTAACAAAATCAAACAATTAGAGATAAAATTAAGTAGAGTAAATAGTTTTGATGAGATAAAAGAGATTTATGATAATTTTAAAGAGATAATTAATTAATCTATAAGTTATTTAGAGGAGGCTCAAATAATGAGAGAGTTTATAAAAAATGAAAAGGTTCTAGCCTTAGTTAGAAAAGCTATGGAAAACAAGTGCATCACTTATGAAGAGATTAATGATGGACTTAAAGATGATTTTCCAGTTGATAAAATAGAACAATTAATAACTGGAATGATGGACCAAGGAATTGAGATAATAAGACAAGCAGATATTGATAAAAACAAAAAAATAGCTAAAGAAATAAAAACTAAAGAAGCAAAAGCTAAAAAAACAAAAGAATCAACTCCTAAAAAAGCAGCTAAGAAAAAAGAAAAAGAGGAATTGGAAGAAGAAAATTTTGATGAAGATAGTTTTGATGACTTCAAAGATGAAGATATAGACCTTTTTGAAAAAGATGATTTTTTAGATGATGATGATTTTGATGATGTTTTAGATGGAAAATTGGATGATTTTGATGATGACTTTGATCATTTTAATCCTGATGATTTAGAAGATATTGGTGATGATGAATATATAAGTGATGATTTATTTACTCTTTCTGGAGATATGAAAGTGGATGAGCCTATAAAAATGTATTTACGTGAAATAGGACAAATTCCTTTATTAAGTCATGATGAAGAGTTAGAATATGCTAAAAGAGCCTTAGAAGGAGATGAATGGGCAAGTCAACAACTAATAGAAGCTAACTTAAGACTAGTTGTAAGTATTGCTAAAAAACATACAAACAGAGGGCTAAAACTACTTGATTTAATACAAGAGGGGAATATAGGACTTATGAAAGCAGTTGAGAAGTTTGAATATACAAAGGGATATAAATTTTCAACATATGCAACTTGGTGGATAAGACAAGCTATAACAAGAGCTATTGCAGACCAAGGAAGAACTATAAGAATTCCTGTTCATATGATAGAAACAATCAATAAAATTAAGAAAGAAGCTAGAATATACCTTCAAGAAACAGGAAAAGATGCTACACCAGAAGTACTAGCTGAAAGACTTGGAATGGAGGTTGAAAAGGTAAAAGCTATTCAAGAAATGAACCAAGATCCGATCTCATTAGAGACTCCGGTAGGTAGTGAGGAAGATAGTGAATTAGGAGATTTCGTAGAGGACAATAAAATGTTAAACCCATATGAATTAACTAATAGATCACTATTAAGAGAACAATTAGATGGTGTACTAAATAGTTTAAGTAGTAGAGAGGAAAAAGTTTTAAGATATAGATATGGTTTAGATGATGGTTCACCTAAAACACTAGAAGAAGTAGGAAAAATTTTCAAAGTAACAAGAGAGAGAATAAGACAGATAGAAGTAAAAGCTCTTAGAAAATTAAGACATCCAAGTAGAAGAAAAAAATTAGAAGATTTTAAAGTATAACTATAGCAAAGGGGAGAGGCTGAAAAATATTGATGTCAGCCTCTTTTTAGGTTTTAAAAAGGAGTGTAAAATGGATAAGATAAATGTAATGGATTTTGAAAAAAAGTAGTAAAGCAATATTTTAATGATGAAGATTTTTTTAAGTTTTTAGAAGAGAAAAAAGAGTTAGTTTTAGATTATTCAAAATTGGCATTAAAAGAATTAGAAGATGAAGATTTAGATATTTTAGGCGAAGAGAGTGTAATTGATTATTTAGAAGAGATAGCTAGTATAACTCCAAATGAAAATCCAGAAGGAGAAGATTTTATTGTTCAAAATTTACCATTAGTTGCTTCTATTGCTTTTAATTATTTAAGAGAAGGAGTAGCCTATCTTGATGTAGTACAAGAAGGAACAATGGGGCTTATAAAAGGGATAGAAAATTATAATGGCGAGAAACATGGAGATTTTGAAAATTATAAAAAATATTGGATAATAAGAGAGATAGTTTTATTTATTAATAATAAAATAACAGATATAAAAAATGAATTTAAAAGTTTTTTCAAAGATAAGAGAGAAAATTTTGGAAAAGTAGGGCATGAACATGAAGAGGTAGAAGATAAAACTGAAGTTTACTTAACAGAAGAAGATTTACTTCCAAGTATAGATGCAATAGATAAGAGAGAAAAATTAATGGAAAAATTAACAGAGTTTTCAAGTTTAAAAAATAGATTAAGTTCAAGACAAATAGAGGTATTAAATTATTACTTTGGTTTTGGAGTAGAGAGAAGATTTTCTATTTTTGAAATTGAAGAAAAATTAGGAATAGAAAAGGGAAAAGGAGATATTATATTTGAACAAGCTCTTTTAATTTTATCAACAATGGAAGGAAAGATGTTTTTATGATAACAAAAGAGATAATAAAAGAATTAGAAAAAGAATTTCCTAAAAATTTAGCAGAAGAGTGGGACAATGTAGGATTACTAGTTGGAGATAATAAGAGAGAAATAAAAAAAATACAAATCTCTTTGGATGCTACTGAAGTAGCTATAGATAATGCTATAAAAAATAGTGTTGATATGATAGTAACTCATCATCCTATGATTTTTAAAGGAGTAAAGAGTATAGATAATTCTACAATATTAGGAAGAAAAATAATAAAATTAATAGGGAATAGAATAAATTTATATACTCTTCATACAAATTTAGATTCAGCTTTTAATGGATTGAATGATTATATATTAAAACAATTAGGAATAAAAGAATCTAAAATAATAGATGAAAATATTAATGGTTTAAATTGTGGAATAGGAAGAATTTATAGATTGGAAAAAGAAATTTCAATATTAGAATATATAAAATTTTTAAAAGAAAAATTAGAAATTGAAAATGTAAGGGTAGTAGGAGATGTAAGAAAGAATATAAAAAAAATTGCTCTTGTAAATGGTTCTGGAATGAGTTATTGGAGAAAAGTAAAAAAATTAGATGTTGATTTATTTATAACAGGGGATATAGGATATCATGAGGCATTAGATGCCAAAGAAAATAATTTAAGTTTAATCGATATAGGACATTTTGAAAGTGAGAAATGTTTCGTAAAACTTTTAAAAACATACTTTGAAAAAATGGATATAGATGTTATAATTTATAATGATGGACCAGTTTTTAAGAATTACTAATTGGAGAGTATCTAAATGAAAAAAAAATTAATGATATTAGGATTTCTTTTAATAAATTTATTATCATTTGGAAAAATAAATGATAATTTAAATATATTTGATGAAAATCAGAAAAATGTTATCGAAAATAAGATAAAAGAGATTAGTGAAAATAGAAATATTAGTATTTATGTTAATAGTTTTGTAGAAGATGATGGATTTGTAGCAGAACAAGCAGAAAAATTAGTTATGCTTAATTTAATAAAGTTAGATGAGAAGAAATTTAAAGTAGAATTAAAATTAACTAAAGATATAGAGCTTGAGGATGTTCAGAGCGAAATAGATAATCTATTAAATATCAATGAACAATACTTAAAAGAAAAAAAATCTGATAAATATGTAGTAGAAATTTTAAATGGTTTAGATGAAATACTTGCTGGGATAAAGATAGAAGAACCTATAATTGTTGAAGAAGAAGTAGTAGAAGAAAAAGAAAATAAATTCTTTATAATAATGGGTGGAATATTTTTTATAATTTTTGCTATGATTATAAGAATACTTATGGTAAAATATAAAAAGAGTTTTAAAGAAGAAATGGAAATAGTAAGTAGAAGAAAATAATTAAATAAAAAAGGTATTAAAGTTAATTGCTGCTTAAATTTTTAAGGAGAGGAAAGTCCGGGCTCCACAGAGCAAGAGGGCAGCTAACGGCTGCTAAAGGAAACTTTAAGGAAAGTGCCACAGAAAATAGACCGCCATTTTGGTAAGGGTGAAAAGGTGGTGTAAGAGACCACCAGTTCTTTAGGAAACTAAAGAAGCTAGGTAAACCCCCTCTGGAGCAAGACTAAATAGGAAAGGTTAAGGGTTGCTCGTCCAGCTTTCAGGGTAAGTTGCTTGAAATTATAAGAGATTATAATTCTAGATAAATAATTAACATATACAAAACCCGGCTTATTTAATGCCTTTTTTATAAAAATTAAAATTTTATAAATTTTTAAAAAAAAGTATTGACGAAAAATATTATTTGTGATAATATATATCTTGTCCGCGAGAGAGCGGCACTGATGAATAAGGACATTAACAACAGAATAGAGAAAGACAATTAATGCAAACACAACAATAAATTGGTGTAAAACAATCAGTAAATTTTACTGAGTTATATAGATTGAACGAAGAGTTTGATCCTGGCTCAGGATGAACGCTGACAGAATGCTTAACACATGCAAGTCTACTTGATCCTTCGGGTGATGGTGGCGGACGGGTGAGTAACGCGTAAAGAACTTGCCCTGCAGTCTGGGACAACATTTGGAAACGAATGCTAATACCGG